>NZ_JBQCLK010000021.1:0-107801 GCF_051966115.1 Paenibacillus sp. SAFN-117
GATTGGGTTACTTTTCCTGTATGCACCTTTAACCTTTATTCCCATGAATTTTTCGACAAGAACTTTTCACTGTCCAGATCGAAACAAATCAAAAATATTAACGTAATAGTCATTATCCGGGTTTATAAGGAACTAATGGGATCGGAGGAGAATGAGATGGCTGTTGTCGTTTTGCATAAACCGAGCGGAGAGCGTTATCTGTTGTTAGGGACCGGGTTTGGCGCTTATAAAGCGGCCCGGCCGAGCTTGTTCGGAGGCAACCTGTTTCCGCATGAGGAAGCCGGGGAAATTCCCGCTGCCGCCGTTTGCGATGAGCTTGGGAACATTCACTGGTTTTATACGGAGGAGCTTCAGGTGCTGGAAATTGACGGAATAGAGGTCGGCCGCCTGTACGGAAAACTGAAGTCCTTAAGCAGCAAAAAGGCTTCGGACACAATTCCCGCAGAAATGGAGCTTTGCCCGGCCTGCAGGACAAGGGTTAAGATAACGGATAAAGAATGTCCGTCATGCGGTCTGACCTTGATCGGTTAACAATTACCTCCAGGAATCCGTCCGATGAAGCGGATGATTATCTCCCCCAAAAAAACATTGTCAGCCCCCCCTTCTTTTGATATAATAATGGCCGTTCTCACTTTTTTTATCTACGCATATATACCGCGCATCGCATAAGGGCATGCTCCGCCCCGAAGATGCAAGAAGCCTCTTGGTAAGACTCAATCATCAACAACAAGTTTCCGCTTTAAATAACCAGTCTTCATTTCCTCTTGATATTTTCACAACAAATAGTGCAACTCCTTTCTTGCTTTCCGCTGGAACGGCTTTGGCTTGCGCTCTTTTTTGCTGCGCCCTTCTTCCTCTATTTCATCTTCGGAAGCCAGGCTTTTCGCATCTACACAGTCCCCATCCCATCCGGGATAACAACGGCTATTAGCCGGGACAAGCAAGAAAGCAAAACCAATGAACAGGAGGTCCACATGCTGTTCCACGTATTGGCCCGCAAAGCCTATGCACGCAATTTGCAATATCGCGGCTCTCATGCCCTGAATACGTTTGCCAGCGCCATCTTTGGCTTTATCTATGTTTCGATCTGGGTCGGGATAGGAGAGAATCAGAATCTGGGCGAATACGGAATTTCCGGTATGATCAGCTATATCGCCTTCAATCAAACGATTCTGTCTCTGACCGTTTTTGTCACCAACGGACTGGGGTTGGAAGCAAGTGTAAGAAGCGGCCAGATTTCCATTGACATGATGAGGCCCGTCCATCTCTTCTACATGATGATGTCGCGGGAATGGGGACAAATCGGCTATCATCTCGTTTACAAAGCATTCCCCGTCTACCTGGCTTACACCGTCCTGCTTTCCATGCAGTTACCGGACCGGTTCGTTACCTGGTTGTTGACCGCCGCGGCCGTTGCATTCGCCGCCTACATATCTATCTGCATCCAATATCTAATCGGAGTTTGCGCCTTATGGACAACGGAATCCCGCTGGTTCTCCTGGGTGAATTATGCTCTCTCCACTCTATTGTCGGGTTTCCTCATTCCGATCGAATGGCTTCCCGGTTGGCTGAAAGCCATCAGCCGTTACTCCTTCTATCCTTATTTGCAGTATTATCCTGCCCGCATCTATCTGGAATACGATAATGGCATCGTTCTGCTCGGATCGATTCTTTGGTGCGCAGGGCTGACCGCGATTTGTCTTAGTGCGACCGCCATCGTCCGGCGCAAATTGGAGGTGCAGGGAGGATGAGCATGCTCAAGCTGTACGGGATACTAATCCGGGCCAGCATTCGAAGCCGGATGCAGTACAAATTCAATTTTATCTTCTCCTCGCTGATGGCCGCTTTCATTAATGTCGTGGAATTTTTGCTGGTCGCCATCCTGCTGGACAAATTCGGAAATATCAAGGGCTGGAGCTTATATGAGGTCGGATATTTGTATTCCGTCCTTATCCTCTCCAAGTCCATTTACCGGAGCCTGGCTTCCGATGTGCACCATATCGAGCGTTATCTTGTCAGCGGAGAGATGGATCAGCTGCTGATCCGCCCGATCCCCATTCTGCTCGCGTTAATGACCCAGAACTTTACGATCTTGCTGGGAGAATTTTTGCAGGGGATCATTATTCTGGTTATCTCCATGCAAGGATTATTCGCCGCCGGTCAAATAACTGTGGCGTCCATCCCTCTGACCGTTCTTATCATTTTAAGCGGGGCGGTTGTCTTGTTTACGATCGGTCTGGTCTCGGCCACTATGGGCTTCTGGATTACCCGTGTCCGGGATTTACAGAATATTACGGAAGATGCCTCGCATACGGCCGCCCGCTATCCGCTTCTGATCTACCCGAAGTGGCTGCAGCTCCTCCTGGTCTCGATTCTGCCGGTCGGGCTGGTCAACTATATCCCCTCCTTGTATATTCTTCGGGGACAATACGGGCTGTGGGTGCTTGTACTGACGACTGCTCTGGCTGCATTCGCTCTATGGCTCGGTCTCCGCTTCTGGCGAATGGGACTGTCCAAATATCAGAGTACCGGCAATTAAATCAGGGCTGCTCCGTACAAAAACCGACATGAAAGGAGTTCAACAATGATCGAGGTTGAGCGAATCAGTAAAAGCTTCAAAATTCCGGTCGTTAAAGAAGGACGATTCCAAGGCATACGCAGTCTGTTATCTCGGGAGTCTACCGAAAAGTTCGCCGTGAAGGATATTAGCTTTCGGGTGAACAGAGGGGAATTTGTCGGATATATCGGTCCGAACGGGGCGGGGAAATCTACGACGATCAAAATGCTCACGGGCATTCTTCATCCCTCCGCCGGGGAAGTGCGGATTTTCGGCCTTAGTCCGCAAAAGCACCGCAGGGAAGTCGTCCGCCACCTGGGAGTCGTCTTCGGACAGCGGACCCAGTTGTGGTGGGATCTTCCGGTGAAGGACTCGTTTGAAATTTTGGCGGCAATGTATAAGCTGGATCATCGGATCAAGGAAGCCCGGCTTGCCCTGTTAAGCGAGATCCTCCAGTTGGATGAATTTATCTCCACCCCCGTCCGCAAGCTGTCCCTTGGACAAAGAATGCGGGCCGATCTGGCGGCCTCCATGCTTCATGACCCGGACATCTTGTTCCTGGATGAGCCGACCATCGGACTCGATGTAGTTGCGAAACGCAATATAAGGGAATTTCTGGCGAAAATTAATCGGGAGCTGAACAAAACGATTCTGCTGACGACCCACGATATGGACGATATTGAACAGCTCTGCCAGCGGGTTATCGTGATCAATCACGGAACCCTCGCTTATAACGGAAGCATTCAGGAGCTCCGGGACCGAATCGGGCTTCCTACAATCATTAAAGTAAGCTATCGGCAATCCTTCGCCGAGGAGGGCTCCACCGCCGATCTGCCCTTTACGATCCTTGAGCGTGAGGAATCGGCGCTTACCATACAATGCAACAGACAGGAAACGACCGCAATGGAGGTCCTTCGGATTCTTAACCAGTGGGGAGAAGTGGACGATGTACATATGGAGGAGCCGGATTTCGAGGATGTTATCCATAGGGTTTATTAGAAGGCAGGCTAGAAAACGGTCGTGACCCGGCAAATTTGCTTCTCCTCCCCCTTCCCTCCTCCTGTTCTAAAGCAAAAGCTCCCTCATATCGCATCGGCGAAGAGGGAGCTTTTATTATGATTTTACCGTACCGTGATAACTAAAACTGATGTCCTGCGGAATCCTCCGTTTCGGGGGAGCTTGCTGAAGAAACGGAGCTCATCCCGGAACCGTTATGCTGCGCTGCCGAAGACATTCCGCCTCCAGCCATAGAAGCCCCGGCCGCGGATGAGGAAGATGGAGAGGATCCGGCCCCCGTAGAAGAGCCGGACGTCACTGTAGACGCTCCCGAATTTGCGGCTCCCGATGTCATCGAAGTCCCCGCCCCAGACGTTCCGGATGCCAAGGAGGAGTAACCCTGTCCCGATGCAGAGCCGGAGGACAGCCTTGCCGGAGAGCCTGCGGAAGTCATCGCTAAGGAGCCCGCTCCGCCGCCATGATTAGCTCCGTATCCGCTCATGACCGGGCCCGAATATGTCGTGCCTGTCTGACTTGAGGAGGCATACGGAGAGGAATGCGTCATGCCAGGCCGATTGGAAGCCGGATACGAGCCGTATGCGCCGGATATGGAGCTTCCCGCAGGATCGCCGGCATACCCTCCCATTTCCATCGGCTTATAGCTGTGGAGGAATGTTTTGGCCGTATGATCATTCATGGTCGGTACTTGATATTGTCCCTGCTCGTTCATGAACAAGAAGACCTCATAAGCCTGATTCGAGCAGGTCACTGCCCCATCCATCAGCATTTGCCGCAGGTTAGGATCCGCACATTCCAGAGATGCCGCCATATGTGATTTGGCCGACTGCTTATGAAAGGACAGCATCGCAAATAAAATTTGCTTATCGTTAAGACGCCCATGCATTTGCGGAATTTGCGGAATGGGCTGATGCAGCCCGTATTTGATCTGCTGCGGGGAAGACGGGGGCATGCCATAAGCCTGGGGTCCGCCCTGCGCGGCAGAGTAATCATGTGTGTATGCGACTAACTGATCGTAGTGACGAATCGCCGTGTTCAGATGTGCCTGGAGCATCTGCCGGAGCCGCTGATCTTCGCATTGCTCCGCATACATCGAGAAATGATTAATGAGATTAACCTTTTCATTCAACATTTCATGAGCTTCCATCGTTTCATGTGCGCCAAAAGGCATGGCCATGCACTCCTTTTCGAGGGATATTTGTCCAGAGCTTACTATTCCCCCAAAATTCCCTGCCCATTCCGTACTCTCTGAGGCCAAATGACGGAATGAGCTCCCCTCTTTGTGGAATAGAGCTCGCGAGGTGTGCAATCCCTCTTTATTCCTCCTTCATTCCCGGCACGTTAGCGCTTCGTATCTTTTTTGCTTTTTGATATAATAATATTTTACTGAAGGAATGGACAGAAAAGAGGCGAGCTACTTTGGAACGATGGCGGATTAACTTGCTTGTCCTGTGGTTCGGACAGTTTTTCGTTATGGGGGGAATGACGATGATCATTCCTTTTTTGCCTCTTTACCTGCAAGAGATGGGAATGTCGGATCCGAGCCACCTTTCACTGTGGGCGGGAATGATCTTTGCTGCGAATTTTGTAACCTCCTTTATTTTTCAGCCGATTTGGGGCGGTTTGGCGGACCGTTATGGTAGAAAAATGATGCTGCTCCGCTCCGGATTTGGAATGGCTATTGTCATGGTACTGATGGGCTTTGCGCAGGACGCCTGGCATCTGCTGCTGCTGAGAATGCTGAACGGAACAATTTCGGGATTTGTCCCTGCGGCGATTTCTCTGGTTTCGGCGAACACGCCGAAGGAAAGAATCGGGTTCGCTATGGGAATGGTTCAGTCGGGCGGGATGGCGGGTACTATTCTTGGACCCCTGCTCGGCGGATTGTTGGCATCGACGATGGGTTATCGACCGATTTTTTATCTGACCGGGGTGATGCTCTTTATCGCCTCCCTGCTGGCCGCATTTCTTGTGAAAGAAGACTTTAACAAAGAAGAAGCCAAGGTTCAGCCGAAGGTATCCGTATTCGCCGGACTTAGACAGTTGGGGAAAATTCCCCAGCTTCCCGCGCTCTTCTGTGTAACCTTCCTGATCCAGTTCGCGCTGCTCGGGCCGATGCCCCAAATGCCTTTGTATGTTCAGGAATTGTACGGACGACCCGAAATGCTGGCATTTATGGCCGGATTGGTTGGCTCGGTCAATGGATTTTCCAACATGATCTCCTCCCCTATTCTTGGACGTTGGGGAGACCGGTTGGGCTCCGAGAAAATATTGGGAGTCTGTCTTATCGGCTCTGCGATCGCCTGTATTCCGCAGGCTCTGGTAACGAATGTATGGCAGCTTCTGATTTCGCGGTTTTTCCTCGGAATTTTCATGGGCGGATTGCTTCCTTCCGTTAACGCCATTATCCGCCAATATACTCCTGACGGCATGGAAAGCCGCGCTTACAGCTTCAACACAAGCACGTTAAGTCTGGGCAATCTGATCGGGCCGATTACCGGCGGAATTCTGACGGCCACGATCACTATTCGCGGACTGTTTATCGTCTCTGCCGTACTTCTGCTGCTAAATGTGCTTTGGGTCAAGAAAACCCTCTTCCGTAAAACGGCCTCCGCCGATAAGGACGCAGGCTGACCATTATCCTGCATTTGTAAATCATCACCCCACCGAGGCTGTTTCCTTCGGAGGGGTATTTTTTTGCCCAATGCGATCGTCTAGTTAACTGAAACAGGAAAATTTTGACGATTTTGTGACAAAAGATGGATTTTGTAAAGATTATCAACTTTTTTAAAAAATAAATGAAACGAAATCGATTTTAAAATGGTCTATGTAAGTAGGAATGTTAATCAGGGTTTAGAGAGGGGAACGCATGATGAAAATTAACATAAAGAAAATGCTCGTGACCTTTCTTTGTGCGGAGCTGTTGTTGTTTTATATCGGCCTGATTCAGCCGCAATCCGTCCAGGAAAGCAGCTTCCATGAAATGAACGCCCAGAAGATCAAGCCGGCCCTGCAGCCTTAGACAGAAAGAAAATCAGTACAGGGATGTAAGGGGATTCATCATTAAGAGAGGCGGATCTCGATTCTCAGTAAAACAAAGCCGCTTCCTAAGTATGCGGATAGAGATGAAGCGGCTTCCTACTTTAAAATTGTCTGCACAAGCCTCTATTTGACCCGGGCTATGGCCAAGCCGTCATAAGCGGGCAAGAGCACTCCTTCCAGCCGTTCATCCGAGGTTATTCTTTCGTTAAATTGTCTCATTTTGACGACCGAATTTCCTTGTTTTTCGGGATTAACCGTTTTTCCCCGCATAAAAGTGTTGTCTCCTACGATGATCGCGCCCGGGTTGGCCAATTTTATGGCCCAGTCCAGATAGGCAGGGTAATTTCCTTTGTCCGCATCAATGAAGAAAAAGTCGAAGGTTCTCCCCTCCACAGCGAGTGCCTCCAGAGAAATCAGCGCCTCTCCTATGCGGTATTCAACCTTATCCCCTAAACCGGCTTCCTCCATATGATACCGGGCCAATTCCGCATACTCGGGCTTCAGCTCCAGAGAAACCAGCTGCCCACCATCTCCCAAACCGCGCGCCAGACATATTCCGCTGTATCCTCCCAATGCTCCGATTTCAAGAATTTGTTGGGCTCCGCTTATTCTCACCAGTATCGTAAGCAGCTTGCCATACCCCGGTGCAATGGAGACTTCCGGCATATCCTTCTTGCGAATTCTCTCGAGCACCCTTTCCAGATCCGGGTCCGGCCCAAGCAGAGACTCCGCATATTTTTCTTCATCCAAAGCACTCATATTCTGTCATCCTCCTTGTCCCTCGAAGTGTTTGTCACGCAGGGCAGATTATCCTATACTTAAGTATTGTATGGTTTTTTATAGGGAAGAACAATACGGCAAACAGGATTGTACAAATGGGGTGAATGAGATCGAATTAATCGCAACTTGTCCTATGGGCCTGGAATCTATAGTTGCCCGTGAGCTCAAGGAGCTCGGGTATGAAGATATGATGGTGGAGAACGGCAGGATCATCTTCAAAGGAGATGAGCTGGCCATATGCCGAACCAACCTATGGCTGCGGACGGCCGACCGCATTCTGATCCGAATGGGCGAATTTAGGGCGACTACTTTCGATGAACTGTTCGAAGGAACGAAAGCGCTGGACTGGCCATCCTGGATTCCGGCCAACGGGGAATTTCCGGTCGAGGGCCGCTCCCATAAATCGCAGCTGTCCAGCGTGCCGGCCTGCCAAGGTATTGTCAAGAAAGCAATCGTTGAGAAAATGAAGCAGCGCTACCGGAAGGAATGGTTCGAAGAGACCGGCGCAAGATATGTTATTGAAGTATCGCTTCTGAATGACATTGCCACGCTGACCCTGGATACGACGGGTCCCAGCCTGCATAAGCGGGGTTACCGGAAGCTGGTCACCGAAGCTCCGCTTAAGGAAACCTTGGCCGCGGCCATGCTTCTCCTGAGCCGTTGGAATCCGGAGAGGCCGCTGTATGATCCGTTCTGCGGCTCAGGCACCATCCCGGTCGAAGCGGCGCTGTTGGGCTGGAATATCGCTCCGGGAATCCGGCGTTCATTCCCATCCGAGCATTGGCCCGCAGTGCCGGATCAAATATGGCAGCAGGCACGGGAAGAAGCTTATGACCTGGTGCGCGATGACATAGAGCTGCAAATTACCGGCTCCGACATCGATCCCAGCGCCATCGAAGTGGCTAAAGCCGCGGCCAAAAGCGCAGGTGTAGGCAAGGAACTCCGCTTTGAAGTCACTCCCGTAGCCAAAATCCGGCCGAACGGCGATTACGGCTGCATTATCACCAATCCTCCATACGGCGAGAGATTGGGAGATCGCTCCGCAGCGGAAAAAGCACTTCGACAGTTGGGCTCCGTCTTTCATGAGTTGCCTACCTGGTCGGCATTCGTGCTCAGTCCGACCAAGCAGCTTGAGCATTACTGGGCGCAGCCCCCGACCAAACGCCGCAAGCTGTTTAACGGGCGGATCGAATGTACTTTATTTCAATATTTCGGTCCCCTTCCTCCCCGCAAACCTAAGGAGGCAGCATCGGAGCAGAACGATCTGCAGCAATGAAAAACTGCTGTTGGAGTATTTCGTGGGTGAACGACCGCGTTTTAACGAGGTTTTTATCGCCTTAGAATTTGAAGCTATTCAGGATACAGAAACTTATAATTCTATTGTGTTAAAAAAACCTAACGGAGCCTTTACTCTCGCAGAGCGAAAATCGATTTAAAGGTAAGAATGTATATGCCGCACAAATAGAAAACCATTGCTTTCTAATTGGTCTTGGGCGATTTAACTGTAATTTATGTAGGTAAATTCAAGCGAATGGGAGAAAAGGATTGAAGTAAATGGAAAAACTACAGTTAATATTGAAGGTTTTTGCTGAAATCGCCTTTTTTGCACAAACTAGCTGTAGTTTTTCCACTTAGTTACCGTCTTTCGCTCCAAGAGGAGCAAACTAACTGCATGAAATCCAGTTAGATACGCCATTCGGCGAGTACGGCACCAGAAGAAAACGAAATAGACGGTTTTTCAAGTTAAACGTCCGAGTCGAGTGTCAAACTACGGCATGATCGGGTTACTTAGCGGTCATGCCGTTTTTATGTCCATGCCCCTTTCTCCTTATCCTTCTCCGGGTTTGTCTAACCGGATGTTCTTTTCCCGGCCCTTCGATTGATTATCCCCTTGAGTCAGAAATCGTTCTCTGAGAACGCTCAATCCTTTCATTTTCTCGTAAATGTATCAGGTCCTTTAGCGTGGAATTTTCTGAGCCGAAGGGATAATAGTCCAATGGGCACAGAAGAAGCAATTCAGCGAGCGAGTTAGCTATGACATTTGCGCACAAATCCGGCCTCCCCATCTCTGAGTCTCTGAAATCGGAAAGAACGAAGCGAAGAAACGCCTCCTTGTCCAAAGTCCGCTCCTTTTGTTACAATGGGCTGACAGAGTTAAGGCTGAAATGCCGAAACATAAGCGTTTAAGGAGAGCCATGATGAAAACGTTAGTACTTGCCGAAAAGCCAAGCGTTGCCAAAGAAATAGCCCGCGTGCTCGGTGCCCGCCAGAAGCACAAGTCCCATTATGAAGGTGCGGACTACGTTGTTACCTGGGCTTTGGGACATCTCGTCACCTTAGCGGAGCCGGAGGATTATGATTCGAAGTTCTCCACCTGGAAACTCGAGGACCTGCCGATCATTCCATCCAAAATGAAATTGAAGGTCATCCGCGAAACCTCTCACCAGTTCAAAGCTATCGAAAGGCTCAGCCGGAGGAACGACCTGAAGGAGCTGGTCATCGCTACCGACGCCGGAAGAGAAGGAGAGCTCGTTGCCCGCTGGATTATGGAATTGATCCGCTGGAAAAAGCCGTTTAAACGGCTGTGGATTTCCTCGCAGACCGACCGCGCCATCAAGGAAGGCTTCGCCCAGTTGAAACCGGGATCACAATACAACCGACTATATCAATCAGCTGTGTGCCGGTCCGAAGCCGATTGGCTGATCGGCCTGAATATTACCCGGGCGCTTACCAGCAAATATAATGCCCAGTTGGCTGCGGGAAGGGTGCAAACTCCGACACTGGCCACCATTATTCAGCGCGAGAACGAAATTCGCAAGTTCCAGCCGGTTGAGTATTGGACTGTGCAAGCCGATTTTGGAAGCTTCCAGGGCATATGGCGCAAGCCCGGTTCGGGAGAGCCGAGAATTTTCGACCGGTCGCAGGCCGAAGCGATCCGCAACAAGGTTCAGGGCCGCACCGGACAAATCATTCAGATTAAGAAGACGGAAAAAACGATTCCGCAGCCCTTGGCCTACGATTTGACGGAATTGCAGCGGGACGCCAACAAACGATACGGCTTCTCCGCCAAGCAGACCTCTAGCGTCCTGCAGCGCCTGTATGAGCAGCATAAGCTAGTCACTTACCCGCGGACGGATTCACGGTACCTCACTGCGGATATGGTCTCTACCTTGAAAGGCCGAGTCCAAAGCGTTGCCGTAGGCCCATATGCGCCGTTGGCCCGGCCCCTGCTGCAGAAGCCTCTCGTGACGAAGCGGATTGTCGATGACAGCAAGGTAAGCGACCATCACGCCATCATTCCGACCGAGCAGCCCCTACAGCTCAACCTTCTGTCTAACGAAGAACGGAAGCTGTATGATTTGATCGTCCGCCGGTTTCTGGCGCTGTTCTACCCTCCGTGCCGCTACGACCAGACAACGGTGCAAATCGAGGTGGAGAAAGAGACGTTCTGGGCAACGGGTAAGCAAATGAAGGAGACCGGATGGAAGGAAGTGTACGGGGCAAGCGATTTTAATGAAGAGGATGGCGATAACGATGCGTCTTCCGATGAACCCTCTTCCCAGCTTCTGCCTGAATTGAAGCCGCAGGGCAAGCTTACGGTCAAGCGCTGCCAGGAAACCGGACGCTTCACCAAGCCTCCGGCCCGTTATACGGAAGCGACCCTGCTCACCCAGATGGAGAAGCATAACCTGGGTACGCCGGCCACCCGTGCGGATATTATTGAGAAGCTGCTCAACACCGATACGATTGAGCGCCAAGGTAACAGTCTGGTTCCGACGGGCAAAGGCTGGCAGTTGATCGAGCTCGCATCCGAGGAGCTTCGTTCTCCCGAATTGACCGCCCAATGGGAGATCGAGCTGGAGCGAATTGCCAAAGGGCAGGGACAGATGGAGCGGTTCCTGGAAAATATCCGGAAGCAGACCATTCGGATGGTGAGTGAGGTTAAGCAAAGCACGATCGAATATAGACCGCATAATTTAACCCATAAGAAATGCCCGGAATGCGGACAAAATATGGAGGAAAGAAAGACCAAGCGCGGCAAAATGCTCGTCTGCCCGAATCGGGAATGCGGATTTCGCCGGGCGGCAGAACCGAAGCTGGTTAACAAAAGATGTCCCCAATGCCACAAGAAGATGGAGATTCACGAAGGGAAAGCCGGCAAATACGTCCAATGCCGTCCGTGCAATATTGTAGAATCATTAAGCGATAGCGGCGGAGGCAAGGCGGCCGCCAGAATGAACCGAAAGCTGATTCAGCAGTATAGTGATAACGAAGGCCTGTCGAACAGTCTTGGAGATGCGTTAAAGGCGGCACTCCAGAAGCAATCCGAGAAATAAGATTCAAGCTTTCCCCGCTTTCCTCTTTAAGGAAGGCGGGGATTTTTTGTTTGCACGTTCGCTGGCGGAGCTTATTATTTAATTGAACTGGGAGGATCGGCTCCAAGGCGCTTACGCTGCTCCGGTTATCGGAACATGCTATAATTTTAACAGATGCATGGAAAGGGCCTGATAGAAGATGAGCAAACAGGTTTTATATCTCGAAGATGACCAGGAAATCGGCAGGTGGGTTAGCGATGATTTGACAGATCGCGGCTTCCGGGTGATCTGGCTGACTTCCGGAGAACAAGCGGCGAATCACATGCCGGATACGGACCTCGTCCTGCTGGATGTCATGCTTCCCGGGCTCGATGGCTTCTCCATCGGCCAAAGATTGAAGAAGGAGTATCCCGATACGCCTGTCCTGATGATTTCAGCGCGGTCCTCGATCGAGGATAAGCTGCAGGGGTTGCAGTTCGCGGACGACTATGTAACCAAGCCGTTCCATCCCGATGAGCTGGCCGCTAGAATAGAAGTGCTGCTTAGGCGTTATGGCAAAATGACCCCCTCCTTCCTCCAGCTCGGCCATCTCCATATCTATCCGGAAGAAAACCGGTTTCTGGATACGCGGACCGGGGGAGACATCGTACTAACCGGCAAACAATTTCAAATCTTCACCTATTTACTGCGTCACCCTAATCAAGTTCTGACCAAAGAGCAAATATATGAGGCGGTATGGGGGGAGCCCTATCTGGAAGGGGATAAAACATTAATGGTGCACATTCGCTATCTGCGCGAAAAAATCGAGCGGGATCCCGGCAACCCGGAAATCATTGAGACGATTCGGGGCATCGGATACCGGGTAAGATCATGAAATTCCGTCATTCTCTGTTAGCCCGGTATTTGCTGATCGTGCTGATCGCCTTGTGCATGTGGCCGGTTCTCGTCCCGCTCGCCGGCCTTCTTTACTACTCGCCGCAACTATTTACCCAACCGTCCTCTCGCGACAATATTTATGGAAATGGACAAACCATCGAGCAAATGTGGCATAGCGAAGCCGCACAGCTTGACGGGCAGTCGGAGGCGGCTATCGGTCAGCGGCTGCAAGAACTGAAGGAGCAATATCCTCTCGCCTCTATGTTCTGGGTCGATGCCGCGGGCGAGACGAAGCTGATGCTTCCCGAACAGGAAGGCCTTCCGAAACGATGGATGCCGGGGGAGATTATACGGTTCATGAAGGACAACAGAGGGATTGAAGCCGATCCGTTCACCGTTGTCGCACTGCTCGGCCGGGACTCGAATCAAGGTTTCATGGTCATTCAGATTCCGCGTTCATTGATGCGAACAGAATGGCTGGCCACGCTGGACAACCGTATTCTGTACGCGATTGTATGCTCCATCTTCGTCTTCTTCCTGTTTGCATCCTGGCTGTTCTTCTACAAAATCCGCAGACGGCTAATCCGGCTTCAGGAAGCGATGACCCTCCCTGACGATGCCGGCATACCCCGGCCCGTTGAAGTGGACAAGAAGGATGAAATCAGCCAACTGGAGCATTCGTTTAATCATATGATCGGACAACTAACGAGCGGCCGGCAGCGGGAACAGGAGGAAGAAGAACTGCGCAAGCAGCTCATCGCCAACTTATCGCATGACATCCGAACCCCGCTGACGACGATCCGGGGGCATGCCTATTCCTTGCACAAGGAGACGTTGACGGAATCCGGCAGACAATCGCTTGCTCTCATTGAAGAGAAAACTGAATATTTGGCGCAGTTGATTGAAAATCTAATGTCCTACACCCTCCTGTCCGCCGGGAAGTACCCGCTGCAAATGGAAGAAAGCGACGTAATCCGCCTGACCCGCACTTCCATAGCATCCTGGTATCCGGTCTTTGAGAAGGAGCAGATCCAGGTGGAAGTCGATCTGCCGGACAAGGCCGCGATATGGATGGTCGATCCTCAGTGGTTCATCCGCATTCTGGATAATCTGCTCCAGAACGTTGTCCGACATGCCGGAATAGGGCAATATGTCGGTATACGCGCAGAAGTAAGGAACGGGGCTACAGCTATCGTCATTGCAGATAGAGGCCCCGGAATGAGGGCGGCATCCGGGCACAAAGGCGCCGGAATCGGCCTGACGATCGTCTCGATCATGGTCAAGGAAATGAACTTGAATTGGGACGTCTCCAGTTCATCGGAGGGTACCGTTATTTCCCTGTATCCCAAACGGAATATATAACCCTTCGCTCCATATCCGCTTTTCCCGGAGCCGCTTCGGCTCCCCCCCCTTTGTCTTTTCGTTAGTTCACCTCATTTTTTTAAACGAAATTTAAACAACAGACCCCCCTGACTTTAACCTTCGGCCGTTAAGATTAAGGTCGAGGTGAGCACAATGAGTGATTTCGTTATCCAAACTTATAACCTGTCCAAGCACTACCCGTCGAAAAAAGCCGTAGACCAGGTCAGCCTAAAAATCAACAAAGGCGACATCTACGGCTTCCTCGGTCCGAACGGAGCGGGCAAAACGACTACCATCCGCATGCTGCTTGGATTAATCAAGCCCTCTCACGGGTCCATCAGAATATTCGGCAAGGACTTGCGCAAGGAAAAGCTGTCCATTCTTCGTAAAATCGGTTCTTTAGTCGAATATCCGTCTTACTACGGGCATTTGTCCGCCTACGAAAATTTGGAGGCCTTACGCCGGATCCTGGATGTACCGAAGACACGGATCGACGAAGTGCTGTCCATTGTCCGGCTTCAACAGGAAGCCAAACGTCCGGTCAAAGGATTCTCGTTAGGGATGAAGCAGCGGCTTGGCATCGCTGCGGCACTGCTCGGTAACCCGGAGCTTCTTATTCTGGACGAGCCGACCAACGGCCTGGACCCCGCAGGCATACTCGAAGTCCGTGAGCTCATTAAAAAAATGCCGGGAGAACACGGGATTACCGTTCTCGTGTCCAGTCACCTGTTGAGCGAAGTAGAGCAAATGGCTAACCGGGTCGGTATTATCCGCAACGGTTCCATGCTGTTCGAGGATAGCATCGACAATCTTCGGAAACGGACCAAAAGCAAGATCCGCATAGTCCTATCCGATCCGGAGCACGGACGGCGGATTATAGCCTCGACGGGGTGTCATGTCGAATTGCAGGAAGGAGCGCTGCTGCTTGACAGTATACCGGAGAGCAAAGTGGCCGAGGTTGTCGAACTGCTGGTGCTTGCCCGTCATTCGATATACCGGGTAGAGGAACAGAAACGATCTCTCGAAGACATTTTCCTCGAAATGGTCGGGGAGGGGAACAGCTTATGATGAGACGGGTCTTGGCGGCCGATTTTCTCAAAATCCGCAGAAAAGCGATCTGGTTTCTGATTTTCCTCGGCCCGTTCGGGGTCATAGCCCTGCAAGCCGCTAATTACGGCCTGCGTTATGATTACTTGACCAAAATTCATGCGTCCGATCTTTGGGGAGGATTTCTTACCGACATACAACATCTGCTCCCCGTTACTTTGCTGCTGGGAATGACGATTTTGGCCTCGATGATTGCCAACATTGAGCATCAGATGAGTTCATGGAAACAGCTTCTGGCACTGCCGATTTCACGGTTCTCGGTGTTTAGCGCCAAATTTACGCTGTGTATCGCTCTGCTGTTCGTTTCCTGCGTACTTCTCGCCATAGGGACAATCGGGCTCGGCCTGCTTTTGAAATTCGGAATGGATATCCCCATTCTGGATGTAGCCAAGATCAGCTTCTACCCGTTTATTGCCGCCTTTCCGATATTGGCTCTGCAGCTTTGGTTGTCGGTAATCATGAAAAATCAAGCCTTTCCGTTAACGTTCGGCATAGCGGGTGCAATTCTGTCCCCATGGGCTTTTTCCTTTCCGGACTGGTTTATGTGGAAGCTGCCTCTGTTGGAAAACAAAGCAAATATTCCCGAATATTCGGTAATTACAGGCCTGGCTGTCGGCTTGATGATCTTTCTTCTCGGTTCAATCCATTTTGCTAGACGGGATGTGAATTAATGATGAGGACCTTTCTGAAGGTGCTTAGCTCGGAATGGCTGAAAATGCGCAAATCGAACATATGGCTGCTTATTTTTATCAGTCCCGCCATATCGACTTTCACCGGATTGTTACTTCCTTTAGATGAAACGCTGCCTCCTTGGCTGTACTTGTTTACGATGACAGCCAGTCTGCATGCTTTTATGTTTCTTCCATTATTGACGGGTGTCTTTGCCGCCTTCGTATGCCGTTACGAGCACGCTGCCGGCGGCTGGAAGCAGCTTCTCACCCTTCCCTTGTCCCGAGGCACGCTATATACGGCCAAATTCTTCGTGGTGATCCTGCTGCCGGCTCTTACGCAGCTCTTATATCTTCTCGTGCTGCTGGCCGCCGGGTATGCGCGCGGGATTGGAGAGGCTTTTCCTTGGGAGTTGATAGGTCCCGGCATTTTTGCAGGATGGGTGGCTACACTGCCTCTGGCCGCCTTGCAAATGTTCGTATCGACTGCCTGGGCAAGCTTTGCGGCTCCGCTGGCGATCAATGTGATTTTCACGATTCCGAATATGCTTATCGTGAATTCCTCAACCTATGGACCGTACTATCCGTGGGCCCAGCCGGTCTTATCGATGCTGTCGGTCTCCCCGGACAAGTATGGGGCGTTCAATGTATCGCTGGAAACGCTGCTCTTCGTCATCGTCGGCGGGTTCGTTCTCTTTTTCCTGTCCGGCCTGACCTATTTTCGCTATAAAGAAGTCTGATTGAAGCTTTTCTTTATAGATTCTTTAGAAATGGTCCTTACAATGAATTTGCGGCCGGAGCCCTCTCCGGCATGCAAATCATTAATATGGAAGGATGATTTCTATGCAACCCGTTGCAGCCAACGAACGAATCCAACTGCTGGATATCGCCCGAGGATTGGCTATACTCGGCATCCTGCTGGTCAATATGACGTTCTACAGCAGCTCCCTGCAGGCGATTCAATTCCAGATCAACCTCTGGCCGGACTTCTGGAACCAGGCGGCCAAGTCGATCCTTAGTATAATGGTTGACGGTAAATTCATCGCCATCTTCTCCTTCTTGTTCGGATACGGCATGATTCTTTTTAAAGACCGTGCCTTGGAGAAGGGCAGAAGATTTGTCCCGTTATATTTGCGGAGACTGCTGGCGTTATTGATCTTCGGACTTATTCACGGATGGTTTATCTGGTTCGGAGATATTCTCGTTCATTACGCCTTGTTGGGATTCATTCTGCTGCTGTTCCACAAATGCAAGCCTAAAACCTTGCTGGTCTGGTCTGTCAGCTTCCTAATGCTGATTCCCGCGCTGATGCTGTTTAGCGGAGGGAACGCCGGAGCCCCCCCCCGGCTAAGCCCGGAATTTAAACAGCTTGTCCTGCAATGGATTGAGAGGGATCAAGCGATTTATGGCGGTGGCACTTTTGGGGAAATTCAGCGGCAGAGAGTGTCGGATTGGTATGCCAGTGCATTGAATCAAATTGCTTTCTATCCGCAAATCCTCGGATTGTTTCTGATGGGATCCTATATCGCCAAAAGGAAATTATTTCATAATCTATCGGGCAATCGGTCTGTCCTTATTCGAATCTGCATCTGGACAGGAAGCTTCGGGTTTGTATCCACACTCCTCCCCATTGTTCTGGAGCAGACTGTCGGAACGAATGCCGGCGGATGGATCAATAGACTGGACGTGATCCGCTATTTGATCGGTAATCCGTCCATCGGCCTGTTCTATATTACAGGACTCGCGCTTCTTATACAGAAGCCGTCATGGCAAAGAGCGCTAAGACCGCTGGCCAATGTCGGCCGTATGGCGTTCACGAATTATATTTTGCAATCCGTCCTCTGTACGCTGATTTTTTACCATTATGGCCTGGGACTGTACGGGCAGGCAGGGCCATTGGCGGGATCGCTGCTGGCGATAGCCGTATTTCTCTTGCAAATGGTGCTGAGCGCTCTATGGCTTCGCAAATTCCGGATGGGCCCTCTGGAATGGGTCTGGAGGATGGCTACCTATCTCTCCATTTCACCGTTACGAAAAAAAGGGATTACGTCTGCGCGCTGATCCGGATTTGCACATAAGCTCCCTCTCCCGGGCGGTTTCCGGCGGATACACTCCCTCCGTGCTTCTCCGCCAGCGTCTTCACGATATATAATCCTAACCCCGCATGACCTTTGTGAATGGAACGGGATGCGTCCCCTTGATAAAACTTCTCGAACATATGGAGCAGATCGGCCTCGGCGAAGCCCGGGCCGGTATCGCTCACCTCCAGAACGACGGATTCCGGGAGGATTTCCACACGCCATTCAATCTTCCCTCCTTCCGGAGTTAGACGAATGCTGTTGCCGATGACATTATCCAGCATTTGCTCCAATCGGAGCCCATCAGCTCTGAACCAACCGTCGCACCCGTCCGCGACTTGTATTTCCGCTTGGAAATGCAATGATTTGGCAGAGCAAATGGTCCGGTATTCCTCCGCCTTTTCTCGGCAAAAAACAACCACGTCCAGCGGACGAACCGACAAAGAAAAATCCGGCTGATCGATTTCCGAGACGATGCCCATATCGTCCAGCAAGCGAACCGCCCGGTCCGTATTTTTGCGAATCGTCAGCAGGTAGCTGTCCAGACGTTCAGCCTGCTTAGCTTTATTCTCCAGCAAATTGTCCACGTGTCCCTGTATAATCGTCAGGGGGGTGCGCAAATCATGCGCAATAGCCGCCACCATATCCCGGCGTTCCTGCTCCATCTTCCACTGGGCGGACAGGGATTGATGAAGGGAGCTTCTCATTTCCTCGAAGGCTTCGGTCAACTGCACTAATTCCTTGGAGCCCCCCATGACGGACAAGGTGAAATCAAGCTCGTTCCTCTGGATTCGGCCGGCTCCGTTTATTAGCTGAACGATCGGAGGGACCAGCCGCTTACCTATTCTTCGGGCAAACAGAATGGTGAATAGCAGGATAAATACGAAGGGGGCCGCCATATTCCCTAGTACAAACAAGATAACAAAACCGACGCGGGCGACCTCCGGGAAATTCTCGATATTTTTGTTCGACAAACTCATAACATTGATCATGTGGATAAGAAATTTGAGACTTCCCCCCCATACCGCCACGGTACAGATAATGCTCAATATCAGGGTGAGGATCAAGGCAATGGTGAATTGGCTGCGGAACGTAAATTTGTTCATGATCAGCCTCTCCCCCACCGATAGCCGATTCCCCATACGGTACTGATGTAAGTTCTATCCGGATCGGCATCAGCCAGCTTCGCCCTGATTTTTTTAATATGTTCGGTAATGGTCGAAGAATCTCCCTCCGCATTCAACCCCCATATTTTTTCATAGATTTGCTCGCGGGAAAACACCTGATTGGGGTGCATCAGCATGAATTGGACGATTTCGAATTCACGAACGGTCAGTGAAATCCGCTGGTCCCGAATATACAGCTCATAGCTTTCGGTATCGAGGGCCAGCTCGCCGTCATGAAGAATGAGGCGGCTCCTGTCTGTACGGTTTCTTTGCTCACGGCGTAAGTGAGCCTTGATGCGGGCTTTCATCTCCTTGATGCTGAAAGGCTTGACCATATAATCGTCCCCGCCGACCATCAGGCCTCTAATCCGGTCCTCCTCGCCATGTCGGGCACTCAGGAACAGGATCGGGCACGATACTCTTCCACGAATGGCATGACATACTTCCCATCCGTTCATACCGGGCATCATCACATCCAGAATGATCAAATCCGGCCGGGCCGCAAGCTGCTCGAATACCTGCTCTCCGCTATAAGCGGCCGCGACCTCATAACCGTCATCCAGAAGCGCATCGCGTATAAAATCGACGATTTCATGTTCATCGTCCACAATAAGTATTTTTTCTTTCATAGCCATTCCTTTCCTATCGAACTGTCCGCCAGTCCTGCACAGCTTGTTCTCTCAAGGAAAAGTATAGCATATGGGAGAAGGGCGGGGTTATTTTATCGATTACTCTACTCTCGGTTTCGTAGGGTCGCAGGCAGGGGACTTCGTATCGGAAACCTGGGCAAGTTTAATCAGATAATAGCATTCCTCCCGCGCCATATGATCCGCCATTAGCGGCTGCAGCGTTCCAAGGAGCTCCGCATTGAGGTCCATCTTCTCCAATTCCTGAAGAAACTCGCGGAACAATGTCATCTCCAGTTCGACTTCTTTGTTAAATCGGCTTAATGCCGGGAATCTTCGCAAATTGGTACGCAAATAGCCGGCCATCTCTACCGCTTTGCTGTAGAGATCCGAGAAATGATGGGCGAAGGCGCCGCTTTTGGCAATCAACCGTTTTTCCACCATATCCAGGGAGCTCTGAATCGATTCGGCATGCCCTACCGCATCCACAAGCCAAAGCAGATGAAGATGCACCGGATGGAAAGCGGGGACTTTCCCGGTAGTCATAATCGCCTGCAGAATCCGCAGGTATTCCTCTAATTCATTAACCATATGATTGACGAAGGTTGGAGGCAAGTGAAACCGGATATCATTCATCAACAATCTTTCCAGCAAATTCAACTTGAAAGCACGGAGCTCGCAGGCTCTCCAATAAGCTGTCTGGTTAAGCTTCATGATGTCATTCGCATTCAGGTTGGATCGGGCTTGCTTAAGCAGTTCATCGAACGTCTTGATAAAATACTTTGCAGCACCTAGAGCCTTCCCTTCCTCCACCGTAAGGGAATCATAGATGAAGCGCGCATGATCCCCCAACACCTGCAGCCAAAAACGGTGTTCGAACAGCACATCCGTTGAACGATCCGCCGCCAGAATATCTTCCATCCTATCTTCCGCCTCCTTCATGCTGGAACGAATTAAGCTTCCAATGAAAAATATGTTGGGTTGCGCGGAAATATGACGAATGAATCTATTAAACGGGCCGCTCAGCGGCAGTGGATTTTCGAAGAAATCGCACTTTCGCGGACACCAATTCTTCCTTCTAACATATATTGCAATTAAGAGAAATAACCCCACTACTTAGTAGTGGAGTTATGATCGAAGCAATCTTCATTATTCTCTTAATCTTGAATCCTTGTGGGAGTTCATTCCGAATTAAGGAGTCAGCTTTTCGATGACGATGTTTGCGCTGATCGCACTCAGCGCTACCAAGGATACTCCCAGAAGGCCTGTGTTCACAAGCTGAAGTATGTGGGTTCCTGCCGGAACATTGATAATGACGTCTCCCAAAACAGGCAGTCCTGCGGAAACCAGAGTAAATACTGCGGCCGGAGAAGGAACCGGAGCGCCATCCAGTTCAAGAGAGAACGATCCCAACAACGATACTCCCGCGGTGTTCACAATGAAGGTGACACGATAGCTGCCCGGTTCAGAGATAACGATGTCGGTCGGTGTGGCGAGAGTGATAGCCGTTCCTCCGACAGATCCTGTATTGTTGAATGGAACCGCAGCCCCTGGTCCGATAATATCAATAAGAGTGGAAGTTCTGAAGAAATGGGCAAAGGCCGACAAACCGTTCGTACTGGGTGCTCCAGGGGTTCCCGGAACTCCCTGCGGGCCCTGGGGACCGGCGGGGCCTTGCGGACCGATTGGACCTTGCGGACCTTGCGGGCCCGGAGGACCTTGCAGGCCGCGCCGCCTCCGCAGTCTGCGGAGTGCGGCTATTTCCGCGCGTAATTTGCGCAGCTCGCGCAATTTTTCAGCCTTTTTTTCACTAACGCCGGAAACTCCCTTTGACGACGGACATAGTCTAACGGACTTTTTCTTGCGGACTATGAGACAACTCAATGAAGACACCTCCCTATGGAACTGGTTTATCTTATGAGTTGACTCTGTTTTAGGGTTGGACCTATAACTAGTTTTTGGTAGACAGGAATCTATTTTCTACCAAAAATAGGCTGATAATGATCATAGATACGTCTATCCGCCGTCAGCACACCGGTTGAATTTTGCACCGGGGAGTTATCACGGCCTGCCCCAACAATAATCCGGCTAAGGAATCGATTCGATTTGGTCGAAAGGAAAGATCCGAAAAACCGCCCTGCCTATAATTCGTTTGCTCTCCACAAACGGGTTCGACCACAGATGAGAATCCAGACTCTCATTCCGGTTGTCGCCCAGGAATAAATAATGCTCATCCGGAACAGTTACCGGGCCGAAATAATACTGCATCGATTCCTTAATGTAGCTCTCTTCTACCTTTACCCCGTTGCGATAAAGCTTTCCTTCCGTTATTTCTATAGTGTCTCCCGGCAAGCCGATCAGGCGCTTAATGAGCTTTTTGTCGAGCTGAGCTTCTTCCGGCGGGTAGAAGACAACTATGTCTCCAAATTGTAACTTGTCCGGTTTGACCGTCTTGTCAATGATTAGAATATCGTGCACATTGAGGGTAGGCAGCATGGATTCCGAAGGTATGTAGGCAGCCTGTCCCACATTCGTTCTGACAAACAGCATAATACCCAGTAGCAAAACAAACGGCATCCAAGATTTCATAAGTCGTGTAATTCGTTGCACGGGAATTCCCTCCTGACCCTGTCTTTAAAGTTAGTTTCTCTAACTATAGTAGAAATTGGCCGTCATTGTAAAGTTTGCAGCGGCAAACACCGGAAAATAGGATAGAAGGCTTCACTTAACCCCATATAACTGCCATGGAATTCATAGAAAAACTCAAATATCAAGGATAAACGGCTATCGCCGTCCTTAGGACGGGCGCGTTTACCGATGAAATATAAGAACCGGTATAGATGAAAACTTATACTTTCTTATATATAAATAAAAACCGTCCGTCTCCGTAAGTATATTCTTTCGGATTCGGGCGGTTTTCAATGGGTGCGCAAGGCTCTCCCGATTTATGTCCTGATGTATTTCTTCGCTTTCTCCACCGCTTCATCCTCCGTCGGAGCGGTCACGTAGCGACCGTTGACAAAAATAAAAGCGTTCCGGATACACGGGCCGCAGTACGATTTGCAGCCGATTTTAATTTCCGTACCGGGTGCAAGCTTCTCCAGCTTGGGGACAAGCGTCTTCACTTTCGTGTGTCTGCATTTCTCGCATATTCGAATATCGTTCCTGGCCATCCCTGGCTCTACCTCCTAAAGCGCTAGTGATCTCCGTGGTTGCCTTTGGACGGGTTGGTAATAACGAAACCTTCCTGAGGAAGATACAAATAATCGATCTTTACTCCATCCAGCAACGGCTCGTTTCGGTCCAGCAGCACCTCAATCTCTTTATCGGTCATGATGATTTCATCATTATCCCCGGGCTTGTCCAAATCGAGGCCGTAGTGGGCGTGGTCTCCATGCTTGTGAGTAACCAGGACCCTCAGTTTCAGCTCTTTGTTCTCTTCCTTGTTCAGTTCTTGCAAAATTTTTTTAGCCGCATTGCGGGTAATTTTACATTTCATAGTTTTCATCCTCTCATTTAGCCTGTAACTAAATTATAACCTAATTGCCCATACTGCTATTGTATCATGTCTTTCCATGTGGTAACTATCGATTTTTTCGGCTATGATAACATTATGGTATCTTGTTGCCGGATCTAACACCCTTAATATAACGAGGTGAAAGCACTGTCATGCAGTCGTTCTATCGAAAATATTACAAAACCATCTTTGACATCGCCTTGATAGGCATTACCATTTACTTGTTCATGCTCCTGTTCAGCTATTTGTACAAAATTGCGACTCCGATCTTTTTCGCTCTGGCAATCTATGTCATTATTGAACCGTTGGCCAAGTTCCTGCACCGCAAGGGAGTGAAAAAGTCGATCGCTTCCACCATCTCCACCCTGGTGTTCATTCTCGTCATTCTTGCCATCCTGACCGGACTCGGCGCGATCTTCACGAGCCAAATTTACAATCTTGTAGAGAAAATTCCGGTTTATCAGCGTATCCTTCAGGAACAAATCGTTAACAACGTAGACTTCTGGCAGGAGAAGCTGAGCAATGTCTCCCCGGAATGGATAGAGAGAGCCAAGGAATTCTCCTCGACCATTATTGAAAGGGGAGGTAAATTAGCTACCGGCTTCTTAAATGCCCTGTTCACCGGGTTGACTTCCGTCTCGACCTTTCTCGTCAATTTCCTGATCGGGATTATTCTGGCCTATTTTCTCAGCATTGAAAGCGAGAACTGGAAACGAATTGCCCAAACCCATACACCCAAAACTTTCAAGAAGGCCTTCCAGTTCATCAAGGAGAACGTTCTGCTCGGAATCGGCGGCTATTTAAAGGCCCAGCTCAAAATGATTTCGGTCACGTTCATCGTCATCTTCGCCGCCCTGCTCGTGCTTGGAGTGAAGAATGCCTTTTCGATTTCGCTGTTGATGGCTATTTTTGATCTGCTGCCGCTGCTCGGCGTATCGACCGTTTTCATCCCCTGGATCATTTATTTATTTATCGTCGGCCAGACGACCATGGCGATTTGGTTAACGGTCCTGTTCGCCACCGTCATTATTGTCCGGCAATTGCTGGAGCCCAAGATCACCGGAGATACGCTGGGAGTATCAGCCTTCACGATGCTTTCCTTTATGATTATCTCCTTGTCTCTGTTCGGCGTGGCCGGCCTGATTCTGTCGCCGATTCTTATTATTACTCTTAAGGCTTTGTATGAGCAGGGCTATTTAAAAAGCTGGATCCGTCTCCCCGAAGAAGAATATGAGTAAGGGCAATGATTACTCCGTCTTGTCCGGGCCCAAATATTTGCTGCCTATTCGGTCGGCGAACCAGTTCGCTGCCAGCATAGTAACGGCGATATCATCCAGCGGCATGAATGGGAGTACATCAGGCAGCACCCAATACAGCAATACCGGGATGAGAAAGAGCAGCTTCACCCTCAGGGGAACCTGGGAGGCAGCAAGAAGACGGTATACTTTTCGGAAGACATGGGACCAATGCTTTAGAGACAGAAGCTTGCGCATGAATTTTCCCTCCTGGCCGGGATTTCCTTCCTATGTCTATTGTGCCATACTCGGAAATGTTTAGACATCTTTATTGCTTCTATCCTATCACTTGACATCATATGGCAATTTCCTTATGATTTAGCCGAGTACTTTACCGGCTGCAATCGTGAGGCAGGTCGGCTGCGGAGGTAACGTTTCTTCCGACGGTTGTATTGGATCGTCCCATGCGCAAGTCATTTATCGATTTATTATTAGCGGGCAGTTAAGGAGTGAAGTTATGACTCATCGGATCAACGACAAGCACAACTCTAGAAAGAATGAGTTACTGGACCAATTGGAGGGCTTGGCCGGTGAATTCGTCCATCTTGTCGGACACGAGCTCCGGCAAATCAAAGGAAAGGTCCAATTGGCGGATGGGCAGATTTTTCTGCTGATTCTTCTATCCAGAATTCCTTACTGCAAAGCTACGGATATAGCTAGTCACATAGGAATCACTTCCGGGGCCGTAACCGGGATGACCGACAAGCTGGTCAATATGGGATTTATTACGAGGGAGCGCTCAGAGCAAGACCGGAGGGTCGTGCTCTTCTCCATTACGGAGAAAGGGCGGGAAACGGTCAATCAAATTCGCGAAGCAAGAGGTGCCTGGTTCCGTGAATATCTATGCGAATTGACGGAGGAAGAAATGGGGAAAGCGGTTGAGGTGTTTGCCAAGCTAAAGTCACTGATCACCTTGCGTCGAGGCGGAGGCATTCAAGATTCGGATTCTTAGCCCGCTCAGAGCCTTCGCCGGTCTTATTGGCAGCCTCCCGGGAGGAGAAAGCAAACCATGAAGCACGTTAAGAAAAGATCCAGGACGGCTGTTCTCTTGCTTCTGGCAGGAGATTGGGCCGTTCTTCTCTTATTTACAATGCTGGGAGGTTTGGAGCACAGGATGGGCTTGTCTCTCTGGGACGTAGTCATCGTTGCGATGCCCTATCTATTGGTATGGCCTGTCATCGCTTTATGGACAGGAGCTTACCGCCGCACCGCTTATTCCGGATACGGCAAAGCGGCCATCGTTACCGCATGCGCGTGGATCATTACCCATCCTCTGGCGTTAGCTCTGCGCTGGATTTTATATAACAAACCGGCTTTCACTACCTTTGCGCCTGTTGCTCTTGTGTTTGTCTATTTATTTCTGGCCGCATGGCGTCTATGCTTCGTGTGGATATATCGAAGAATATCACGCCCTTGAACTGTAATTCCATGCACCCGGGCACTCCTCCAAACATAGACTGATGACAAGCACAGGATTGCTTGATTAGGATAAGGAGGAGATCGTGTGCCGGCCTATCGCATCATTGTTGATTTGTCCGACCGGAAGCTGTACTTGCTGGAGAATGACCAAGTCGTCCGGGAATTTCCCGTCGGTATCGGTAAAATCGTCTCCGCTACACCAGTCGGACATTTCACGATTATTAATAAGCAAGCCAATCCCGGAGGGCCGTACGGAGCTTTCTGGCTGGGATTGTCGAAGCCCCATTACGGCATTCATGGAACGAACCAGCCGTCTTCCATTGGGCAGCAGGTGTCCAAAGGCTGCATCCGAATGCATAATAAGGATGTGCTGGAGCTTGCCCGCCTGGTCGGAATCGGTACTGAAGTGACCATTCGGCCTTGATCGGCCCCTCTTACACGACAAGCCCTTCCAGCATGATCCCGATCACATCGTTATAGATTTGCGGGAATTGGCTGATGGGCAGCGGATTCGTTCCTTGCCCGGCCTCTACCGTAAATCCGGGCCTCCGAAACTCCAGAATGAACCAGTCTTTATAACCCGCATCGCTTCCTGTCAGCCTGACCGGCCGGTATCCGCTCACACGTGCGAACCGCTCGGCGATTCCCTCCGATTCAGGCGGCTCCAGGTCGCGGTAATTCCAGTAGATTTCTCTTCCTTGGGTATGGAAGGCGATGACCAGACGAAAATCGTTATTCCTCGTAAATTGGGCAACAGCGATGGCCTCCGGCTCCGTAAGCGGCGCCGTTCCGGGATAATCTCTCGGCCCGGGTCCGGGGACTTCCCGTCGTTCCTTCTCCACTTCCCAGAACGCGGGATACTGGTCGTTCAAGTCCACGCCGCGAATATTTGCCTTCCAGCCCGAGAAATCGTACGATCCTTCGTTCCATTGCAGCAGCTCCCGGTAGAACGGATGCTGAGGGGTGACTCCTTCCTGAACCAGCTCCACCCCGTCCGGGTTAACCATAGGCACGATCCAGAGAGAAGTCTGCCGGTACAATTCAGCGGCATCCCTCCCCCTGATCCTTCCTCCAGCGGCATATGCCGAGCTGTATTCCTCGATAAACTTCATCAGCAGCAGGGTCGTGATCCATTCATTGGCATGGAAGGACCCGTTATAGTGCACCCTTCTCGTTCCCCCGCCAATTTTAACGGCCGGTATCGGTTTTCCCATGACACTATAGCCGATCACAACGATTTCCAGGAAAGGATACCTCTGTTTCAGCAGTTCCAAGTCCTCCATCATTTCCCTATAACCGTAAGGCGCATTCGTATTCACAATGGACATTCCACGGCCAGGGGGCAGTACAATAGTTTGTCCGATGCGCAAATATCGCGGGTTGATTCCCGGATTCGCCGCAAGCAGATCATTCAGCTCGATATTAAACCGGCGGGCAATATAATAGAAGGTATCTCCCGCCTGAATAACGTACTGATTCGTTGTCCGGTCTGGAATCACGATGACTTGCCCGGGAACCAGGTAGTCCTGCTCCGATAATTGCGGGTTGGCCGCCAGCAAAGCCGGTACCGAGAGCGCGTATTTTCGTCCTATCCGGTACAGCGTATCACCTTTTTGCACGACATAAGAAAAGGGCATAAACCCCACCTCCACAGAAGATGGCCTATGCCCTAAACATATGATAAAATTATATCCTTCATGCCCGAATCTAAATTAATAGAGTCGGGAAACCTGCCATACAATGGGTGTGACTTTAATTTGCTCCTCCAACCAGCTTTGAGCAATCCTCTGAAAGAGCTTCGGGTCCCCACTGCAAAAAAATTGATGGATAGGCTGCTCACCCGTTAGAGCCAATTGTCCGCTGTGCGACAAGATGGTGCTTATTTCCCGGGCGGTTTCTTCCGCGGAATTGATTAAGGATACTTCCGGCCCCATGACCTCTCCTATCACGTCAGCCAGGAACGGGTAGTGAGTGCATCCGAGAATGAGGCAATCCATAGGCTGCTTACGGAACAACTCCAGAACGCATCCAATCTCCTTACGCACCTCTTCCCCGTTGAACAATCCCCGTTCCACCAGCGTAACGAAGGTCGGGCAGGCCAAGCTTAACACTTCCGTCTGCGGGGAAATTTCCTGAAGGGCTTGCTCATAAGCACCGCTTCGAATCGTTCCTTCGGTTCCGATGACGCCGACTATCCCGGTGCGTGTTGTTTTGATCGCGGTCCGAGCCCCCGGGTGTATGACTCCTACCACTGGGACCGAGACGGATTTGCGGACTTCCTGAAGCGCTACAGCGGTAGCTGTGTTACAGGCAATGACAATCATCTTCGGCCCGAATTGCAATAAATAATCAACGATTTGCCGGGTAAACATTACGACTTCCTCGGATGAACGGGGCCCGTAAGGGGTTCTGGCCGTATCGCCGAAATAAATAATTTTTTCCCTTGGGAGCTGTCTCATCACTTCCTTGACGACAGTCAATCCCCCCACCCCGGAATCCAATATAGCTATGGCACGCTGCACATTTATACGCTTCCTTTGCTGTAAAATAACTAGCTGCTTTCCTTATAGACTATGTAAGTGACTTCCAAAGCGTCCTTGTCTGTAGCATTCAAATACACTGTCGGGATCATCCTGTTCCCGCCGAAGGGAAGGGGTTTATCGGCCTGCGGCCTGCGGTTCACTGCTCAAAATCGGTCAGAAGCCCAAATTCGTAGCCTTCTTCCTTGATGGCCTTAATAATGCGGTCCAGCGCTTCAATATTTTCCTCGGAGCCTTGATGCATCAAAATAATATTGCCGTCATGCAGATTATTCATTATGTCGTTATACGGATCTTCGGCCCCATTCTCCCTGGGCTCCCAATCTCTCATTGCCGTAGACCAGAATACCGAGGAATAATCCATCCCGGAAACTAGATCCAGCAGATGCATGCTATATTTTCCATAAGGGAACCGAAAGAAGCGCGGAATCGGCTCACCTGTAATTTCCTCATACATGCGTTCATATTCCTCCAGGTCCTGCTTCACCTGCTCATCCGTCAGGGTGGTCAGGTCCTTGTGAGTCATCGTATGATTGCCCACCAAATGCCCATCCTCTACAAGCCTCTTAAGGAAATCCGGATGCTTCTTCACATTATAGCCGGCCAGGAAATAATTCGCTTTAACATCATTGTCCTTGAGCGTCTGCAGCATCTTATCCACATCCCCGAGCGGTCCGCCCGTATCGAAGGTAAGATAGACCTTCTTGCCCGTTCCGACATAGATTACCCTGTGCTCCGGTTTATACTGCTTGGTTTCAGACGGAAATCCGGGCACTTCCCCCTTGCCCTTCTTCATATAGTACCAGGAGACCGCTTTGCGGCTTGGGTCTTCCGGAGCCGGAGAAGGCTCTGGCTTGGCCGTCTGCTGCGGGGTGGGTGCGGGCGTGAGAGAAGGCTTCGGCGATTCGGTCGGAGCAGGCTCCGGTGTATCCGAAGGCTCGGGAGTTCCTTCCGGCGTGACGGACGGACTCGGCGATGGTGAAGCAGCAGGCGTCTCCGCAGGAGCTTCGGACGGTCTTGGCGAAGGGCTTGCTGTAACTGTTGGAGTATCCTCCGGCAGAGCGGGACGGCTTGCTCCGGAACAGGCCTGCAATAACGCTGACGCAGTTACGAGTACGGCTATATAGGCTGTAAACTTGATCTTTATCATAATCACCTCTGGTTGTGACTTCTAGCAGACCTCTAGTAAAATCATCCTGCTGAAGCGGATATCTCACAGGCCTTTATTGAGCTTTACGGATAAGCCATTGAAGAACGGCAATGATAATAAAAGCTATAAGAGCAAGCAGCGGAATGGTAATGAAGCCGAACCAATCCAGCGCATCGGTATTACAGGGAACCAGACCACATGAAGCGGCCGAATCTTGTAAAAAAGGAATCTTCTGAATGGAATAATGATAGATTGAGAATAGGCCTCCTCCGATCGCTAGCGGCAGAGCATAAGTATACACTTTATAATCCTTCCTGACCGTGGCGACAGCAAACAAAACTACCATCGGATACATGAAAATTCTTTGTATCCAGCAAAGCTTGCATGGTTCGTATCGGAGAATTTCGGATAAATACAAGCTTCCCATCGTCGCTACCAGCGCAACCGCAAAGCTCAAATGCAGACCGTTGTTGAGTACGAACTTTCTCCAGTACATGTAATTTCCTCCCGCATAAGCCTCATAGAAACATATGAATAATCCAAGCTTACCAGATTCTCTGTTTCTTCACAATCTAAGACTAAGAACGGAATAAGCATGCAAAACTTATACATTTATATTAAAAAAAGGGCCCTGCCGGCCCCTTCTTCTAGCAATCGTTATTCTTTCTTGCTCTCCTCCATATCCGCTTCCAGCTTCGCCCGTTCTTCCGCCACTTTCCCTTCCGCCTCTTCCAAAGCGGTCACAGCCACTTCTTTGCCGGCTTCCTTCCAGGCCTTCACTTCTTCCACTACCGTACCCGCTACTTCTTTAGCCTTACCGAACCATTCACTGGTCTGATGCCCGATATTGCCGGCGATTTTCTGGGTTTTGTCGCTTAACTGCTGCGCCTGATCCGCGATATCTTTGCGCAACTCCCGTCCGGATTTCGGAGCCAGCAGCAAAGCCGTCACCGCGCCAATCACACTACCAACCATGGCTCCCACCAAAAAATCTTTTCCGTTCATTTTGTTAGACATGGTATCAACTCTCCTTAAGATTTGGATTTGTTCTTGGACCCTCTGTATTCCTTCCAGGCTGACCATAGCTGGGCACCGGATACGGCCCATTCAATCAAATCGGTTACCCGACTGCTCTGAATGGCTTTCTGAGCGGTATTCGCGGAGGTGGCGACCGCCGTTGAAACCTGACGGACGGAATTCGTTACCTGTCGCAAGGCTTCTCCGGTCTCGCCGATCGAACGGCAGACGGGGTCCAGAGTCCTCAATTTCTCGTGAATATCGTTCGTTACCGCTTCAGTGGATTTAAGGAGGCGGGTTGTCTCCTTGCTAACCTCAGCCAGCTCCTGTTGAACCTTCTGCAATGTCTCTTGCGTAATCTCCAATGATTTTTTCGCAGTTTGAATAGTACGGACTAAATAAAAGACAAGAACAACGATGCTGGCTGTAATGACCGCCAAGCAAATCTCCCAAGCAGCCAATAGAACTCCTCCCTTCCTTCCGCCGATGGGTTGATGCCCATATACTACTAATATTATAAGTTAGTAATTTCATTTTGACACAGCAAAACAGGAAAAACTTCGCAAATATTCAAATTTTCATAAAAAAAAGCTCCTAACGGAGCTTCTCGAAGATGCATAACCCGGTATTTGAGGCAGCTTGTTATGCCAATAGGAATCCTCGATCTTCAACACATTAACACTGAAAAGAACTTGAGAATTCCTATGTGGTGACAAAATTCCGGCTTTGGGCCGTAATTGTGATAAGTGGGGCTTAGGCTTATTTAGTTACCTGCTCCCGAACCGGATTTGCCCGGTCGGTACGCATCCGCAGCAGTGCCGCAATCTTGTCTGTCGCTTCCTGAACGGAGCCTGCCTGAATACTTCTGCTTTCACCGTTATATTGCAGTCCCGCATGGTCATAACGCGGATCATAATAATATTCTAGAAGCAGGGAGACGGCTTCGCCGTACCGCTCTTCCTTGAGGCAGTTTTCGATCTGCTGCGCAGCCGGCGTATGGATGCGGTTCTTGATCCGTTGGAAAGCTTCCATGCACATTTCCTTGTGCTCCTCCGGCTTATAATCGTTAAGGATGTTCCTAACCCGAACGTCCCAGGGAAGCTCGATCATATAATGCTCGCCCCTCTTCTTTCCCTCCACCAGGAAATCGGGCAGAACCACTTTGCCGATTCTCTTGCTCTCGGCCTCCATCAGCAAATAAGGCGCATCCTTATATTTCAGCAGCTCCTGGATCAGCATGGATTCGAAATTTTTCTGGTTGCTCGGTTTTTTGCCGATATGGCCGAAGATTGAGCCTCTATGGCCGGCAAGCTCTTCCAAATCCAGCACAGGGAAGCCCTGATTGGCCAGTCCTCGCAAAATTTCCGTCTTACCGGTTCCGGTATAGCCATGAATAACAATACATTTGGAGGTTAGTTGAAAAGAATCGAGCATAGAAACGACCCATTTCCGGTACGCCCTATACCCGCCAACCAACCGTTGAGCCCGGATCCCCATTAATGACAGCACGGTTGCAGTCGTCTTGCTGCGCATCCCGCCCCGCCAGCAGAATACGGCCTTCGGACGCTCACCCAGCGCCTCAAATTGCTTGATAAAAGCCGGAAGCTTCCGCGATACGATCTCCAATCCTTTATCTTTGGCAGCCTGTATGCTTACCTGCTTGTAAAGGGTTCCTACTTCCTTGCGTTCCTCATCCGTAAAGATCGGAATGTTCAAGCTTCCGGGAATGGTAGATTCCTCAAATTCGCTCGGGGAGCGAACGTCGATCAGGAGCAGCTCGTCCGACTGGCGGCGCTCCAAAAGCTGTTCTATCGTTATATCTTGAAACATCAGAGGTCACCTCATCTAGTATGCATCTACTGAACGATAATCCTTCCCGGATGGTCTGCCGTCACTTCTCCGATGAGAGCCGCTTCCACTCCCGCCTCCAACAGCTTCTGAAGGAGAGCATCGGCTTCCGCTTCGGGAACCGAAATCAACAAGCCTCCCGATGTTACGGCGTCACATAGAATCCATTGTCCGATCTGGTCTATCGATTCGTCAAAGGTAACCTTCCCCTCCAGATGGGCGTAGTTATTTTTGGTGCCGCCAGGCACCTGGCCTGCTTCGGCCAGCTCACGGACCCGGGGGAGCACAGGTACACTCTTGTGATCGATGCGTATGCCTACCCCGCTTCCATTGGCCATTTCGTATGCATGACCCAACAAGCCGAAGCCCGTTACATCCGTACAAGCATTAACTGCGTAGGGCTCCATCGTCTCTGCGGCCTTCTTGTTAAGGGTAGTCATCACTTGGGTCACCTGGTTTACCTCTTCCTCGCTCAACAGGTCCTTCTTGATGGAGGTGGTCAAAATCCCTACGCCAATAGGCTTGGTCAGAATGAGCCGGTCTCCCGGCTTCGCCCCGGCATTGGTTCTGACTCTATCCGGATGGATCACCCCGGTTACCGCCAGCCCGAATTTGGGCTCGTTATCATCGATGGAATGGCCGCCGACCAGCGTTACTCCGGCTTCCTTCATCTTATCCCCCGCTCCGCGCAAAATCTCGGTCAGCACCTGCTTGTCCAGCTTGCGAATCGGAAACGCGACGATATTCAAGGCCGTCAGAGGCTTGCCGCCCATCGCATAAATATCGCTTATGGCATTGGCCGCGGCCACCTGTCCGAAAGAATACGGGTCGTCGACGATCGGCGTGAAGAAATCAACGGTTTGTACAAGCGCCAGTTCGTCGTTCAGCTTGTACACTCCCGCATCATCGCTAGTATCCAGGCCGACCAGCAGGTTCGGATTAGACTCCGACTGGGGCAATCCACGCAGCACCTGTGCAAGATCGGCCGGTCCGATTTTGCAGCCGCAGCCTCCTTTAGTTGATAATGAAGTTAATTTAATCCGTTCCTCTTGACTCATGGAAGCTCTCATCCTTTCCTTCTTCTATTATCATTGTATCCGGGAATCTCTCCCGATAACAAATAAACGGTTTAATTCCGGTAAAATGGCTCTCCTGACCCGGATTTGTCGCAATAGATACAGGCCGGCCATCAAGAAGCCCGGAGCTTTCTTTATTGAGCGTATCACAAAAAAGCAGCTAAAGAAATGGGAGATTTCGTTTCCCGAAACCGTTTGATCGAGCATATCGGCAGAAGGTATAATGCAGAAGAAGCCAACAAGGAGGGATACGATGAACCGCGAGCAAGGCCTGCAGCAAATTAAGAAAACACGGCTGATAGCCATTGCCAGAGGGGTCAAACGCGAACAGATTGTACCTGCAGCGGAAGCACTGCTTCAAGGCGGAATAACGGTTATGGAAGTGACCTTGAATACCCCTGATGCTCTCATGATGATTCAAGATTTGCAAGAGAGGCTGGGCGACAGGATGTACATAGGGGCCGGAACGGTGCTGGATTCGGATGATGCGCAAGAGGCCGTTCGGGCTGGAGCATCCTTCCTCGTTACCCCCAATACGGATGAAGACGTGATCCGCTATGCCGCCGAAGAAGGGATTCCCATCTTCCCCGGGGCGATGACTCCGACGGAAATCGTTCGCGCATGGAAAGCCGGAGCGACAGCAATTAAGATCTTCCCAAGCTCGGGACTCGGCTTGCCTTATCTGAAGGAGCTGATGGCTCCGCTAAACCGCATTCCCATGATTGCGGTCGGAGGGATTCGCGAGGATAATGTGCGGGAGTACCTCAACATAGGCTGCTATGCCGTCGGAGTTGGCAGCTCCCTTATCAGCCTGAAGGAAATGGACAACGGCAATTATAACGCGCTTCGTGATAAGGCCGCCCGCTTAACCCGGCAAATTCAGGCAGCCAGCACAATGAACGGGGATGAGGCTAATGGATAGGCTGACCTTCCTGGGCACCGGTGATTCCATGGGAGTGCCGCGAGTCTATTGTGACTGCGAGGTATGCACCGAGGCAAGAACGGGTGGCCTCAACAGGCGGACCCGTTCCTCCGTCCTGCTGGAATGTGGAGGGGGGCAAATGATCATCGACTGCGGTCCCACCTGGGGAAGTCAGATGGAACGGATGCGAATGAGAGACCTCGATCATTTATTGATCACCCACGCCCATTACGATCATATCGGCGGTCTTCCGGAATATGCCGATTTGTGCCGGTGGCGCCGGAAGAAAGGTCATGTATACGCTCCTGCCGAAGTGCTGCAGTCACTTCGCGGCTTCTTCCCTTGGCTGGAGAATCAGCTTGTATACCAAGAAGTGGATGACGGATTTTCGTTCGGAGAGTGGCGGATTTTTCCCTGGAGGGTATGCCATGGCAGGAATGGATTTTCCTATGCCTATCACTTCTCCAGGCCCGGATATCAATGGGTGTACTGTCCCGATTCGATTCGGCTGAGCCCGGAGGAGAAACGGCCTCTCGAGAACCTCCAGCTGCTTATTCTCGGGACAAATTTCTATAAAGAGGAAGCGGATCCGGACACGCGATCGGTCTATGATATCGTGGAAGCTCTGCAGCTTGTCGAGGAAATGAACCCGGAGCGGGTGTTCTTCACTCATCTGTCCCATGGCATCGACCTGAACGAATCAGAGCGCTACGAATTGCCGGAACGATGCAAGCTCGCTCACGAAGGGCTCCGGCTGGAGCTCTGCTAGTTGCCTCTATGAAGTATTTTCTTCCCTGCTAAAGTCAAGAAAGACAGCCTGAACCCTCCTGCCTGCAGAAGAATCGGGCTGTCTTTAATTTCTGGATTATGAAAAACAGGAGAAGCTTCTCTTAACCTTCCGAGACTGATTTCACCGGCTGCTTTCCGATCAGATAGGTGCATCTGCGTCCGCCGCTCGTTATGCATTCCGTGCGATTGACCTCCGCTCCCAGCAATCCCTCGAACAACGCCAGCTCGCAGCTGCATGCTTCGTTATATTGCCGGGCTACCTGTGAGATGGGACAGTTGAACTCGGTAAATACGAACCCGTCTTCCTTGTGCTCCCACTGCACCATATACCCGTTAGCATTCTGTATATCTGCCAGAAGAGCCACTCTTTCCGACAAGGATTTACCCTCCATCTGCTCGCGGTACTTGCCGAGCAGCTTCTCCTTGCGAAGCTGGAACAGACGTCCGATCTTCTCCTCGCCGTCCTCGGTTACAAGCTCATGCAGCAGATCTAACGTTAATTGATGGTAGTTCTTCGGAAAGAATTCATCTGCCGATTCTGTCAGCGAGTATAAGTGCGTCGGCCTGCCCATTGCCTGACGGGACAACCGGGTTTCGACCAGACCGTCCCGCTCCAATGTATTCAAGTGACGGCGAACAGCCATCTCCGTTATTCCCAACTGCTTGGCCATTTCGCTAACGCTCATTGGACCGTCCGTCTTCATCATCGTCAACAGCAATCTGCGAGTGGATGATTCCTGCTCTTTACTCATCCTGATCACCACCTGTAATGCCATTGTATCGCATTTGAAGCGGATAGTAAATTAAACAAACCAAAATGTTGAGTATCTAAAGGCAGCCTACTCACCAAGCTCTTTACGGACGAACTGCCGGACGGAAGGAGCGAACTCCTTCAATATAGCCGGCAGGTCACCGATTAACGGATGTAATCCATCCCGATCCAGCTTCATATATTCCTGAACAAGCGGTTTGCGCAGCTTGACGAGTTCGATCAGCGGTTCCCCGATTTCACGGGCAAACACATTTTCTCCCAGCAAAATTTCTACAATATCCTCATAGCTGCTGGCGTCTCTCATCATAAACGCGTCGATCAGAAGGCTGCCGACATCGGTCACGCTCTCAATCGCCAGATGAAGAATACGTTCCTGAGCTAACCCATCCAGTAAGGTTCCATTCCAATTATCCTTCAATTGTTCACATGCCTCGCTGATGACGGGCAAAAATTCGAGCAGCTGTTCCAGCTGCTCCCTGTTAATATAGTACATTTGACAGCCTACTTTCTTTTTTTCATTTTAGTCCATATAAACATGGATACGAAGGTGACTGCAACTACGACAATCAGAACGATCGCTTGCATCGGATATTCCATGGACATCTAAATTCATCTCCCGTGTCATTCTGTTATTAGCCATCTGGGCTGAAAAAAAGGTTGTGATACGTTGCAGGAATGCCCGACAAACCGAAGCTAGCCGCCCTTCATCCTGGCCAGCAGCGCCCATCGCCGTTCCGATCGTTTCTTATACTTCGGCAGTCCCCGGTAGATATCCAATGTCTCCGCATAGGCTTGGCGGGCTTCTTGCCGGCGTCCGAGCCTGTCGTATAGCTGTCCAAGCCGATAATATGCCTCGCAGGAGGAGGAGTGAACCTCCCTGAATTGCTCCAGGTAAGCCAGCGCTTGGTCCGGCTTGGATTCCGCAAACGCTTCACCCAGTCTTAGAAAAGGCTCCCCGTAGCGGATGCGCGGATTTAGCTCAATGCTGCGGAGCATGCTGCGCTCTCCGCTCTCAAGTTCTCCCAGCTTCAACCGGCACAGTCCGATGCCAAATTGGACAACTGCCGATTCCTCCATCATGGGCTCGATTTCTTCCAAATAGGACAGTGCTTCCCTATATTTCTTCTTGCCGATAAGCAGATAGGCGGCTTCCAGCTTGGCGCTGGTTTGATGCGGCTGCAGCCGCAGCTCCTGACGAAGTTGACGCAGCCTCCGGCTTTGCCGAAACGGCTTGGTAATGCTGGGCGACAGTCCCAGAAACTTACGGTCAAGCCAGTAGAGAACCACGAAAAGAATGATAATGGCAATGAATGGATTGCCTATCAGCCACCAGAGCAGTGCAAACACAAAAATGTTTCTCAATAGTCACTCCTCCTAATCTTCCCTAACGCAGACCGATAGCTATTTCTTTCACAACTATTTTATTATATCAAAGAAACTCTGCCTCACCCAAAAGGAGATTTTATCATTTTTCAACAATCCCTTATATGAACCCGTCCAGCGAAGGAAAATCGGGCTGTTTCTTTCATAGAAGTACGTTTAAGGTTCCGGACATAAAGTTCGTCATGAATAAATACTGCCGTATCCCGGCTATCCCCTACCCGCGCCGGTCTCCTTCTGTGGCGATCTGCTCATAGGCTTCGCTGCGGTCGAGTATCCCTCCGTTCACCGAGTAGAAAGCCTCAGTCAACCGGAAGATTCCCCGGGTGGATTCGGTCCACTCGGCTTGACCGTGAGGGTGATGCCGGCGCATCTCCTCCCACCTCCGGTAATTCTGGTGACCGTTGGACTCCAGCAGGCCCGTCTTAAGTCCCGGAATGGGCTTCAGCCGGGCAGCCACATTCTTATTCCAATCGACCATCCACGGATTTGCCGTCAAATCCGCGCAGAAGCAAGGAATGCCCCGTTCATGCGCCAGCTTGGCCATTTTCAGGCTGACGCTCAATGTTTTGGCTACCGGTTTCAAAGCAATAGCTCCGTAGCCAAGCTCTATTCTGGCCAGCGCGTCCTCTTCGTTGTGCACGCTCTCATCCGCCGCAATGCGAACGGGGAGATCCGCTACCTCCGTCTCATCGTTCTCCGGGAAGGGCTCTTCCAGCAGAACGATCCGCTCCAACGCTCCAATGCGGTCGGCATGCTCCAATAATGAGAGAAGCCGATCTTTATGATCATAGCGCCCGTTCGCATCCAAATAGTAGACGATCCTCCCGCTCTCCGTAAATTCGCTTGACCTCTCGCCGGCCAACCTATGGACGGTTTCCAGTCTCTGTTTGTCCCACTCGAGCATCTCGCTTCGGTCGCCATTCTGCTTCGGATCCGCTCCCAGCTTGATTTTCAACACGAAATAGCCTTCCTCCAGCAAACGGATGATTTCTTCCTCCGGCATGCCATAAGGAATCAGAGGAGTACTGGCCAGCGCGGAATGTCTGCTGGACAAAGGAGCACGGTACTCCTCCGGGATGAGCTGATCGAACGAGGATATCCCGCTCTGCCGGGCAAATAATTGCCACGAGGCAAAATCAACGGGAACCAACGAATTGAGAGCAAAGGTCAAGCGAAGATCCGGGTGGCTATGCCCCCGACCATATTCATAAACCTGCGGCAGAACATGCTCCAGAAGGGCAAAGGGATCGCTGAATTCCTTACCCCGGGCTGCATCCAGTGCTGCCGTCGTCATTCGGGCCATGATTTCGTTGCCCTTCTGCCCGCCCAGCCGGGTAAAGACATCGGCATCCGACCACAGCACGCTTTGCACGCCGGTTCCTGCTCCAATCTCCCCCGTTTCATTGGCCAGCAGGACAACGGACTGCCACAGTTCATCTATGTAACCTCCTTTAAAGCCAAAAGGGGCCAGCAGTTCCTCTTGAACTACCGCATGTTTCGTCTGAACGATCCTCATAATGGAATTTCACCCTTCTCCCCATATTTGTCCATAGGTGCCGATCGTGTTAGTTAATTATAAGTATATCAACAACTAACGATTTTGGCACAAAGTTGTTGCAAAGTAGAATTGCCTAGAAATTGCCGGCGGGTTACAATAAATAGGTAGGAGATAGAAAGGGGTCCCGTTATGAACGAACGTCAAGCTCTTCAGTGGAAAAAGAAACGGCAAATGGGAAAGTCCAAATTTCTGGTTAATTATTGCATACTGGGCTTCGGTCTTTCCACGGCTGTCATCCTTACACTCTTGGAACTTATTTCCATGCACGATCTGTTCTGGCAATTCGCGATCATTCGGCTCGTTGTTTTTCCGATCATCGCCGTCCTGTTCGGAATTGGCTATTGGGAGTCGAAGGAAAGGAAATATTCGGAATTTGCCGAGACCCATACGACAAACGCATCCCGTTCCTAATCTCGTTAGGCGAAAAACAGGCCGGCCCGTTCGGGTGCCGGTCTTAAATGCTTATACAGAGTCCCCCGCCCCGGTTCGCACAGTTGTGTTTCGGCCGGCCGCCATGGCCCGCGCTTCCGGTGTTTCATTCGTGTTGTTGGCCGTAGGATGGCTGGCGGATAGTTAGCCCGTAGTATGTGTCACCGCCTTTTTTGTACGTCAAAGAAGGCATGGCCTACAACAGCAAAGACGAGAAATTGCAGGTCTTTCTCCAGGAAACCGTTTAAACCCGGAAAGGCCAACAATTCTGCAGGTCTTTTTCCGGAATTTAGCTAAAAGCCCGGAAAGACCAACAATTCTGCAGGTCTTTCTCAAGAAAATCCCGAAAATCGGCCAAATCACTAAAAAGACCTGCACATTTGCTCGTCATTTGCTGATTTTACACAAAATCCCCAAAAAGACCTGCATTTTTGCGAGTCCTTGAAGTCTGTCCGTACATCGCGGCTTGACTTTGTTAACAATCAAGCTTGCTTTGGTCGTTACCCCTTTTCACTCAGTGTCTTTCAAGGAGGCTTTATACCTCTTTCCTCTTTTGATTGCTTTCCCCTTCACTCAGTTTCTTTTAATCGGAGATTCGTACCTTCCCCCTCCTTTTGACTGCTATCCCCTTCACTCAGTTTCTTTAAACCGGAGATTTCGCGCCTTTCACCTTCTTTTGACTGCTATCCCATTTACTCAGTTTCTTTATAATCGGTGATTTCGTGCCTTTCACCTTCTTTTGACTGTTATCCCATTTGCTCAGTTCCTTTAAACCGGGGATTCATGCCTCTCACCTCCCTTCGTCTCTTTCCCTTTCTCATAGTAGCTTCCGGGTAGAAAATGGATGAGAACCAGCAGAATAATTTGAAACATTGTTCCTTTCTGAGACAAGGGGATAACAGTCCAATATCTTGGCAAAGAGATGCATAGGAACAGGGGGTCGGCTAGATAACCTAAGAAGGGGGGCGGTCTGTCAAGGAACTAACGAGGTACTAACGTGGGACTGTCGATGTGCTGGAGAGATGCTAACGAGGAGTTAACGAGGGACTGACGAAGCTCTAGCGAGGTGCTGACGAGAAGCTAACGAGTGCGTTGAAGAGGTACCGTTGAGGTGATGCAGCATCTCTGATTTAACTAACTAAGAGCAAGAAAAGGGTTCTGTATAATAAAGCCAATCGAAAATGTAGTATAATTTTCCCCTTCATGGGGTAATAAAAATCCGCCGGCCACAGGCCGACGGATGAAGTATGCTGTATAAGTCCTTGAAATTCAATATTAGAATCGGATTTCTTTGCCCTGCTCGCTGGATTCATAAATCCCGCAGAGAATTTTCATCATCTCGACGCCGTCTTGTACCGGGCTGAGCGTTTCTTTGCGCCCTTTGCAAGCGTCGATGAAGTGGTTGATCTCGTTCTGGAAGCCCCCGGCAAAATCGAATGTCGGATGATCGACCTGAGGAGACACATTCAAAATCGTATCGTACTTCTCGGTAACGATCGTCAGCTCCGGCTCCACTTCGGCTCCGCCTTTGGTCCCGTAGAGCTTCACGGTCAATTCGTCCTTCTTCGCATGCAGCGTAAAGCTGACATCGACCATCAGGGAAGCCCCATTCTCGAAACGGATCAAGGCGTTGGCCGCATCCTCGACGGTATTCTTGTCCGCATCGTAGTCCGCAGCACGGTAGAAGCTCAAATTTTTCACATTGTTACGATTTCCAAGCTTGTTATAAGCATTTCCGGTGATCGACTGCACCTTCGGTCTGCCCATCAGATACCAAGCCAGATCAATAACATGGACACCGATGTCGATCAGAGGACCGCCGCCGGAACGCTCCTTGTCCGCGAACCAGCCTCCGGGATTCCCCAATCGGCGCAGACAGGAAGCCTTGGCATAATAAATTTCTCCAAGGTCGCCGTTGTCGATAAATTCCTTCAGCACCTTCGTGTTGCTTCCATAGCGTCTGACGAAACCTACTTGCAGCACTTTACCGCTGCGCTTGACCGCTTCTTCTACCTGCAGAGCTTCCTCAACTGTTTTGCAAAGAGGCTTCTCGACAAGCACATTCTTGCCGGCGTTCAAAGCCGCGATGCTGATGGGAGCATGGGAATTATTCCAGGTGCAGACGCTGACCGCTTCGATTTCCGGCAGGGCCAGAAGCTCGTTATAATCGGTGAATACTTTCGATGCGCCGTATTTCTCGGCCTTCGCCTTGGCTCTTTCCTCGTTCAAATCACAAATCGCATAAATTTCCACTTCCGGATTGTTGTGGTATGCCTCCAAGTGCACTCCCGAAATGGACCCGGCACCGATGACGCCAATTTTCATTTTCTCCATCACAAATCCTCTCCCATCATAATCTATCTTCTCTTAATTTAGCCCAAACGTTGGCAGGATTCAACCAATTTTCATCATTTCGGGAGCGATTTCTCAGATAAATTGAATAAAATCTCCAATTTGTACGTCGACAATGTCGAATTTTTCCTCCAAATGAAGAGGCTTCACGATGTCTACTCGCAATCGCTTCAAATGATCCACTCCGGTAATGATTGCCTCTCCTCCGGAATAGCCTTTCATCGCTTTGCCCCGGAAAGGAGTCACACCTTCGGAGGAAAGGTCGAACCCGAGCGGCAGAGGATAAACCGTATCGATTCCTCCATCCACGATCTGCCGGACAATCCCTTTGGACAAAATGACCGAATCCTTCAACGTAATTTTCAGCAGCCCTGCATCCTGATGCATGGAGCGTACAGGATATATGGAAGCGGGACCTGCACCGGAACGGATCTTCACATATTGAGGAAGCTCCCGCGGCTGATCGGCCTTCACCCAGATGGTATCCGCATGAATGTCCACTTGCTCCACCGGCAGCCACTTCCGCGCTTCCGCTTGCCCGGTGGCCTCCCGGAATTCCGCATGATCGGCCCGAATGAGCGACTGGGCGGTCATCCGGCCCTCTTCGTCCAACCGCATCCAGGCGCAGCGGCCTTCGATCCGCCATTCGCCGTAGGGAGTTTCAACCTTGATCATCTGATCCTGCGGACTGTATGCCCAGTAATCCTCCAAGCCGTTGTCCAGCTTCACACGGAAGGCGGTAACGAGCTTACCGTACGCCTTCAGCGGCTCCAATCCGGTCACTTTCGGCCCGGCCTCATCCGCGCTGATAGCCTGATAAACGGCTGCATACTGCTTGGCCCGCTCCTCGCTGCGGATGATGAGCACGGGATGCTGGACCGTTCCTTCTAAGCTCGGACATTGTCCGCTCAATATCCGGTCCTGCGGCCCGCAAATCCCGTGCCAGTTCAGCACGCCGCCTTGGCTGGAGGTCCATGTGGCGCTTACAGTCCGCCCCTCGGCTGCATGCTCCCGAACGGCATAGATGTACCCATAGCCGTTATTCGGTTCGGGAGTCCAGGCCTGCAGCTTCTCCCCGTCCAGCGCATGGGTGAATGTCTCGCCCGTCGACAGCCGCTCCCCGAAGCTCTTGTCCGGATAATCGAAATACGGCTTCTCCTCCGCATACACCCCGGCCAGAGTCCAGTGCTCCGCTGCCTGCCGTACCCCGTCTACTGCTAATTCACTGTCCTCGTGAAAGGCATGGAAAGCGTAGTCACACATTTCCGCGCCTTGAACATAGAAAAAATCGGCTATGTACGAAGCCTGATCGCTGATCGGAACGGCAGCGGCCATTCTCTGGTAAGCATCGATATCATACAATGCCGGAGCCTGGCCTTCAATCGCGGACAAGTAACCGTCCTCGTAAATAACAGAGCATTCCCCGCCGGCGAACGGCTTGTACAGTTGCCCCCGCTTTAACTCTCGGTCCCGATTGACGACAACGGTGTTATGGGCGATCGCTTTCGTCCCCCAACCGAAATGGCCGTTCGTTCCATAAATGCCATAGCCTATATCGGCCGAAATTTCTTTGCCGTGGGCATAAAAATTAAGGCCGAGGACATCGTCGTGCGCGTGGGTGTTGTTTTGCCCTACTCTCATCAATAAGGTCGTATCGTTGGCATCCCTGGCAATCGCCAAGCCGAACTGGCCCTTGACTGTATTCCCTCTCGTCCGTTCTAACCCGTCTGTCCGGGGACTCGGCGGATGGGCAAAGAATAAATCAATCCCCCGGCCGCCGAACTCCGGAACCGCCGCAGCGTACAGCTTCTCCATGCATTCCATCGCTTCCCTCTTCATGTCCGGGTCCGGGGAAAACTGGTTAAAGAACGACGCCGCCCGGTAAGTATCGACCAGAAGCTTGCGGTCCGGCTCTGTGCTTTGACGGGTATCTCTGCCCCAGTCCCCAAAGCAGGGAAGATGTCCCTGGCATAACACATCGAGATGGTTGCGAACGGAAAATTGGAAGAACCGGCTGCAGTCAAACGGATGAAATTGTTTAAGCTGCTCCTCGCCGGATGCTCTCATGGCCAGCAGGGCTACATCCAGAAAAACCGAGCCGGTAAACAGGCTGTACCCATAGGAGCCTTCATAATACATTCCGTCCCGGCCAATCGCGTTATAGAAGTAAGCTTCGACCGCCTGCACTCCCCACCGCAAATAATCCTCATTATCCAGTACTAGCCCGACGGCCAGCATAGCCCTCACTCCGTCGGATTCATGATTCTGCAGGTTCGTAAGATTGCCGCCGCTCAGATCGTAGACCGGTCCTCCCGGCTCGGTCAGCATGTAATCATTCAGCATCGTTTCGATGCAGGCGCGCATCGTCCCCGTTCTGCCCAATCGGCTCAAGGCGGGAGAAGGGCTGTCCAGCTCGGGCAGCCGGTACAGCCAATCGTAATCGTGGGCGATGCATACTTTGATCCGATGCACGATGCTTGTCAGCATATGCAGCCGGCCGATTTCAAAATCACTGCCGAACGGGGTGAAATCCCGCGGCCCGATCGTGCCGGGCAGTATCGCGGAGAAAGCATCGAGCAGTACAAGCGCTTTATGCGCATATCGCTCTTCTCCCGTCAGCATGTATAAATAAGTAAGCTTCGTAACCATTCCTTCGTGATCTCGGACTCCGCCGAACCAATCGCCCGCGATAAAGAAATTCCACATGCCTACCGGATAATATCCTTTGCCGTTCTTTTCGAACCCGTGACCAGTATCCGGATACCTGTCATTAGGGAAGGTCATCCGGCAGTGGGGACAGGTCAGCAACTTGCGGGGAAACTGTCTAATGTCGGAGAACATGGGCCGCTGCTCCTCCAGATTCATGGGAAAGGACTGTCCACAATCGGGACAGCCGGCAATTCCATAAGCAAAAGTCTGGTCCTGCATGCTCAGGACACAGTCATAGATTAATTGGTCGTCGAGCTCCAGGAACGAGTCGCACCTTCTTTTCCAGGCTTGATAAGCTTCCCGCGCCCAGGCATGGGAGTCCAGATTGCGCTTCGCCTGCTCTACATCCTGAACCGTAAAATAAAATCCGTGCTTCGGCCGGACGGTTGTCATCGTTTCACTCCCTTTCTATCCTTTCAGAGAACCGATCATGATGCCTTTAACAAAATATTTCTGTACAAACGGGTATACGCAAATAATCGGAATCGTGGCGACCATAATCGTTGCCGCCTTGATAATGTCCGGCGTCACCGCATTTTCCCTCGTCGGATCGTAGGATTCGAACTGCTGAAACTGCGCCGAGCCTTCAATGACAATTTTGCGCAGCACATTCCCGAGCACCGTCTTCTCCGGATTCGAAATATACAAGAGAGAGTCGAACCAGGCGTTCCAGTGTGCGACCGCATACCACAGCGCAATCGTAGCAATGATAGGCTTGGAGACCGGAAGCACGATCGAGAACAAGACGCGGAAGTCGTTCGCTCCGTCCATCTTCGCCGACTCTTCTATTTCTTCGGGTAGCGACATGAAGTAATTCCGGACAATGATCATCGAGAAAGCCGCGATCAGTCCCGGAAGAATGAGCGCCATCCGGTTGTCCAGCAATCCCAGCTCCTTGACGAGCAAGTAGTTGGGGATCAGGCCGCCGCTGAAAAACATGGTGAAAACAATCATCATGGTGAACAGATTGCGGTTGGGCAAATATTTCTTCGATAACGGATAGGCGCACAGAACGGTGAAAATAACGTTCAGGAATGTTCCGAGCACCGTCCGATAAACGGTGTTATAGTATCCGACCCAAATCATCCGGTTGTCGAAGACGGCTTTATACGCCTCCGCCGAGAATTCTCTGGGCCACAGCTTCAAGCCGTAAACGTTCGCCGCAGCCGGTGTGCTGAAGGAAACCACCAGTACATCGATAAAGGGGTAAACGGCCGTGAAAGCAAACAAAGTCAGAAAGACGACGTTAAAGGTGTCGAACGCTTTCTCCCCGAACGATTTCTTACCTATAGTCATGGACATCGTTTAATCACTCCTCACCAGATGCCGTAGTCGCTGAATCGCTTGACGATCGTGTTCGTTATAATAATCAGCACGAAGGCGATGACGTTGATGAACAATCCGGAGGCCGTCGCCAGCCCGTACTGCATCTCGGTGATCCCGATTCGGTAGGTATAGGTGCTTAACACGTCTCCCACCTCATATACAGCCGGATTATAGAAGTTGAACACCTGGTCGAAATCGTCATTGATAATGCCTCCGACGGCAAAGATAAACATGATCGTAATGACCGGGATCAAGGAGGGCAGAGTGATATGGATCATCTGCTTCCACCGGTTGGCTCCGTCTACAATAGCCGCCTCGTACAGGGAAGGATCGATTCCCGACAGCGCAGCCAGATAGATGATGGAGCCCCATCCGACACCTTTCCAGACTTCGGTGCTGACGAGTAGTGTCCGGAACCAGTTCTTGTCACCGAAGAAGAAGATGGCGTCTCCTCCCAGCGAGGTGATGATATAGTTGACGACTCCACGCGTAGGCGAGAAAATTTCCATGAAAATCCCTGCCAGGACGACCCAGGATAAGAAGTGGGGCAGGTAGCTTAAGGTTTGGACGAATTTTTTAAACAAAATGACTCTCAGCTCGTTAAGCAGAATCGCCAAAATGATGGGAGCCGGAAATCCGAACACCAGCTTGTAGAAGCTGATGATGATCGTGTTGCGGAAAGCCTTCGGAAAATCCCTGCCTGTAAACAGATCGACAAAATTTTGAATTCCGTTCCAGGGGCTGCCGAACACCCCGTCAATGAACCGGTATTCTTTAAACGCCAGAATGATTCCGTACATCGGCAAATACTTGAATATAATAAAATACAGCAAACATGGCAGCAGCATAATTAACAAATATTTATGCTTCCAATAGGATTTAAGCCACGTTCTCATTCTTCCCGGTCTCATGTTTGGAGAAGGAAGCGTGCTTGATGTTGTTATTTTCCCGTTCATACCCTCACTCCTAACGGAAAAAGCGGCCAAAGAACCACCTGCTGGCCGCTTTTATGAATCTGGATTATTTCAAGGACTGATACCATTCGTTAGCTTCTTTGGTCAACTGGTCTCCTCCAGAGCTCTTCCACTCCTCGACGAATTTATCGAATTCCTCCAACGGCTTCTCTCCATTAATGATCGCGGTGAACGTATCCTGCTGAAGCTTGATCAGGTTTTTGGAATATTTGCTGTCGGACGGAAGCGGGGACTTCACTGCGTTCTCATAGCCGGCTCCCTCGAACTTGAAGTACTTATCGTTGGCTCCGACCCGTTTCGGATCCTGCAGCTTCTTCGAGAACTCAGGCTGGGCAAAAGGAGAGAATGTAATATGCGCTCCGATCTTCGCCATTTCCTCATTGGTCTTGAAGCCTTCCTTCATAACGATCGTATGTCCGTCCGGACCATTGTCATGGTGTACACCTTTATCGCCATATTTCACTTTCACGAAGGTGTCAAAATCTCCGTAAACTGTATCCCAAATTTGCATAATCCGATGTCTCGTCTCATCATCTGCGGCATCTTTACCGAACGCCATATAAGTACCTCCGACCAGACCAGGCGTTATGTTTCCGAATTTGCCGTCCGGCCCTACCGGAGGTTTGCCGTAGGCAATCTTGCCTTCACCTTTGGTCACTTCCGCCAGCATCTTGGTGTTATCGCCGCCCAGGAAATTCGTTTCCGGATCGGCTGGAGACCAGTGATAATAAGAACCGTGGGAGGATACTCCGATTTTGCCGTTGACAAAGTCATGGGAGATCGCCCAATAGCCTCCGGTATTCTCTCCGATAACCCATTCCGGGCTGATCAAATCCTCCTGCTTCCACTCTCTCAGCGTTTCCAATGCCTTCTTCGTTTCGGGAAGAATTCCGCTCCAGACGATCTGTCCGTCGCGAATCGTCCAGAATTCCGGGTAGACTCCGTAAGCGCCGTAAACATTCGTCATTCCGGAATTGGACATCCCGTAAGTATCCTTCTTATTGTTGCCGTCCGGATCATCGTTACGGAATTTCACCAAGGCTTCCTTGTACTCCTCAAGCGTCTCCGGCACTTTCGTAATGCCTACCTTCTCAAGCCAATCCTGCCTCCAGGCTGTGGCCAGACTGTATACACCGTCGCTGTTAATGCTCGGGATTCCTATATATTTCCCGTCATATTTCACGTAATCCCAAATTTTCGGATCGTAAGAGTCCACCAGCTTCTTATAATTGGGCATATACTGGTTAAGCTCTTCTTCCGTGTAGCCTACCGTTACCCCTTGGGTATAGAACTTCTGCAAATCCGCCCCCGAATAAACGGTCATAAAATCCGGAATTTCGCCAGAAGCCAGCTTCGTGCCGAGAAGCTGCTCCCTTTGGGTGACGTCCATATACCAAATGTTAAGCTTGACATTAAATTTGTCTTCCACGAACTTCTTAATCGGCGCATCGTTGTCCACCGGACCGTACTGATAAGTAAGCCAATCCAGCGAAACTGTTTTCGGTGCAGCGCTTTCAGAAGGCTCCGAACTCGGGCCCGGGCTTGCATTCGGACTTGCCGCCGGCTTCTCTTCTTTGCCGCATGCCGTCAAACTGGCAGCTACTACTCCCGCCATAAGGACAGATGCCGCTTTCCCCCATTTACCTTGCATAAACCTTCCCCCTTGTCAATTCTTACTAAAAAAGGAATGAGTAATCGTTTCCATATCATATTAACACGCGTTATATTTATCGTCAATAATAAAATAACATTTGTTATGTGCTTGCCGATGCAAACAAAAAAGGGCGTTTCCGCCCTTCGCTATTCCTGCCTTATAAATAACATTTAACTCAACTTCCCGAACGGTATAAAGCGGCTGTCCCGCCCTCGTGGATGACCGTATCCTTCAAATAAATGGTACGGCGATCCTTATCCCCTTCATTGATAATTTCAATCAGCCGTTTCACAACAATTTCCTTCTCTTCCGGACCGATATATAACGTAGTTAAATTCGGAACACTCATCTTGACAAGCTCCGAATATCCCCAGCCGACGAGGCTGATCTTCCTGGGAACCTGAAATCCAAGGTCCTTAAGCTTCTGCAGCGCTCCGAATTGAATGACGGTGTTAACGCAAAAAGCGGCGGAGTAGTCAATTTCCAGTATTTCCATTCTAGAGGCCAGCTCGTATCCATCCTCTTCCTTACTGGCCTGGACTAACGAGATATCATAGGGTATTCCGGCCTCCTCCAGCGCTTTGCGGTAGCCGGCCAACGTCTGCTGATGAACCAACGTATCCAGGCTGCCGCTGAACAAGGCAATTCGGACATGCCCCAGATCCGTCAAATATTTCGTTGCCTCATATGCAATTTTGACCACGTCCGTAACAATGACATTCACGTCGGTTCTATTCGAGGACACACCGCTATAAACAACATAAGGAACTGCCGCATCCTCCATGATATCCAAAATGTCGTCATCTATATCTCCGGTCAGAACGATTCCGGAAACCTCCTTGTTTCCAAGATACTTGGAAAGCATGTTGAAATCATTCGTACTGGAGCGAACATTCATGAAAATCAGCCTGTACCCATGTTGGCTTGCTACATTTTCGATCACCCGAAGGTCGTGAATATACAAGGGGTCGTCCGGTTCGCGGTTATACAGAATATAGCATATTTTGGGGTGAATTTCGCTGTCCCGGTAACCGAGCTCTTTAGCGGCCTGCAGAATGCTCCTTCGCGTTTCCTCTGAAACAGTGCTGTTCGGCGTATTATTGAGAACCAAAGACACCGCTGTTCTGGAAATACCTAAATAATCCGCTATATCTTTCTTCGTGACGGTCATTTTGCAACCTCCCTCCTCCATCTGATATTCCCTCCTCAATAACGGACGTTATATCAAAGACGGACCCATCCGAAAAACATTATACATGAAAGAAAGGCCGGAAGGAAGCGGTCAATATCGGGCACTTTGTAAAAAGAACAAGCGCAAATCTACCAAGATCACTTTACTGACTTAGAACGCTAGTTATATTTATCGGCTTCCAACCCTTCCGACTATCCGTCAACATTAAGGTCGGGCCGATCGGAAGGAGGCAATGGATTCCTCATAGTAATTCCATCCCTCGCCGACATGCTCCGGACGATGGGCATCCGATCCGAAAACAAGCGGAATCCCCATTTCCAGACATCTGCCGATAAACCATCCGGGAACGTACGGCTGGCCGCAGGTCGGAACTCTCAAGCCTGCAGTATTGACATCAATGCCCACGCCTGCCTCGGCCAGCTTCGGAAGAAGCCCGTCCAGCCGCTTCCGGATCTGATCCGGATCGATCGGAGGAAGCGCCTTATGGAACTTCTCTATCAAATTGACATGACCCAACCGGCGGCTGCCCGGAAGTTTGGCCGCCAAGGCCACTGCCTGCTCCAGCTCATTATAATATTCGTCTACTACTTTCTCCATCGAGCCGTAGTAGGCGATTAATCCTTCCTCGAAGTCCTGCGGTGTATAATCTATACATCTCATTCCATCTTTGCCAGGCAGGAAATGGAGGGAGACCACCCAATCCTCCACCTCATGATGGCATTGTTCGGCCAATTCCAGAGAATACTGGGGCTTGCCGGGCAAATAATCTATTTCCATTCCGGTCCAAATTTCCAGTACTCCTTCATAGCGATTCTTGTAATTTTTTACATAATCAAAGTATGCCGGCAGCTCGCTCGCTTCCATAGCCAGCTCCCGCTGCAGCTGCTCGTTCTTCATCCAGTGCTTCGGCAATGGAGAATGTTCGCTGACCGTATAACGGGTAAATCCCAGTTGAACCGCCCGGTCGAGATAAAGTCCGAGCTCTGCCGAGGTGCCATGAGGACAGAATGCGGTATGGGTGTGACCGTCCCATTTAAGAATCGAATTCATTGGCGAATGCTCCTTTGTCTATTCTTCTCTAGCTTGTATCTAGCATTAGGATATCACCCCGTTAGGACATATTCAAATCTGGGCTTACGTCTATACCAGGCGGGCGAAGGCCGCATACAATGAAATATATCGTTGAAGGAGATGAACATCCTTGAGTGAAAGTGTGGAAAATGGAAGTCCGAAGAAGAAAAACCGCCCTTTATCCAAAAAAGAAGTACTGGAGCTTAAACAGTCTCTTCTGTCCATTCGCAAAGATTTGGAGAAAAAGCGGAATGAGTTAAAAGGAACGGTCAAATCTATGCAGAAGCTCGCGGTAACCCAAGAAATTCCGGAATGGGTGCAGGATGTCCGCAGTCTATATTCCCAGAAAGACTATACTTATTGGAAGCTGATCCGTACTTTGCGCAAGCACAAAATGCTATAGAAATTGCAGCAGGTGTGCCGCTATCCCCCCTTTCGTCCGTTCCCGATTGCAGCGCCCGTACCGGCGGCGGCCGCTTCGACTGCTTCTACTGCGGCAGTTCCCATCTGCAGAGGAAGGTCTTCTCAGATCATTTGGCGAATATGCTTGATCCTGCTTTCGGCATCGATGCATTGGTTAGAGCCTATCTGTACTATTCCGGAAGCTGAGACTCCAATAATTTTGATCGATTCAACCTTGATATAAGGGGATTCGTTAATGATTTCCATCTCAAGCTCTTCATCGAGCGATGGGCCGGGGATAGGATTCGTGAATATCGGGTAATTGAAATCTCCTTCATCCCCGTAATATGAGGACTGGCTGCGCAGCACTGCCAGAACCTTCGTTTCCGGCGTCAAGCAGAGCGAATCCCCAAACTGGACAATGGAGCTCAGTTTAATCTCAATAACCTTGAAGAAACCAACCAAGGAAATTCGGGCCTGCTTCATAAACTTTACCTTGCAGCGGATAATGGTACGAACGGCCCCACGACGAAAGCTTCGGGCGGAGTATCGAATGCGGAAGCGAGACTGATCCTCTCCGTGTCTCCCACCAATAAAACCGAAGAAGTTGTAACACCAATTACCCTTATCTGTCCTACTTTGATTTCCTTATTAACCACAGTCATCTTCATGTTTCCTCACTGCCCTTCCCATACTGTTTTTCAAAATATTGCTCAATGGCCAACCGGATATCCCGCTTGACCCTGTCTAATATGTCTTTCTCAACGGCGGAGTCATCCGACGAATCCTTATGCAGCCTTTGGATGTAAACAACTATTCTCGGCCCCACCTGCCGACGTATGTCCTCAATCATGGCAAATCGTACCTCATCCGGCACTTGAACGCCGTAATGGGCTTCGAAGCTGCTGACCTCTCTGGGAATCTCCATATCAATATAGCGGTCCAACTGCTCTTTAAGCTTGGGGAAAAAAGGGACATCCTCTCCCTCCTCACCTCCGGGCTCCCCGTTGGAAGGAACGGCTAATTCTTCAATGCCTTTGCCGTTCGGAGTTAACCCTATGTTCAAAGTTCCTTCCAGTGTCTCTACCTTCAGTTGGTCGAAATGGTACTCTATTCTCTCCACATGTGTCATTTTGTTGCTTTTAAATTCACGTATATCCTCACGAATCTCGATAATCATCTCTTCCATGCGCTCCATTTTCTCCTGCTGCCGGGCCAAGAAATTATATACATCCTGAAGCCACCTCATGAGCCGAGGATCGTTATACATCCCGCACACCTCCCGTTTATTTAATGTATGCGGTACATGGAACAGGCCATGCCTCTGAACGAACCTACCCCGTCATGAAGGCCCGGGCAGAGGGACTAGAGAAACGGAGGATACCGCACTCACTTCCGGAGCGGGCTTGGTAAATCCCCCGGTGTTGTACAGATTGGACAGCGACTTAATCACTCCCGCACTGCCTATTTGCAGGACTGAAGAATTAGTAACCGCCCCGATTCGAATCGTATGAATAGTTATATTCTGATGAACAGTCAAATTCATCCCGATCCCGCCTTCGCCGAAGACGTATCGACCAAATCAGGATCATTGGTATTCGTAGCGCTTATTCCGCTGTTGGTTAATGGAAGATCGCCCGTTATGAAGGAGCCTGCACCGGCAAATGTTTTTGATGTGCTGACGGGTGACAGAAAGACAGCATCACCGAATTGGACTATCCCTCCCGAGTCAACGCTTAGTATTTTAACGTTTCCGACGATGGAAGGCACGGATTTGACCTCCTTTTCGGCTCAATTGGAACGGTTCCCTGAAGAAGTCATTTGCATATAACCTATTGTATGTAGATAAATACCCAGAGGTTCATATAATTGCCTTGCCGCTGCAATCCGAAGGAGAACACCTTAAACCGGCAATCTATCCCAGAAAAAAAAGCGTTAGGCGTTAACCATTAAGTGCCCTTTTGGGCATCAAGCCCGTATACTGATTAGAAGAATGATGAGGCTGCAGTGATCAGCTTCCTCCGCCTAGACCCAAGTTTGCCTGGTGTACGATTTGCTCAGGAAATCAATATACGGACAGAAAGGAGAATACGGAAATGAGCGATAGAAACTCCGGTTCGTTCGACTGGAAGTCGCTGGAGAAGTTATTCGGGGGGCCTCTTCCATTCATGGCGGAAGCTTTAAAACAACGGGCGCAAGCAGAGTCCTCTTGGGTGGAGAACTATGTTAAGCAAATCCTGAAAGGACCGGGAAAAATTAAAAGCCAAAACGGACTGGAGCATGAATTGGTGGAATCCCAAGACGACCTTATCGTCAAAATTAAAATACCGGACCATATTAACCCGCGTAACCTAAAGCTATTCGTCGGCCATAATTCATTAAAGCTCAACGGCTTATCTGCCAAAAGCCGAGTAGTCCGCCTTCCCAAAAGTGTGATAGGGGAATCCGCCAAGGCCGTCCTTAAAAAAGGAGTGCTGCAGGTGCGCATGCCCAAGGACTATGAAGGGGACTTCTTTAATGAAATCCGAATCCGCATCCGTTAAAATTCTACGGGCAATCAGAATAATTGAAGAAATCGGGGGCGACAATAAAAAAAGCTCCTAACGAAGCCTCTTCGAAGATGAATAACCCGGTATTAGAGGTGGCTTTTTATGCCAATTAGAAAGTTTGTTCCATTTTAATGCTTTAATGAACTTAAGCTTTCTAATGTGGCAAAAAAGAAGAATACGGTATTAGAGGAAGTTTATCGTGCCAATAACAATCCTTTTGTAAGAAAAAAACAATTCTTCCGTAAGGAGTTGAACCATTCAATGACAGAGAACAATAAAGAATATATGCTTACCGATTTCGACGGGCATGACGAGCTTCTGAACGATTTGATAAAGCTGGAAGACAAAATCCGGGGCCGGATGGGGGAGCATGTTCATCTCATCGCCTATACGAGAAGCGAGGAAGGGACGGAATGCAGACCCGGATTGTCCGACTGAAGTACGGGCAATCCGTTTTTTTTATTTGAACGGGAAGCGATCTTTATTTGTTAAACATGCGGATCAGATACAGAATGAGAGAGCCCGCCGCGCTTATTAGCAGACAGGTGACAACCGGAAAATAAAATTTGAAGTTTTCTTTCTCCACGACGATATCTCCAGGAAGCCTGCCCAGATTCAAATAACGCCCCCCGACTTGCCAAAGCAAGCCCAATACAATCAGGATTATACCGCCAATAATCATCCATTTGGCTGCCGGATTCATCGGTAGCGCTCCTTTCATAACATAGTGTGTTGAAAATTCGACCAGGGACGGTTACGCTGCTTCTTGTTTCCTTCGTTCTGGCCCGTTTATGCATAGATGACTTTCCCTAACAACATCGATAAGGGACCTCCCCCTGAAACGGCCCGAATTTGGGTCTGAATGGTTTGGCCGCTTCGGGGGGAGTTAACGAATGCAGGTTGCCTGGCCAAGTTCTCACGAATATTTGACCGTGCTATAAAACCCTTGTCAATTCAAATCGCGGATTGCAATCGGCCTACCTTCCTGTACAGACCGGTTCGACGCCTCCATCAGCTTGGTTAGATCAACGGCCAGTTGAATATTCTCCTCCGCATCGGTTCCCTTGTGGATATGCTCAATCCATTGATCGAATGCCGTCGGGGCATCCTGAGGGATCGATTCGCGGATTTGCCATTCCTTAGCGTAGTCTTCCCCCTTAACGCTGCTGCGAAACATCATTTTCCCGTCATGGGAAGAATAAAGCAAACTGCCTTCGGTTCCGTGAACCTCCAGAGCGAACGGGGAGAAGCGGTTAACAAAGCCCGCTTCGACGATCCCGATGGCTCCGTTGCCGCACTGCAGGACACTGACGGCATTATCCTCCACTTCCCTTCCGGTTATGTACCCGTAGGTGGCGCCGACGGTCTCCGGCATTCCTAGCAGCAGACGGGTCAAATACATCGGGTGGCAGCCTAAATCGATCATGGCTCCTCCCCCGCACTCCTCTTTGCTGTAGAAATGGGCGGGAAGCCAGCCTGTCGCGGATTGATTCGTAGGAATAGCACCGTTGTGGGATAAGCGGGAACGGACCAGCGTCACTTGGCCGAACAGCCCCTGTGCCGCCAACTCGCGGACAGCCAAGGTATATCCGAAATATAACCTCGGCAGAGAAACCATCAGCCTCACGTCGTTAGCCCGGACCGCTTCCAGAATGGCTTTCACTTCCTGCCAGGTCGGGGCAATGACTTTCTCGGTAAAAATATGTTTGCCGGCTTCAGCAGCGGCAACAATTACCTCTTTGTGCATGGTCGTAGGCGCATCCACAACAACCGCATCCACTTGTGCCAGCATGTCTTCATAACGTTCGTAAAACCGGACTCCCTTGGCATTCGCTGCCGCTTGGCCCCTCTTTGGATTTTCGTCCCAGACAGCAGCTATTTGCGTATGAGGATGGTTTTCTACCTGGCGGGCATAATCCTCGGCATGCACATGCCAGAAGCTGGCCATTCCGATTTTCAACATACTTATCCCCCCTGCATCAGATTTCCATTACATAGTAGCATAAGTTGGAAAAAAAGCCGATCCCCTATATGGAGACCGGCTTAAAAGATTTTGATTATTTTATTCCCGAGTTTGGTTACAGCTTTACCCTCTGCAATCTTAAAGCATTTAATACTACGGATACCGAGCTAAGTGCCATGGCGGCTCCGGCTACCCATGGCGCGAGGAAACCCGCTGCCGCAATCGGGATGCCGAGTGAATTGTAGGCCAATGCCCAGAACAGATTCTGCTTGATATTATTCATCGTTTTGCGGCTCATATAGATGGCGTCTGGTATGCTCCTCAGATCGCCTCTCATTAACGTTACGTCCGCAGCTTCCATAGCGACATCCGTTCCGGTCCCGATAGCCATGCCGATATCCGCTGTCGCCAATGCCGGAGCATCGTTGATGCCATCCCCGACCATAGCGACTTTCTCCCCGGCTGCTTGAAGCTTCTTCACCTGCTCTGCTTTCTCCTCAGGCAGCACTTCGGCCAGGACGCGGTCTATCCCTGCCTGCTTGGCAATCGCTTGAGCCGTTCTCTCGTTATCGCCTGTGAGCATAATGACGGTGAGCCCCATCTCCCGCAGCCGCGCTACAGCCTCCCGCGAGGTCTCCTTGAGCGTATCGGCCACTGCCACCATGCCCGCATAACGTCCATCTGCGGCTGCAAGCATGACTGTCTTGCCGGTGTTCTCCATTCTTTCCTTCTCCTCTATCGCTTCGGAAGGAATGGATATGCCGAACCGATCCATCAGTTTCACAGTCCCGACCAGAAGGTCTCGATCTTCGACCTTGGCACGGATCCCGTATCCGGGAACCGCTTCGAACTGCTGTGCCTCCGGCATCGCTATCCCTTGCTCGGAAATTCCCGCCACGATGGCTTCCGCCAAGGGATGCTCCGACAATCTCTCGGCCGCTCCGAGCCATTGAAGGAACCGTGTACGCTCCACACCCGAAGCCGGTAACACATCCGTCAGCTCCGGCTTGCCTTTGGTGACGGTCCCTGTCTTATCGAGAACAACGGTTGTAATCCGGTGAACGGATTCCAGATGCTCTCCTCCCTTGAACAGAATTCCGGCTTCCGCCGCCCGGCCGGACCCGGCCATAATCGAGGTAGGGGTCGCCAGCCCGAGAGCACAAGGACAAGCGATAACGAGTACAGCGATCGCTTTCTCCAGCGCACCGGCAAACTGTCCCGGATCGATGATAAAGTACCATAAGAGAAAAGCGACAAGAGCAATGCCAACGACAATCGGGACAAATATTCCCGAAATACGGTCAGCCACTCTTTGAATAGGAGCCTTCGAGCCTTGGGCTTCCTCCACGACTTTAATAATTTGTGCCAACGCCGTCTCTTTCCCTACCTGGGTTGCCCGGAAGCGAAGAGAACCATTTTTGTTCAAGGTCGCTCCGATGACCCGGTCTCCGGCATGCTTCTCTACCGGTATGCTCTCTCCGGTCAGCATCGATTCGTCGACGGCTGATTGTCCTTCCAACACTTCGCCGTCTACCGGAATTTTCTCCCCCGGTTTCACAAGGACGATATCTCCGACAACCACTTGTTCGACAGGAACATCCATCTCCTGTCCATCGCGCAGCACACGAGCCGATTTGGCTTGAAGCCCCATCAGCTTCTTGATCGCTTCGGAGGTCCGGCCCTTGGCCAACGCTTCGAACACTTTACCGAGAATAATTAGCGTAATAAGGACGGCACTTGTTTCATAATACAGATCAACCGAATGATGCGCATTGCCGCTCCATCTGGTCGTTAGATAGAGACTGTAGAAATAAGCCGCGGATGTCCCGAGTGCTACAAGCACATCCATATTCGCGCTTTTGTTCCGCAGAGCCTTGTAAGCTCCGACATAAAACTGCCATCCAATAATAAATTGAACGGGGGTTGCCAGAGCGAACTGGAACCAGGGATTCATAAATAAATCAGGAATCCAGATAAACGAAGTAAACCGGAAATGACTGACCATCGACCATAACAGCGGCAGCGATAATATCGCCGAAACAATCAATTTCGTTAGCTGAATTTTGATTTCCTGTTTCCTGTGATCGGTCCCGGCCGCTTCTTCCTTCAAAACAGCCTTATAGCCCAGGTCTTCGACCTTCCTCTGCAAATCTTCCAGCTTTACCTCATCTTCCGAATAATCGACATGCGCCGTTTCCAAAGCGAAATTAACCGTCGCTTTGGTGACGCCCGGCAGCTTGTTCAGCCCCTTTTCAATTCGGGACGCGCAGGCGGCACAAGTCATTCCGGAGATTTGCAGCTCAACGGATTGCTTTACGGTGTCGTAACCCAATTGCTGTATCTTATGCTCCAACTGCTCGGAATCGACTTTATCCGGATGATACACTACCGTTGCTTTTTCCAGGGCAAAATTGACGTTGGCCGACTCGACTCCGTCCATGTTGGCCAATCCTTTTTCGATTCGATTAGCACATGCTGCACAGGTCATCCCCGTTATTTGGTAGGTCGTATTTTTAGTTGATTTTACTGCTTCTTTGGCATCCATCGGAAACACCTCTCTAGGTAAGTAAACACCATACCCCAGTAGGGTATATAATTGAGGGAAGAAAAGCTCCTGAACGGAGCATACAGGTTATTTATAGAATTCCCCAATGTTCTGAGATTAATCTTTCGTCGTACTGTTCACTCGAAGCCAGGATTAGTTAAGCTATCGCTGATGTCATCGTCCCTCGGGCTGACATACTCTCCCGGGGTTGTACTAACCAGCGACGTTAGGCTACATCGTACCCTTGATCTTCAATGGCGCTTCTAATCGCATCTTCCGTCAGTTTGGACTCGTCAAATTCAACCGCGACGGTCTTCCCCTCCAAATCGACTTTACCGGCAGCACCAATCTTCTTCAATGCACCTTCTATCGAATTAACGCAATGATTGCAGGACATTCCTTCCACTTTCAGAACGATGGATTTCATAACAAACCTCTCCTTATTCGTGTAATTTATTTCATAAGCTTATTGACGGTCTTTAACAACTCGTCGATCACATCATGATCGCCTTCTTGAATTCTTTCTACCACACAGCTTCTCATATGCCCTTCCAACAGCATCTTCCCTACACCATTCAATGCGGACTGAATAGCGGCAATCTGGTTAAGTACATCATCACAATAAGTATCTCTCTCAATCATCCCTTTAATTCCGCGGATTTGCCCTTCAATCCGGTTCAGCCGGGTAATCAGATTGGATTTGATTTTATCAGAATGATGACTCTTCCTTTCATCTCCGGAAGCACAGGCATGAGTGTCGTCCATTAAGTCATCCATCAAGTGATCCATGAGCAATCCCTCCTTGTTACACATTCATATTACCATACCCCCCTAAGGTATGCAATAGGGGTTTAAAAATAAATTATAATAAGTCTCCCTTGGATATGGAATACCCTCTTTGGAGTCTTGGTACATTGGGCTGATTTCATTTTGGACCGTGAATCCCTATAAGAATGAGCTGTACTAACTGGGGGGCGTACTGCTGAACATCATATCACAGGTGGGGCCTCTTTCACAAAAGTGCTGCGTTGAGCAGAAGCCCAGCGAGGCCGCCTCGACAATATTCATCCGTTTCGGAGGGAAGCGCAGAAGCTCCACCCCGGGCATAAAGGCAACCTATGGGTATTAGGAGCGTACCTTAGGGCTCCCTAAGAAGGAGAGCTTCCAGCTTTTTCAATCGTTCCTTTTCTTTTTTGCGGATTTGCTTATAGTCGTCGTTCAGCGCCTTTTGGATAGAAAAGCACATAAAAACCATAATCAAGGCAAAGGGAAGGGCTGCCACAATGGAAGCCGTCTGAAGACCGTTCAGCCCTCCGCTAAGGAGCAGTACGACGGCAATGGTCGATTGCAGAACCCCCCATATCAGCTTAACCTTGGCGGAAGGGTTCAATGCCCCCTTGCTGGATAACATCCCGAGAACGAAGGTGGCGGAATCGGCCGATGTAACAAAAAACGTAATGATTAATATTGTCGCCAAACCGGCTATTATTGTCCCCAGAGGAAGCTGCTCCAGCATAATAAACAATGCGCTCGTCACATCCCGCTGCACGGCTTCGGCCAGATTAGCCCCGTCGAAGATTTCCAGCTTAAGGCCAGTGGCGCCAAATACGGAAAACCAGACAAAGCCGAATGCACTGGGAATGATTAATACCCCAAGAATAAATTCTCGTATGGTTCTGCCTTTGGACACTCTGGCAATGAACATTCCGACGAAGGGAGCCCATGCAATCCACCACGACCAATAAAACAAGGTCCATGTGCCGATCCATGTGCTTTCGGTGAAAGGCGACAGCCTTAAACTCATCTGAACGACATTTTGCAAATATCCTCCGAGCGTGGAGGTAAACGTATCAAATATGAACGAAGTGGGGCCCGTCATTAGCACAAACAGCATCAAGCCTACGGCTATGAGCAAATTGATGTTGCTTATCGTTTTGATCCCCTTATCCAGACCGGCAGTCGCGGAAATCAAGTAAAGAACTGTAACCGCTGCTATAATGATGATTTGCGTCCATACCACATTAGGTATATGGAACAAGTGATTTAGGCCGCCTCCAATCTGCAGCGTACCGAGTCCCAGGGAGGTAGCCACTCCGAATACCGTGGCCAGTATGGCCAGGATATCGATTCCTTTGCCGATCGGTCCATTCACTCTATCTCCCAATAATGGAGTAAAGGTCGCGCTGATAAGCCCTCTGTAGCCTTTACGAAATTTGAAATAAGCCAGAGCTAGTGAAATGACGGAATAAATCGCCCAGGGATGAAGCCCCCAATGAAAGAAGGAATATCTCATGGCCAACCGCGCGGCTTGGGCCGTCCCCCCCAGCGCCCCTTCCGGAGGGACCAGGTAATGGGAAAGTGGTTCGGCTACTCCCCAGAAGACAAGGCCGATCCCCATTCCGGCGCTAAACAACATGGCAAACCAGCTGATATTCGAGTATTCCGGCTCATCGTCGTCATCCCCCAACCGAATCGTTCCGTATTTACTGAAGGCGATATATAAGCTAAAGATAAGAAAACCTAGCGTAACCAATAAATAGAACCAGCCGAAGGTGCTTATAGTAAACTCGAATGTTGCGTTGGCTGTAGCCGAAAGATGCTCCGGGTAAAACACTCCCCATAATACGAACAAACCGATAAGGATTAACGAAATGTAAAAAACCATTATGCCCTCTCCTTCCGAAGGTTCCATTATCATCGAATTAAGCAAACGGGTATTCTTAAATTATCCCCAATTGCCGCCGGGTTATATGCCGAACATTAAAAATCGGAAGCTCATTAAAAGATGAATGAAATAATGAAATTGTTAGAATTTTAGAACTTTAATGTTCGGACTTGCATTTCCGTATGCTCCCGGATATAATGATAAAGGTAGCCATGAGGGGCCTTAGCTCAGCTGGGAGAGCGCATCGCTGGCAGCGATGAGGTCAGGGGTTCGATCCCCCTAGGCTCCATAGACAAATAACCGATCCTTTTGGATCGGTTATTTGTTTTTCGGAGCCTTGGGAGCGAACCCCGGGGGTTCGTCCGCGCGGCATGAAAGTTCACTGGGGTCCCCGCAAAGTAGTCGGATTTCGTTTTCGAAGCGGCTCTTCACTTTGTGGGGTAAGAAATCGGCGTCTGAATCTTCCGCTAAAAGTCCTCTTCGAATAAGCTTCGTCAGCAAGTTCAATCGGGATTCGGACATGCCCCAGGCTCTGGTGACAGTAGCGGAAGTCAGCGACCTTATTTCATTGATTTTGGCAGCATTTTAATCCTAACGGAACTTAGTACCGTTATTTGCTTATTTCGATGGCAATACTTCGCGAATTGCAGCCAATAACGGCGTACAGTTCCGTTAACTTTAAAAAATGGCGATATTTCGTTGAATAACGCCTCTCAGTTCCGCAGGCTTTCTCTATCCTCTCCTATTCCCTTTCCTTAACCCCCCAATGTTTATGTTACTGCCAATATTCAACTGATACGTCCGAAATCTCAATTTTCCTCCAACCACTATCAAATGTTGTTTCTCTACCAAGTCATGCAGCACCTTACGGGCGTAACGATCAGTTACTCGAAGATGCCTCGCAAGCTCCGTTGGTGTAAATGGCCTCACAAGTCTTCGCGCATATCGCACTGTTTCCGCCTCCATACTGTTCAGCCGGACATCCACCTCGAACGAAAGAATCTTCCCAATGAACGATAAGATTAACTGCTTACAAAACTCCGGTTCTTCTTGAATTGACAAATACGCAATCGGCAAAAAGACCCAATCATCAAGCGACAACAAGCTTTGTCTGCGACACAAGTCTTTGAAACGACGTGTATCCAAATCTCTGGCATGCGATCGGTAATCTTGAATTTCTATATCTCCTTTAGCACCTCCTGGCAAGAAAGCCAAATCGAGATACCGATACCCATTATTGAAATCGCGGACCTCCCATTCAGGATACAAATGATCGAAGTTACCGACAACCGGATACCAGATCGAACGCAACAACTCCACAGTTCCGTGGCTGAGTCCTTTTTGTAACAACTCACGTCTTCGATGGTTCTTCTCCTGTTCAATTTGCTTCTGCATCCAAATCTCATATTGTTTCATAAACATGAAGCTCGCCCCCTTTCCACAAAACAAAATAAAAATGCCGCCTCGATACTTTTAAGTATCAAAGCGGCATGTGCTTCATGACCGTTTGACTCGAGTATAGCATTGAAATTTGTTCAGAATCAAGGCGAAATTGAGAGTTGTGAAATTGAGGATTGATCCGATTCCGTTCATTTGAGCGGTGCTTTCGCTTGTGAAATTGCCCTAAAGTTTCAATGCCTATCTTTTCTTGTGCATACTTGGAAATAGGCTTATGGATTAATTGAAAATTGCAGAATGGGGGGATTGGTGTATAATAAAGTCTATTAAAAAGTTCGGCCCGATAGAAATCGTTGCTCATAGTTATAACGGCCAGTAACCTGCGGCAAATAGAATACTTCGGAAGTGATCATGTATGGAAACATGGAAGAAAAACTTATGGATCTTATGGTTCGGCTCATTCATCGTATCGTCCAGCTTTTCGATGGTCATTCCGTTTCTGCCTCTGTTTTTACTGCAAATTGGGGTGAAGGATCATATCGAGCTATGGTCCGGCATCTTGTTCAGCAGCGCTTTTTTGGCAGGGGCCGTGTCATCGCCGTTCTGGGGCGCGATCGGAGATAAATACGGGCGCAAGCCGATGATTATCCGGGCAGGTATCGCCCTATGTGTTATTTATCTTTTGACCGCATTCGTGACTAATCCATATCAATTGCTTGTGCTTCGGCTGCTGCAAGGCTTGCTGTCCGGCTTCATTCCAGGAGCGATAGCGCTTGTGGGGACGAACACTCCGGAGAAAAAGGTAGGGTATGCCCTGTCAATGATATCAACGGCTACGGCAACCGGAAGCATTATGGGACCGATGCTGGGCGGCGTACTGTCCAAAATTTTCGATAACCGGATTGCATTCGGCAGCGCCGGGGTGCTTTGCTTTATCGCGACGATTCTCATTATTTTTTGGGTGAAAGAGGAGTCCTTCGTGCCGAGCAAAGACAGCAGCTCGATCATCCATACGATCGGCATTGCGGTGCAGAACAAGCCGTTTATCGTCATTGTCGTGCTGACGTTATGCACCCAGTTTTCCGTAATGACGATCGAACCGGTATTGCCGCTCTACATAGTCGAGCTTGGCATTCCGACAAAGGACGCTTCGCTGGCCGCAGGCATAGTGTTCTCGCTGGTCGGAGTCGCGAGCATTATGTTCGCTCCCCGATGGGGAAAGCTGGCCGACCGGGTAGGTTTTCACAAAATATTGCTTATCGGTCTGCTAGCCGGAGGAATCGGAACCTTGCTGCAAATTCCATTCCATAACATCTGGTGGTTCTCTATTATCCGGTTTGCGTACGGTATTTTCTTCTGTGCGGTATTCCCGGCGCTTAACGGCTTGGTCGTACGCACTACGGAGAGTGAGTTCCGCGGACGGGCCTTTAGCTTGAATCAGACGGCGAACCAACTAGGCGGCATGCTGGGACCGCTCGTCGGCGGCGCCATTAGCGGCGTGTTCTCGATTCATGCCGTCTTCTGGGCAACAGGCCTCCTTCTGCTCGCCACGATGAGTCTGGCCTATTGGTCGCAGCGGCATGCGAATCGGGCCGCGGCCGCCAAACGCAGCGCATAAGAGCGTACGAATAACATTATTGAAGTCATTGACGGGGATGGGAATGTTATGAACCATACTTTTCATCTGTCATCAGCAAGGAAGATTTGCTCGCGGGACGCTAAAACCATACATACTCTTTTACTTAGTAAATGAAGGAGATCGCACACGGGCCGAACAATCATGAAGGTGACAAAGGAGACAAGTTAAATGAACGATATGCTTGAAGAAGATAGGGATTTCGGATTTGCACGGGTTTACACGGTTGAACTTAAATACAGACAACGGCCTGAGATTGACCGGGACTTACTCTATAAGAAAATGGAGCTTTACACTGGCAAAACGGAGCAGCCGGAACTAGAGGAAGCCGATGCCGCCGGACTAGCGGTTTGGGAAGCCTACGAAACCGAAAAGGAGCAATTGCTGCATTTCTTCCATTTAAACTATATGGTTCGGTATTCAGATGGAGAAATGCCCGCCCAGACCAGCTTAATGAATATCGATAACCGGCCGGTCACGGACTATGAGACAGCGATCCAGCAATGCTGGCATTGGAAGGAAGCCGCACAGACACTAAGCGAGTGCAGCCATTCATTACTTATGTCGGACATGATGGCTTCCGGACTTGATCCCAAATCGAGATTAGAGCTGTTCACTGGCGCCCTTAAAGCGATATTGGAAGCGGCGCCTTGCGATGCGATTTACTTCCGTGAGAGCGACAAGCTGGTTGAGCCCAAAGAGTATTTGGCTGCGGTGGAAGAAGGAGCCCCTTTATATGGTGCAATGAATTTACGATTCTACAATGTGGAAGGAACCGGCAGCAATCGCCCCGAAGGATTGATGGATACGGTAGGACTTGCCGCTCTCGGCATTCCCGATGTTCAGTGTCACTTCTACGATTTGGACCCCAACGAGGTAGGCGACCATTTAATTAATATCGGGTATTATTTATTTAATAATGGAGATGTTATCGCTGACGGGGAGACGATCGGCTTCACCGAAGATATGCGCTGGCGATGCGAGCATCAATATGCGCTGGCTGCACCTCGGCGAGTTGTTATCGACCTCGATCCGGGAGCGCCTTATTACGCTGGAAGACAAGGTGAAGAATAAAAAACAGGCCTTGGAACACTTATCAAAGCTTTATAGCCCGCCTGCAGAACGACTGCAAGGCGGGCTTTTTCTAAATTGCGTTTCACTTAATACGGCTCGGCCTCGTGGCCTTTGTCCACGGCTTGCTGAGGAGCCTTGTCCCCTTCCCTGTTGCCGAGCGGCTTCTGACTCGATCCGCCCTGCGGCGCATTCGCCAATCCCTCTCTCAGACGGCGACCGTATTCTTCATCCGCTTCCTCGGCGAGAGCGATCATTTTCTCCTGTATTCGTTTATCGCAGCGGGAAAGATCGGCCACCAGATTCGCGATTAATTCGGCCCGTTCCCATTCCTCGAACCTGCGGTAGGTTTCACCCGCCTGCTTCGTATTGCTCTGCCGGTCGATGGATTGGCGCACCAGCCTGCCTTCGACCTGGGGAGTATATTCCTTCCCTGCCTGCTCAGCTTCCTTCAGGCCGCCCAGCAACGATGGCTCATAGTTAATATGAGGATTTTGCCCCGGGGCACGGTCCACCCTGTACTGCATTTGGCCGCCGCTTTGGTTGGTGGCCACCCTCTTCTTGGGCGAGTTGATGGGCAGCTGCAAATAATTCGCGCCTACACGGTAGCGCTGCGTATCGGAATAGGAAAATGTCCGCCCCTGAAGCATCTTGTCATCGGAGAAATCCAGCCCGTCCACCAGCACCCCCGTACCGAAGGCTACTTGCTCTACTTCGTTGAAATAATCTTCCGGATTGCGGTTTAACACCATTTTGCCGACCGGCAGCCACGGAAACTGATCTTCAGGCCACAGCTTCGTGTCGTCCAACGGGTCGAAATCAAGCTCGGGATGTTCCCCGTCACTCATGATCTGCACCAGCAGCTCCCATTCCGGATAATCCCCGCGCTCAATCGCTTCATATAAATCCTGGGTAGCATGATTGAAATTGACTGCCTGAATTTCTGCAGCTTCCTTCATCGTCAAATTTTTGATCCCCTGCTTGGGCTCCCAATGATATTTGACCAGAACGGCTTCCCCTTCGCTGTTTACCCACTTATATGTATTGACGCCCGAGCCCTGCATCATACGATAGTTGGCCGGAATCCCCCAAGGGGAATAAACAAACGTTACCATGTGGAAGCTTTCGGGTGAATTGGCGCAAAAGTCGAAGAACCTTTCAGAATCCTGAATATTCGTAATCGGGTCCGGTTTAAAGGCATGGATCATATCCGGAAATTTGACCGCATCGCGGATGAAGAAAATTTTCAAGTTATTCCCAACCAAATCCCAGTTTCCATCCTCCGTATAGAATTTAACGGCAAATCCGCGGGGATCTCTAAGCGTCTCCGGGGAATGTCCGCCATGGATTACGGTCGAGAACCGGACGAATACAGGGGTGCGCTTGCCCTTCTCTTGAAATAACTTGGCACGTGTGTATTTGGATACAGGCTCGTTCCCTACCGTTCCATAAGCTTCGAAGTAGCCGTGGGCCCCCGCTCCGCGGGCATGAACCACACGCTCCGGGATGCGCTCACGGTCGAAATGGCTGATTTTCTCGATAAAATCATAGTTTTCCAAAGTTGCCGGACCGCGATTTCCTACCGTTCTTAAATTTTGATTGTTTGTGACGGGATGCCCTTGCCGGTTAGTCAAGGTAAGATCATGCTCGGTTTTCTGATTATCCTCGTTCATTGTGGCCTCCTGAATCTGTTCGGACCTTCAAGCCCTTTATTATTATGAGTTGTAGGCAGCCTATACCTCGCCACTTATATTTTGCTTAATTTCTTATAGAAAATTCCTTACATTACAAAAAATAAACAGTTTATTAACAAAAATTTCATAATTCCCTGCGTCTATAGACTATTTTTATAGGTCTTTTCGTCTATATAATAGAAAATACTTCTAGTTGTTCCGACTAAATTACTAGAATATTCCGCAACCACTTCAAACTTCGGGGGTACGTATGAAAAATTTAAAATTGCAGCAGCAAATTCTCATTCCTTTCCTGGCACTAACTCTGCTGGCGGCCGTCATTCTATCCTCCGCGAGTTACTATTTCAGCGTAAATATGACTGTAGACACACTGACCAAAAATGTCGGATATTCCATCGAGGAAACCAACCGGATGTTCGAGCGTTTCTTCAGAAAATTCGAAAACCAGTTAACGGCTATTTCCGACAACGGGGTGGTTGGCGGTTTCTCTCAACAGCCGGAGGATCAATCCGGTTTAATGTCTGTGTTCGGGATGTATCATACAGCCAACAATGATATTACAAATATCTATCTGGGCACAGCGGAAGGCGATATTTTTCTGTATCCTGAGGGACAATCGTTGCCACCCGGCTTTGATCCGCGCACGCGTCCCTGGTATGAGGAGGCCGTCCGGAATGAAGGACAGGTGATCTGGACGGAACCCTATGTAACGGCCACGGATGGCTCTCTGGTCATAAGCGCCGCCAAAACATTGGTCCGGGACGGAAAGCCGTGGGGGGTGCTGGCTATTGATATAACGCTGAATGAGTTGATCGATTTGGTGAAAAATATTCAAATCGGCCATGCCGGATATGCCATATTGTTCGATGATAAGGGAACCTTCCTGTATCATCCCGACAGCCAATTAAATGGGGCGGATGTAACGCAGGAAGAATATTATATTAAAATGATGGAGGCCGGCGAACAAGGAACCATCTCCTATAACTTCTACGGAGAAGATAAAAAATTCAGCTTCACCACCAATCCGACGACCGATTGGAAGCTGGCGGGAACGGTTTATGTAAACGAGTTTGAACAAGAGGCCAAGCAACTGATTATGCCGCTTACGATCATGACGGTTATCGTGCTGATCATTGTAGTCCTTGTTTCTTTCGTTTTTGCCAGACGAATAACCAAACCGCTCCATAGCTTGATGAATTCGATGAAAGAAGTTGAGCAAGGGAACTTGAACCTGCAAATCCGGCTTGATCGCAAAGACGAATTGGGACAGCTGGCCGGGGTATTTAACAGTATGGTATTGAAAATACGAAGCATGATTAGCGGCATCGATCAGATTTCGGCTAAAGTGCAGGAAGCGTCCCGGACACTGGTCGCAAATTCGCAGGAAAATCAGGCAGCCAGCACGGAAATTACGAGAACCGTGGATCAGATTGCCCTGGGAGCGGGACATCAAGCGGAATTGGTGGAGCAAACTTCGGAAGCGATCTATCAATTGGCTGAACGGCTGACCGAAATCGAAGCCCAGAGCCGGTCTCTGGAGACGGAATCAGAGCAAATGCAAATGGTATCCAGGGACGGAATGAATACGGTCATGGAGCTTAAGGAGCAATCAGCCCACACGAACCGTTCCATGGAACAAATAGTCGATGCGATAACGACCTTGAACGACCGGACAGCGCAAATCAGCGAAATTATCGGTACGGTATCCGAAATTTCCGCCCAGACGAATTTGCTTGCGCTCAATGCTTCCATCGAAGCGGCACGCGCCGGAGAGGCCGGCAGAGGATTTACCGTTGTCGCCGGAGAAGTCAGAAAGCTGGCCGACCAATCCCAAAGCGCTGTTGCCCGAATAGACGAAATCATAGATGAAATCGGCCGCGAATCCAAGCATACGATGACCGTGATTGAGGAGGCTCATCGCCTAATGCAGCGCCAGGAATCGGCTGTATCGGATACGGACTCGGCTTTCCGAACCATTCTGAGCACCGTTCAGTCCAATACGGAGCAGATTCGGAGCATTGCGGCGGCGATATTGGACACCACACAGCAGAAAGAGAGAATGCTGCAGGCCATGGAAACGACAACCTCTATTACGGAAGAAACGGCAGCCGGGACCGAAGAGGTATCCGCCACCGTGGAGCAACAGGGCCATTCCATCCACCGGCTGACGGAGCTGGCGGAAGAATTGGACCGTCTGGCCTTGCAGTTATCGGATGAGTTAAGAAATTTTCGAACTTCATAAATTGAAATCCTCCATTGAAAAAAGGGCTGCAAAGGCAAAAAGCAGCCCTTTTGAAATATTGGAAAATTAATGACCGGATTCCATATCGTCAACATGGTTGAGGTGCTTTCGGTTTGCCAGCACAAAGAAAACGGACAGCACTACGAAAACCGCACCTACTACGAAAGGAACATGGGGATTGTACCATTCCGCGAGCTTTCCTGCCAGGAACGGCGCAACCGCCCCGCCAAGAAAACGAAGGAAACTGTATACGGCGGACGCGGTGGAACGTTCGACAGGAGCGGCATTCATTACCGCCGTGGTGATGAGTGTGTTATTGTTCCCCAACAGGGCTCCGGCGATGATAACGGCCGCGATGATTAACCACTGAGTAGAAGTCCAGATGCCCATGGCCAGCAGGTCTACGCCAAACAAGATCAGCATAGCACACATGGATTTAATCGTTCCGAACCTCTGCTGCAGCCTCGGCGCCATAAATACCGATGTTATTGCCAACAATAAGCCCCATCCCAAAAATACATAGCCTAATCCCCGTTCACTCAAGCCCATAACGAATGGCGCGTAAGCCAGTAATGTAAAGAAACCGAAATTATACAGGCAAGCCGTTACTCCAAGAACGACAAGAGATCGATGTTTCATTGCCCGGAACGGATCGAGCAGTGAGGTTTTTGGAAGCTTCCCGGCCTGCGGTACCTGGGATTTCGGCATAAGAATAAGCAGGCTGACGAAAGCAATGACCATCAACCCGGCCACTCCCAGGAAGGGTCCTCTCCAAGAAATGGAACCGAGCTCGCCGCCAAGCAGCGGACCTATCGAAATGCCTAGTCCAATCGCCGCTTCGTACAAAATAATAGCTTTAGCCGTACCGGATTTGGACAAAGTAACAATCGCGGTCAGAGCCGTCGCGACAAACAGCGCGTTGCCCAGCCCCCAGCCTCCCCTCAAACCGATAAGAGGCCATATTCCATTAGAGAGGCCGCCGAGACAGGAGAAAATTGCGATAATTACTATACCGGCGAGCAGTGTCAGCTTGATTCCGACCCTCGATGAGATAGCTCCCGTTATTAACATGGCAACCGCCATGACCGCATTATAGCTTGTAAAAAGCAAAGAGACTTCACTGGGGGTTGCCTCCAACTGATCGGCAATAGCCAGCAAAATCGGGTCTACCAGGCCTAAGCCCATGAAAGCAATAATACATGCGAAAAATACCGCCCAAACCGCCTTGGGCTGTTTAAGAAGGCTCCCCTCTTCATAAAGAGGCGCATTGGATGAACTGCCTTCTGTCGAATTCTGATATGACATATACCTGCTCCTCTCCGATTAAAGTTAAATTTCAAAGAAAACAAAATAAGTTGTATAATGAAACTACATTATTGTATTATACAACTATATATTTTCATGTCAATAAATCTTCTTTCATTAGCTGTAATTTGAAAAAATGAACGATTATGCTACCATGAGTATGAGCATTAAGCAGCTTCTGTTGTGAGGTGATACAAAAATTGGACCCGAGATCGTTGGAAACTATAGAGCTGGAGCTGGCTATTCTGGTTCGTCATATCAATTCCATTGCGTCTGACAAGAAAATCGGAACCCTCGACCGGTCCGCATACCTGTTATTGCATCAAATTTCTGCTCACGGTTCCGCCGGCGTCAAGGCTCTCGCAGACGAATTCCGGTTGGATATTTCCACAGTCAGCAGGCAAGCTGCGGCCCTGGAGCAGAAGGGATACATCTATAGAACACCAGACCCCCAAGATCGAAGATCCTTCTCTCTGCAAATTACGGATTTGGGAGCCAAGGAACTGGATGAAAGCAAGCGGGCTAGATTAGCAAGGGTAACGGAAAAATTGAAGGATTGGTCCGATGAAGATTGCCATACCTTCGGAAAATTGTTGACCAAATTCAACCGTACCTTCGTCTAATCCTTGTTAAGATCTGTCAGGAATTATCCAATTGGTGCTATAATTTGGTTTTCACCGCATGTGCATACTTATTATTATCAAAATTTGGAGGTTAGAAAAAAATGAAAGTTGAAATTTGGTCGGATTATGTATGTCCGTTCTGTTACATCGGCAAGCGCCGGTTCGAAGCCGGGCTGCAGCAGTTTGCCAATAAGGAATCGGTAGAAGTGATTTATAGGAGCTTTGAATTGGATCCCAATGCCAGCCGCGACGGCAATCCGAGCGTATATGACATGCTTGCGGCCAAGTATGGAATGAGCCGTGATCAGGCCATTGCCAATACGAACCAAATTGCGCAGCAAGCTAAGGCGGTCGGCCTTGATTTCTACTTCGACCGCACGATCCAGACCAATACCTTCGATGCTCATCGTCTGACTCATTACGCGGCTTCCCAAGGCAAGAATAAAGAGTTGACCGAGCGATTGCTGAAAGCTCACTTTACCGATGGGCTGCACGTCGGCCATCATGAAACATTGGCAGACTTGGCCGCAGAGGTCGGCCTGGATCGCGAGGAGGCCCTTCGGGTTCTGAAAGACAGCGGCAAGTATGCCGATGAAGTACGAAATGATGAACGGGAAGCAAGCCAGATTGGCGTAAGGGGCGTTCCTTTCTTCGTGATTAATCGTAAATACGCGGTATCCGGGGCACAGCCAAGTGAAGTGTTCGTGGAGGCATTGCAGAAAGCCTGGGGTGAAGAGAATCCGCTTACCATCATCGGCGGATCAGAGGACAGTGCGGCATGCACGGATGCCGGTTGTGTTCTACCGGAAGAGAGAAACTCCTAATTTGTTTAATCCGGGATAAGTTCTGCTCTTTATACAAAAAAATAACGCGACTCGCGTAAATTACCCGTGTCCGCGTTATTTATTCAGGGGGCATCGTTAGGATCCGGCTGGTGCTTAGTCAGGATCTGGTTCAGTTCTTTCATAAACATGTTAATATCTTTAAATTGCCGGTAAACTGAAGCGAAGCGAACGTAGGCCACCTCATCCACAGGATAGAGCTGGTTCATCAGAATCTCGCCAATTTCCCGGCTTTCTACTTCATTGCGGGCTGTATTGCGAATCTGTTTCTCCACTTCGGAAACCATCTTCTCCAATGTTTCCATGGAAACTGGCCTTTTCTCACAAGCGCGGATCAAGCCTCTTAAAATTTTCTCGCGGTTAAATTCTTCCCTGCTTCCACCCTTCTTGATAACGACTAGCGGTGTTTCCTCCACCATCTCGAACGTTGTAAAGCGGCGAAAGCATTTCTCGCATTCTCTACGCCGGCGTATCGATTTATTCTCGTTAGCGGCTCGCGAATCTAATACTTTAGTGCCCGAATGATCACAAAATGGACATTTCAACTTGAGTCCCTCCTTCTTCCCGTTCTCCCATTTGCGATTCTTCTTACCAGACGTTCCCTGTTATGATCCCAAACAAAGCGCACATAATAGAATTACCAACCGACAAGGAGGTGAACAACATGGCACAAGGACAATCTCGGAGCAGCAACCAATTGGTTGTTCCTCAAGCTAACGCTGCATTGGATCAATTAAAATACGAAGTAGCTCAGGAACTGGGTATCGCCATTCCTCAAGACGGTTACATGGGTAACATGGCTACTCGTGATGCAGGTGCAATCGGAGGTCATATCACCCGTCGTCTGGTACAAATCGCTGAGCAACAACTGTCTGGCGGTAACCGTTAAGGAATTCTTTAGTCTTGTACCTCATGCATCGGCGAGCTCCTTACGGAGCTTGTCCGATGCTTTCAATATTACCTTTCTTTAGCGTAGATTTCCATATACTTCTTATAATAATAGTCGACAGAGCTGACATATTTTTTAGTTTCGCGGAATGGAATACGATCCACGTCCTGCAAGGTTCCGTCCCATATTCCGCTTTCCTTCCACTTCTTCACATTGCCCTGCCCCGCGTTGTATGCAGCCAATACCTCAAATCGATTATTGTTAAAATATTCAAACAAGAAATTCAGATATCTCGTGCCTGCCTGAATATTAAGCTCCGGATTTCGCAAATCTTTGAAATCATACGTGCTAAATCCTTCCTTCTCCAATATCCAGTCGGCCGTGTCCGGCATTAGCTGCATCAGCCCGACAGCACCTTTCTTCGATTCCGCATCGGGATTAAAGTTGCTTTCCACCCGGATAATGGCGGCTACCAAATAAGGGTCTAATCCGTTCTGCTCCGCAAACTGAAAAATTTCCTTCTGGTAGTGAATCGGATGAACGAGCTTGCCAAGCCAATTGCTGTTGTAGAATAAGACAACGATCACTACAATAAATGAAAGTACGAACCATAACCGGCTTCGCTTCCGTCTTCTTTTCATCAGAGCCCCTTTCCTTCTATAAAATGGTCAATTTGTCGTATCGTATCCGTCAAGCTTCCCTCATTGTTAATAACAATGTCGGCCAGCTCTCTTTTCTTCTCGATATCCATCTGAGCGTTTAGTCTCTGCTCCGCCTGTGCTGCGGTAATTCCGTCCCGCGCCATCAGTCTCTCCAATTGCTTTGAACGGGGAACATAGACCACCATTACCTGCTCGAACATCTGCTGAAGACCGGATTCATAGAGAAGCGGCACATCCACAACGACCAATCGGCCGGGGTCGGTATCCTCCGCCTCCTGCATTCTTTGTTTCATACGCAATCGGATTTGCGGATGCAGCAAGCCCTCCAGATCTTTGCGCGCTGCGTCATCCGCAAATACGATTTCTCCAAGCTTCTTGCGGTTCAGGGAACCGTCCGGATTAAGAATAGCTTGTCCGAAACGGTTCGCAACCTGCTCCAACAGCTCGGTTCCGGGAAGCACTACCTCCCGGGCAATCCGATCTGCGTCAACCAATACCGCTCCCCGCTCAACAAGTATAGAGGCTACGGTTGATTTGCCGCTGGCTATTCCTCCAGTCAAACCTATATTCATAAAAGCTGCACTCCCAATAATAGTCTATAAACACAGTAATATAAGACAAATCCCGTTGCTTCATATATAACCTTCGGCCTGTGTCTTACCCGCCCATCTCGGTCTTTTCAAAACAGCTTGGAAATCCCCATCATAATTAAAAAACAACCTGGCAGCAGCGATAATTTCCGCATCCAGCCAAACCCCGCAAAACGCAAGCCCGCATAAAGCCCCGCGGCAATAAACAGACCGCTGGAAATAGCGATAACCGCAGAAGTGACATAAGGATTATAGCCTAATAACGCCGCTCCTATACCCGCCCCGAAAGCGTCCAGAGACAAAGCCAGGCCAAGCAAGGCCGCTTCTGAGGGGGAGATGACCCCGGAACGGTCCAAATCAGCGGCCGAAGGGGTTTTTAAAATTTGGATGACCAGCCCCAACCGTTTGAGTTCAATCCTGACAATGGCTTTATTTACATGGGTAGATGAAGATGCCGCCGGCTCATGCTCCGGTTTTCCGGAATCGGAATTTTCGTTGGACTCGTCTTTTTTGGACAGCATTTGATATAAAGACCAGATTCCAATGCCGATCAGAATGAAGGCTCCTAGCGCACTGGCTGCTGACGGGGAAAATAGCCGGGACAGCAAGCCCCCTATTTGCATGGATAGAAGAATGGTCAACCCGGAGCAAATAGCAATGATTATTATAGAGAAGGCCTGGATTCTGATCCGTCTCAAACCATATGTAATCCCTACACCGAACCCATCCAAGCTTACAGCTAATGCCAATATGATTAATGATGTCGCCATCATCCCTGCATCCCTCCCGTGAAGACCGCCCGCCTGACGGGACCTTTCCTATTCCGGGAATAAAGTCCTCGGTTAGGCGAGTCAGTTTCATCATATGGGAGAAGCCGTTATTCTGTGCATGCCCGGGATACAGGGCCCACTGCATGCTTATCGCAGGAATGGACGGATACCGAAGCGGGAAGCAGGCCCGTCTCCGGTCTGTTTATCGGCGGACTTTGCGCCTTTTTAACGGTTGGCACGAAGGACAGTAATGCGTCCCTCTTCCTCCAAGAACGGTTTTGGCAACAAGCTGTCCGCATTCGTTGCAGGGCATATCCTTACGGCCATAAACATTCAAACTCTGCTGAAACATGCCCATTTCTCCTTGGCCGTTGACATACGATTTGATAGAGGACCCGCCGGCACTCACCGCTTCCTGAAGCGTCTCTATGATCGCTTCATGCAGCCGGAGCAATTCTTTACGTGTGAGGGAATCCGCCGTTCGTTCCGGATGAATACCGGCCCTGAACAAGGCTTCATCCGCATAGATATTGCCTATTCCTGCAATCCGTTCCTGATTCAGCAGCAGCGGCTTGATTTTCGTGGAGCGAGGAGAAATTTGCTCACGGAACGCCTCGAACGTAAACTCGGGACCGAGCGGCTCTAGTCCAAGCTTATGCAAGGGAGGCTGGACAAATTCTTCTCCGGGGGAGAATAAATGCATCGTTCCGAATTGCCGCACATCCTTGTAGCGCAGCTCCGTACCGTCATCAAAATGAAAAATAACATGCGTATGCTTCTCTACCGGTTCATCCGATTGGTAGAGACCATAGCGCCCCTCCATCCGCAAGTGGGAGACGAGAACAAGACCGTCCAGAAGAAAACGGATGAACTTCCCTCTCCGCTCAATATTGTGTATAGACCTTCCCCTCAGAATGGCACAGAACTCATCCGGGTCGGACGGCCGCTGTATAATACGCGCCAAATGGACGCTGACTTCGTTGATGTTCTTTCCTTTAACGAGCTTGTTTAATGTTTGAACTACAGTTTCTACCTCTGGAAGCTCTGGCATCTTGTTCACCTCCGGCCATTCAGTTCTTCACATTACTGAGCATACCTCAACACCGGGGCGATTGCCACCCGGCCGGCTACTTGGCCTCGTACCAGTTCCTTCCGCAGCTTACATCGGCCCGCAGCGGTACGTCCAGATTAATCGCTTTTTCCATCATTTCAGGAACCAGCTGCTTCATAGTCTCCAATTCATTATCAGGCACCTCGAACACCAGCTCGTCATGAACCTGCAGCAGCATGCGGCTGGCCAGCTTCTCCCGCTTCAAGCGGTCGGCGATCTGGACCATGGCCAGCTTGATAATATCCGCTGCCGTCCCTTGGATCGGCGTGTTCATGGCGGTGCGTTCCGCGAAGGAGCGAAGATTGTAGTTGGACGCATTAATTTCCGGCAAATAACGGCGCCTCTGGAGAAGGGTCGTTACGAAGCCGTCCTTGCGGGCTTTCATTACAATCTCTTCCATATATCGGCGAACCCCCTGGAAGACGGAAAAATACTGCTCGATAAACCGGGCCGCTTCCGCTCGGGTAATATCCAAATTTTGCGATAGTCCGTAATCGCTGATTCCATATACAATTCCGAAATTAACGGCCTTCGCAGAGCGGCGCATGTTGGAATCCACGTCTTCCTCAGCAACTCCGAATACGTCCATTGCCGTCTTGGTATGAATGTCCATATTATGATGGAAAGCTTCCATCAGCTTCTCGTCCTGCGAAATATGAGCGAGCACCCGCAGCTCAATCTGCGAGTAGTCGGCCGCGAGAATAGACCAGCCGGGTTCCGACGGAACGAAGACTTTACGGATTTTGCGGCCTTCCTCCAGCCGGATGGGAATGTTCTGCAGGTTCGGGTATTGGCTGCTGAGTCTGCCGGTGGCTGCAATCGTTTGTTTATAATAAGTGTGAATTTTTCCGGTCTGTTCGTTAACTTCTTTTAACAGCCCCTCAATATAAGTTGACTGGAGCTTGGCCAGTTGGCGGTAATTAAGCAAATGCTGCACAATTTCGTGGCGCGAAGCCAGCTTCTCCAGCACTTCCGCATCGGTGGAATAACCGGTTTTCGTTTTTTTGATCACGGGAAGCTGCAGCTTGTCAAACAGAACCTCGCCCAGCTGCTTGGGAGAGTTGATATTGAATTCTCCTCCGGCCAAGTCATAGATGGTCTTCATTAAATCCTGGATGCGCTCATTCAGCTCGACCCCAAGCGTCCTCAGCTCTTCCGAGTGTACGAGAATTCCTTGCTTCTCCATCCCGGCCAGCACGGCGGACAGAGGAAGCTCAAGCTCATGGAACAGCTTGGCCATCTCGCTGTCCTCCAGAGCTTTCTCCAGAACCGGGGTTACCCTGGCGATCACTTCCGCTTTGCGCCCAAGATGGTTATTCAGCGTCTCCGAATCCGGCAGCTTGAATTTAGCCCCCTTGCCGTACACCGCTTCGTCTTCCTTCAGCACACCGACGGAAAATTTGGAGGCAATAGCGGCTAACGTATGGCTCGCTTCCGTCGGATCCAGCAAATAACCGGCGAGCTGCACGTCGAACGAGCAGCCTCGCAGCTCTATGCCTTGCCAGGACAGCGCCACATCCGCCCGATGCACATCGTACGATGCCACCTTCTTCGAAGGGTCGGACAACCAAGCGCGAATCGGCGCCCCTTCCTCCGACAGAATCACATCGAGAGGAGCATAATAGGCGGTCTCTCCGTCATAGAAGGAAATGCCGACCACTTCCGCATAATGCGGATTGTCCCCGATCACTTCCACATAGATGGCGCTTACCGTCTTCAGCTTGTCCGCGAAGGCAGCGGCGGCTGACGTATCCACCCATTGGCATTCAAGCTCCTCAGCCGGCTCTTCTCCCGCTTCCTCGGCGGTGAAATCCATCTTATCCAGCAAAGATTTGAATTCCAGCTTCTGGAACATAGAAGCGAGTGCTTGTCCCTCGCTTCCGGAGTACGCCATCTCGTCCAAGGTCAACTCCATCGGGACCTCCCGGAAGATGGTGGCCAACTCCTTGCTCATCCGGGCATCCTCCGCATGAGTCTTAACCTTCTCCTGCATCTTGCCCTTCAATTCGTCCGCATGGGCAAGCACTTCTTCCACACTGCCATATTGATGAAGCAGCTTGAGCGCGGTCTTCTCTCCCACACCGGGAATTCCCGGTATATTATCGGAGGAATCGCCCATCAGACCCTTCAAATCAATAATTTGCAGAGGCTTAAGACCGTACTTCTCCTCAATGGCTGCAGGATCGTACAATTCTACCTCGCTTATGCCCTTGCGCGTCAGGGCGATAGTGACCTGCGGGGATGCCAGCTGCAGCATGTCCTTATCCCCGGTAACTACCAGCACGTTAATGCCCTGTTCATCCGCTTGACGGGTCAGGGTTCCGATAATATCGTCCGCTTCGTATCCTTCCAGTTCAAATTGAGTGATTCCGAAGGCTTGGAGCAGCTCTTTGAGCAGGGGAAACTGCTCGGACAGCTCAGGCGGCGTCTTCGCTCTTCCGCCTTTATATTCTTTATAATCTTTATGTCTGAACGTAACCTTGCCGGCATCGAAGGCGACCATGAAATGCGTCGGCTGCTGCTCCTCGATCAATTTGAGCAGCATGGTCGTAAATCCGTAGACGGCATTGGTGTGCAGTCCGCTCGAATTGGTCAACAAGGGTAAAGCGTAGAAAGCGCGGTTGGCAATGCTATTACCATCAATTAATATTAATTTGCTCATGCGCACACACCCCATTATTCATTCTTATTTCATCATAGCATACGATAGACAGGGCATGAAAGCGGCAGGATAAATTAGTTGAAGCCCGCATAGGGATAGAGTGAGCAGTTACAAAATTCGACGCCCGAGGTGAACGTTAATTGAAACGTTTATTTACGCCGGAGAGGAAGAGGGTCATCTTCTTCGATATGAATCAAACCTTGCTTGACCCCGACTCGGCCTATAACGAAAGCTTCATCGAAGTGCTGCAGGAATACACAGACCGTTGGTTTTCCGTTGAGAGAGATGGGATAGCCAGGCAGGCGCTGGCGAAGTTTCACTCCGAATACAAATCGAGAGCCGGCTCCAAAAAACGTACCTCCGCTTCCCGTCTGCAGTTAAGGCAAAGCTCTCTTGCCGCTGCTTTGAAACCGCTCCCTCTCCCTCAGGAGCCATCCTTTATTCAATCCTTGCTGCAGCGGATCGACGCAAGAGCGCAGCAATCGCCCAAGCTGTTTCCGGGAGTTCTCGATACTTTGGAATACTTGGCTCCCCGCTATCGGCTGGCCATCATCAGCAACGGCCGGCGAGAGAAGCAGGAGCGGCATTTAACCGCTCTCGGGCTGGACAAATTTTTCCCTCCCGAACACTTATTCACTTCCCAGCAGAAAGATAAGCGCAAGCCCCATGCGGCTATCTTCGTCCATGCCATGCAGGCTATGAAGGTCACTCCCAAACAGGCGCTTATGGTCGGGAATTCATGGCCCAACGATGTAATCGGTGCGCTCCGTGCCGGTATGGATGCGATCTGGTTAAATCCCGGGCATAAAGACAAAAGCTCCCTCAGAAAAATAGGGAGCAAAAAAGTAGCCGTTATTCGTAAACTCGAACAATTGACAGTGCTGCTGTAATCTGACCGGATTACAAATTGAGATCTTTGCGCTTGCCGGTGACCAGATAAATGACTCCTTCTCCGATATTGGTCGCATGATCGGCTACCCGTTCCAAATAATTGGCGACCAGAAGAAGGTGGATCCATTGCCGGTTCGATGAAGGTTCCTTGCCCAGCATGCCGGTAATTTCCTGGAGCATGGAGCTGTAGATATGGTCGACAACATCATCCTGCTCGGCCAGGGCGGCCGCACGCTGGATATCTCTCTCGGTAAAGGCCAGCAAGCTGTCCTTGACCATCCCCATGGCGGCTTCGGCCATCCTTGGAATGTCGACGAGCGGTTTGACCAGCTTCTCACCGGACAATCGAAGCGTAACCTTGGCGATATCGACCGCATGATCGGCAATCCGTTCCAAATCGATGGCGATCTTCAGCGTCATGCCAATAATTCTTAAATCCGTAGCCATAGGCTGCTGCAGGGCGATAAGCCGTAAACAGCGCTCTTCAATTCTCATCATCATATCATCGATCGAATCGTCGCGGCTCACAGTCTCCTTCGCTTTCCGCTCATCCAGATCGGTCAAGGATTGAACAGCCTGTTGGATCTGCTGCTCGACCTCGTTCCCCATCTTCATCAGATATCGCTGCAATTCAGCCAACGATTGCCGGTAATTCGGGCGAGTATCCATTTCTTCTCCCTCCTAAATTTCCTCCGCCGGTCCTTTAGCCGAATCGGCCAGTGATATAATCTTCCGTACGCTGATCTCCCGGGGCCGTAAACATTTTGTCGGTTTTGTCCGTCTCCACCAAATACCCGTTCAGGAAAAATGAAGTATAATCGGAAATCCGGGCGGCCTGCTGCATGTTGTGAGTAACAATGATAATGGTGTACCGTTCTTTCAGATTTTGCGTCAATTCTTCCACCTTCAAGGTGGAAATCGGATCGAGGGCCGAGGTCGGCTCATCCATCAACAGAACGTCCGGTTCCACTGCCAGCAGACGGGCAATGCACAGCCTCTGCTGCTGTCCTCCGGACAAGCCCAGCGCGGATTTGTGCAAACGGTCCTTGACCTCATCCCATAGAGCCGCCTGCTTCAGACTGCGCTCCACAATTTCGTTAAGGACAGCCTTCTTCTTCGTTCCGTGAATTCGCGGTCCATAAGCCACATTATCAAATATGCTCATGGGAAAAGGATTCGGCCGCTGGAAAACCATCCCCACCCGCTTGCGCAAGGAGACGACATCGGTGTCCGGCGAGTAAATATTACGGCCGTCAACCTTGACTTCCCCGGTTATTTTGACGCCCTCAATAAGGTCGTTCATCCGGTTCAGCGTCCGCAGGAAGGTGGATTTCCCGCAGCCGGAAGGCCCGATCAAGGCACAAATCGAATTTTCCGGAATGTTCATTTCAATATCGTACAAAGCCTGGTTTGTTCCATAATGCAAATTTAATCGTTCCACTTTGATTTTCTCTGTTTGACCCACCGGTTATTTCCCTCCTGACAGCCTTTTTTGCAGTATTCGGCTTGGAATGGCTATGAGCAAATTAAATACCAATACGATAATTACGAGCAGCGCGGCGCTCGCTTTAGCTATTTCTTTAGCATCCGGAGCGAGCGAGCTGGAACCGGAATACCACAGATGAAGCGCCAAGGTTTCCCCCATCACCAACGGGTTGAAATCGGGAAAGGTTCGCGAAACCGACAGCCCCGCTGTATAGATCAATAACGCGGTTTCCCCAAGCGCCCGGCCCGATACAAGGGTAATCCCGGTTATAAGCCCGGGCAGGGAAGCCGGGATAAGCACCTTGCGGATCGCCTGCCAGCGTGTGGAGCCTAACGCCAGCGAGGCTTCCCAGTAGGATTCCGGGACGGAACGAATGGCTTCCTCCGTCACCCGCACCAATACGGGAAGGTTCAGCAGCGACAGTGTAAGCGCCCCCGCCAGGATGGAAAATTTCAGACCCATCAGGCTGACGAACAACAGCGCCCCGAACAGCCCGAAGACTATCGACGGAACAGAGGACAGTGCCTCGACGGATATGCGGACCAGCTCCGTAAATTTATTTTTCTTAGCGTATACGGCCAGGTATATTCCGGCTCCGACCCCAATCGGGAGCGAGAACGCCAGAGACAGGAACAGAATGTAGAACGAGTTGAACAACTGGGGACCTACTCCCCCTCCCGCCGTCATTTCCGAAGGCTTGCCGGTCACGAAGCTCCAGGAAATATGAGGCAGCCCGTCACCCAGAATCCGAATCAGAAACCAGGCCAGAATGGCAACGATCACGATCCCCATCACCCAAAAATAGACGGTCGCAATACGATCGGTTGTTTTGCTAAGCTTCAACGCAGTTCACTCCTTTTGGCGACGACTCGGATAATGATGATCAGCAGCATGGAAATGACGAGCAGGACCAGCGCCATCATATAGAGCGCGTTGTTCCAGGCCGTGCCGTAGAACGTGTTGCCCATATCTTTTACAATCGCGGTCGTCAATACGGTTGTGGAATCGAGCAGCGATCCGGGCATTTTCGGCGAGTTTCCGATGACCATGAAGACGGCCATAGTTTCTCCGATGGCCCGCCCCATTCCGAGAATAATGGCAGTCAGTATCCCCGGCCTGGCTGCGGGAAGCAGCACCTTCCAGATGGTTTGCCAGCGGGTGGCTCCCAGCGCCAGGGACGCCTCTTCCAGCCTGCCCGGCAAGCTGCGGATAGCATCCTCGGAGATGGATAGAATAGTAGGAAGGATCATGACGGCCAGAATAATAGCTGCAGGCAGTATACCGTATCCCGCACCTCCGAACGTTTTGCCCAGGAAAGGAACGAGCACCGTCAGTCCGATCAGTCCGTATACGACCGATGGAATTCCGACAAACAAGTCGGCTGCCGGCCTCATCAGTTCCCTCATCCATTTCGGAGCGATCTTGGCCATGAACACCGCTCCTGACAAGGCAATCGGCACGGACAGGATGACCGACAGCAGAGTCAACAGCAAGGTGCTGAACAGGAAGGACAGAATACCGAACTTGGGAGTATCCGATAACGGACTCCAGTCCGTAGACAGAAAAAGCTGTGCGAAAGAGACATCTTTAAACACCTGTGTTCCTTGAAAGCCTACGAACAATATAATTGAAAAAATGATAACGGAGACTAAAGAAGCGCTAACGATAAACAGCCACCTCATCACCGTGTCCTTACTGTTCTGGTTATGGGTCCAGCGAGCCGTGCCGCCGCTCTCCGGTGTAACGGACTTAACCTCCTCCAACTTGTCCTCTATTTTGTAAGCCAAATGATAATCCCCCTTCGTACATCTCGATCAGATGTCCCGGCAAATCTTTTTTTCAAGTAATTTCATCATAAGGGAACTATGTTAGAGGAGAATCAAGCTTTTGTTAACGCATTGTAAAAATGAGCCCCAACCCTCTCTTTGTTTCGCCGCTGCCCTTCAATCTTTATGAAATATATAAAAAAAAGCTTCCAACGTATCCCTATAATCCCCCACAAAGTGACGCGCAGCCTTCGAAGCTTATTCCGGGTACTTTGCGGGGAGCCCTGTAAAATATCCCACAAAATGACGCATGGCCTTCGAAGCGTATTCCGGTACTTTGCGGGGAGCCCCGAACTTTAAAAAAGGCTGCCATAACAGGAATTGCTCCTTCATCAAAACAGCCAAACGATCCTTCACAAAAGAAGAACCGTTTGGCCTGAAAGTTTCGGAATGATCGCTATTATTTCAACAGGTTGGCCGGCAGAAATCCAAGCTTCTCCACCTTTTCATTCTGGAATTCATCGCTCATGATATAATCCAGGAAGGCTTTCGTGGCTCCTTCCGGCTGTCCTTTCGTATACATGTGCTCCTCTCCATAAAGCTTATAGGTGCCGTCCTTGATAGTCTCTTTGGAAAACGCGACGCCGTCGATTTTCAGAGCCTTGACCTGATCGTTTAAGTAAGGTGTATCAACATAGCCGATAGACGCTTCGGTCGAAGCAACCGCTTCTACGACCGTCTTGCTGGAATCCTGGGTAACTCCCTCTTTGGAAAATTCCTGCCCGTCGAGAATCAGCTTGCGAATGATTTTACGGGAACCGGAGCTGTCCTGACGGTGAACGAGCACGATTGGCTTGTCCTCCCCGCCAACTTCCTTCCAGTTCGTGATTTTCCCCATGTAAATGTCCGCCGCCTGCTGCTTCGTCAAATTGTCGACCGTTACGTCCTTATGAACAATAAGTGCGAACGGAGCGATCGCTACGATATGATCTACCAGAATATCTTTATACTGCTCGTCGGCCTCTACGTCCGAATTTCCGATATGCGACGTTCCGTCCGCCACATTCTTGACTCCGGTTCCGGAACCTCCGCCGGTCACGTTGATGGTTACCTTCTCATGCTTCGCCATAAAATCTTCCGCCGCTTGCTTAACGAGGGGCAGGAGAGCCGTTGATCCGGAGGAAGTCACCATGCCGCTGATTTCCGGATTTTTATCCGGCTCATTCGCTTGTGCCGTTGCCGTCGGGGATGGGCTTGGATTCGCTCCCGCGTTACCCGCCGGTTCTTTGCCGCCGCATCCGGCCAATAATCCTACTGCCAGGACGGCAGATAAAGCCAAGCTTAAACCTTTTTTCGTCACCTTTTTAAACATTCATGAGTCCTCCCTTTTTAAAAATGCTCTTCGTTCTTAACAATTCCATCGTAACAACGGTTTGTTAATGGAAAACAATCGTTTCGTTAAGCGAATGTAAAATCTTCTGGCAAGCCCAAATGGGCGGGCGATTGAACCAGTTCATGAATTCGCACATATAATGGCCTATATTTAAAAAACAAAAAGAAATGATTGGGAGGATCGATTCATGAGTGCTTCATTTGAGTCATCGACGACACAAGGTTTTGACGAAAGACAGTTTTTCCCGTTTTTCAGTCCGTTCTTTTTTCCGCGCCGCTTCTTTCCATTCTTCTTCCTGACCCCGTTCTTCTTCCCGTTTTTCCGTGAGGACGATGAGAGGAATGAAAGCTTCTACACTCAGCATATGTGTGAAGACGGAGACACCTTAGGAAGGCTGGCGGAAACCTACAACGTTCCGGCACAAATCATTAGCACGATGAACCCTCATCTTAAAGGTTCACAGACTTTAAGCGCCGGTCAGGTCGTAGGCATCCCCAAACTTCACAGCATGCATACCGAGACATTATATAAGGAACAAACGGCACCGTACTCGGCGATGTCCAACGCACCTGCACAGGTGATGCCTTATCAGGCGGCGCCGAATATCGGTCCGCTGCAAACCGGCGGGAAGTCCAAATCCCCGGGTTATCCCGGACTTCATGGCCTTGCCGAAGAGGGAGGCTTCCATCCTTATTCGATGCCCTATGAAACATATGGTGCGCCTGGATACACCCCTACCATAATGCCGTATGGTCAAGAGCCGGATGATTTCGGCCATCACAATGTGATGCCGTTCTCCGCTAACATGCAGGCCGCCGGCCAGCCCAATATCATGCCGTTCTCCGCTAACATGCAGGCCGCCGGCCAACCCAATGTCATGCCGTTCTCCGCTAACATGCAGGCGGCAGGTCAGCCCAATGTCATGCCGTTCTCCGCTAATATGCAGGCCGCAGGTCAGCCCAATGTCATGCCGTTCTCCGCTAACATGCAGGCTGCCGGCCAATCCAATGTGAAGCCTTACTCGGCTAACATGCAGGCCGCCGGGCTTCCCAATGTGATGCCGTACTCGGCTAACGTGCAGGCCGCCGGGCTTCCCAATGTGATGCCGCACTCGGCTAACGTGCAGGCCGCAGGACTGCCCCATTTCATGCCGTACGAGGCTAACGTGCAGGCCGCAGGACTGCCCCATTTCATGCCGTACGAGGCTAACATGCAGGCCGCAGGATTGCCCAATTTCATGCCGTACGAGGCTAACATGCAGGCCGCAGGACTGCCAAACGTTATGCCCTACGGACTTGGCGCCCATGCGGAATCCAAATCCGGTAAAACGGCCTTTGGATTGGGCGAGGAAGAAATTTCATCGTTCCAGCCTTTCGGCACCCCTACAATTTACGAATCCGACAAAAAACGTTCGGAATAAGCGTTTATAAATCGAGTGTCAATAAACGGCCTGCAATCTTCGCATGCACTGACAAAAGCAAAGAAGCCAAAGGTTTCCCCCGGCTTCTTTGCTTTTCCTTGTTCCCGTACATCTGGTGGAACCGACCGACTATTTCTGTTGCGCCTATGGACAAGTACCCGTCTCCAGTGAAGACATTCCCCGGCATCAATGACACTTGCCAATCTGCTTCCGAATACCTGTGTCACCAAGCTGCCATGCAATATTCATCAGTTTGTAAACAAGTTGACATGAACTCCTCACAATATATGTGAAAAAGATCACACTTTTCGGCTTAATATATAGATAAGAGGATTAATTCTGGCTAATGGAAAGGAAGAAGCCGAATGAACCATTATAAAAAACAGGAAAAAAAGCTGATCGTACTGTGCATCATCACCGCTTCCGTTATGCTGCTGGCCTTATTGAGAAGATTATTCTGACCCTGACGGGAGAAAGGAGTTCACGCCATGTTTGCAAATGATCCGGCTTTATACAGCAGAATTCTTACGGCTTTAACACTCGGTTTCCATATTATATTCGCAACGGTCGGCGTCGGGGTGCCTCTTATGATCGCTCTTGCCGAGTGGACGGGCATCCGCCGCAAGGACCCCCATTATATTTTGCTTGCCAGACGCTGGGCCCGGGGATTTGTCATTACGGTAGCGATCGGCGTTGTAACCGGAACAGCTATCGGGCTGCAACTGAGCTTGCTGTGGCCGAGCTTCATGCAGGTTGCCGGCCAGGTTATTTCTTTGCCGTTGTTCATGGAGACATTTGCTTTCTTCTTTGAAGCGATTTTCTTAGGAATTTATCTGTATACATGGGACAGGTTCAAATCCCGCTTCACTCATTTCCTGCTCGTCATTCCGGTTGTCATCGGTTCTTCTGCTTCGGCTTTCTTTATCACGACCGTCAATTCGTTCATGAATACACCGCAAGGGTTTACGCTTCAAGACAACAAGCTGGTGGACATTCAGCCGTTGGCGGCCATGTTCAATCCGGCCACACCGACTAAGGTCTCCCATGTCCTGTCGTCCGCCTATATGACCAGCGCTTTTATTCTCGCTGCGATAGCGGCTTTCTCCCTGTTGAAGAAACGGGATCACGTCTACTATAAAAAAGCATTAAATCTGACGATGACAGCGGCGTTTATTTTCTCCATTTCGACGGCGGTGATCGGTGATTTCTCAGGTAAATTTCTCGCCAAATACCAGCCGGAGAAGCTCGCTGCGGCCGAATGGCATTTTGAAACTATCGAAAAGGCTCCCCTCATATTAGGGGGTATTCTCACGGAAGATAATCAGGTCAAATACGCCATTGAGATTCCTTATGCTCTCAGCATACTGGCTCATGGCATGCCGAACACCGAAGTGATCGGCTTGAACGATTTTCCGGAAGACGAGCGCCCGCCGCTCTATATTCACTATTTGTTCGACGGAATGGTTATGATCGGCGTCTTCCTCGCCTTGATCTCCTGCGTTTATATGGTTCTGCAGTACAAAAAATCGTGGAACCCGCATCGCCGTACCTTGCTGAGGCTCATCGTGGCCAGCGGCCCGTTAGCCATCCTGGCTATCGAATTCGGCTGGATTTTCGCGGAAGTCGGACGTCAGCCCTGGATCTTGCGAGGATATATGAAAACGGTGGAAGGAGCTACGACATCCGAGCACGTAGGAACTATGCTTATATTGTTCAGCTTATTGTATCTTGTACTGGCTATAACCTGCATTAAGGTACTGAGAAAGCTGTTCCGTAACCACCCGGCTGAGAAAGAGCTGGAGGAGGGCGCGGCAGAAGGAGGTTATCTTCAATGAGCTACGAAGTTGTAGGGATAACCGTTTTGTGGATTTTTTTGTTCGGATATCTGATCGTGGCTTCCATCGATTTCGGGGCCGGCTTCTTCAGCTATTCCAGTATGATTACGGGCAAGAGGCATATTATCCAAGGGGTTATTGAACGCTATTTATCTCCCGTATGGGAAGTCACCAATGTGTTTCTCGTCTTTTTCTTCGTTGGCATTATCGGTTTTTTCCCGGACACGGCTTATTATTTCGGAACGGCTCTGCTGCTTCCGGGAAGCATCGCGATTATTCTGCTGGCTATTCGCGGATCTTATTACGCCTTCGGCACCTACGGAGCCAGAAACAGCCGGATTTACGCCTTTCTCTATGGCGCTACGGGGCTTCTTATCCCGGCCTCGCTTTCGACCGTGCTGACAATCTCCGAGGGAGGCTATATCTCCGTAGTCGACGGAAAAATTACTTTCCTGTACAACAAGCTGTTCCTGAGCCCTTATTCATGGGCCGTCGTGATGCTGGCCATCGTAAGCGTCTTGTATATCTCGGCAACATTCCTGACCTATTATGCTTCCAGAGCGAAGGACGATGCCGCTCTTGGCATCCTGCGTAAATACGCCCTTGCCTGGAGCATGCCGACGATACTTGCCAGCCTGTTCGTTTTCTTCTTTATCAGCCAACACAATCCGGAGCATTTTAACAGAATGGTCGATCTGTCGTGGATGTTCGTCCTATCGTTCCTTTGTTTTCTCGTCGTTTTCTTCTTTCTGTGGAAAGGGCGCAGGTATGGAACGGCATTTATCTTTGTCATCCTGCAATACGCCTTCGCTTTCTTCGGATACGGGGCGGCCCACTTGCCTTACCTGTTGTATCCTTACATTACGATTTACGACGGATTTACTAACGAAACGATGGCCATTGCCTTGATTGTCGCCTTCATTGCCGGATTGGTTCTGCTCATTCCATCGTTGTTCCTGATCATGCGGTTGTTTCTGTTCGACAGCAAATATGTGCAAGGAAAAACCTCGAAGAAAGGATGATTGGGATGGACTTCTTTCTAATCATGATCGCGCCTCCTCTGGTGATTGTCATTTCTATTATCATCTTGTTTCTCTGGGGGCCGCATTTAAAACCTAAAGAATAAGTAACTGCAGGAAAACCGGCCTTAGCCTGACGGCAGGGCCGGTTTATTATTTTGAGTTTATAGTGTCGTATCAAGCGCATGTGCTCCCAAATCGATTAACGCGCCGCGCCGCTTACTGCTAAGCCGACATCATTTAGCGGTATCATTCAGGTAAATGCGGGTCCGCTCCTCATTGGCACGAAATAATGCATCCATTATCGTCATTTGCTGGATGGCATCCTCGACGGAATAAGGAACGGGACGGCCGTTCAATATGGCATCGGCAAAGCCTTCGACCTGATGGACATAAGGCTGAATCCTGTCCGAAGTCCACTGGCGTTCCATACCGGAATACTCCGCGGTCAGAGTGACGCTCTCCGGTTGAACGCGGGAATTCAACGATAGTCTTCCCCTCGTTCCATACAGCTCGAAGCCGGAGCCGTTGGCCATATCGAAGGCAGCGCTGCAATGGGCGACTCTCCCGTCGGGATAATACAAGGTGCCGATAAAACGGGTATCCACTCCGGTAGAAGACATGACCATATGACATTCAACCGCTTCCGGCTCTGCCCCCATCAGAAAGCGGCTCCAAGCTATCGGATAGCAGCCTATGTCATACAAAGCGCCTCCGCCCCATTCGCGCACCCAACGGGTGCTGTCCGACGGAGCCATAAATGAGAAATGGCTGCACATCATTCCGAGATCGCCGATAACTCCTTCTTCAAGCAAAGCTTTGACACCATGATATGCTTCCTGAAATCGCCAAGAATGCGCTTCCATGATCTGCACTCCGTTAGCTTTGGCAGTGTCGGCGACTTGCTTCGCTTCCCGTGCATTTAGCGTGAACGGCTTCTCCAGCAGCACGTGCTTCCCCGCTTGCAGCGCCTCAATCGCCCATTCTTTATGTAGATGATTTAATAAAGCAATATAGACCGCATCAATGTCCGGGTCTTCGATCAATTCCCGGTAGCTGTTGTACCGGTGTTCGAGCCCGTATTTCTCCGCGGCCTCCCGCCCCGTTTCGGCATGGCGTCCGGCTATGCCTACCCATTCGCTATTCGCGGCCTTGTGAATGGCCACTCCCGCCTTGGAAATAATCTTACCGGTTCCCAGTACACCCCATCGCAATTTACGCATCATCACGGCCTCCTCTATTTAAAAATACCTTCAACCATGATCTTGCCTGCATCTCTCAATAGATCCATCCCATTGCGGGCATAACATAAGCCCATACAGTGACGTATGCCTTCGCAGCTTATTCCGTCCGCACTCCAACGGATTCGGAGTTTAAAAATGGAACATTTCTCCAATAACGTGGTAAATTAAGTGTACTTATGCTCTTATTATCGGCCTCGCTTCTTGGAGAAGTTCGTCAGTACTTTGTGTGGAAATGCTCAGTGGGTCTTCTCTTTTCGGGCGACTAATTTATAGCCGACACCGCGAATGGATTCAATCTGTACCGATTGCTGATTCATCTCAAGCTTCTTGCGCAAGGAGCTGACATGGACGTCAACCGTTCGCTGTCCTCCGATGTAATCGAAGCCCCATACGGCATTCATCAGATCATCGCGGGTAATGACGACCCCCGGCCTCTGCACCAAATACAGCAGTACTTCGAATTCCTTCGGACGAAGGGTGATAGGCTCCCCGTGCAGGACCACCTCATATTTCTCCGGGTAGATGGCCAACTCCCCCACGCGGATTATCTTCTCCCCGTTATTTTCCTGGCTGACGCCGGAGCCCTCATTCCCGGTCCTCCGCAGCACAGCCGACACCCTGGCCAATAGCTCCGCGACTCCGAAAGGCTTCGTAATGTAATCGTCCGCGCCATACTTCAGGCCCTGAACGACCTCTTCTTCCGCGTTGCGGGCGGTCAATATGATGACCGGCGTACGAATTCCGTGCTGGCGAAGCCTGGACAAAATTTCGAAGCCGTTCATCCCCGGCAGCATAATATCGAGGACGATCAAATCGTGCAAACCGTGCAGCGCTGTCCTCAACCCTTCACTGCCGTGGTCCGCCAATTGAACCTCATAGCCTTCCTGCGACAGATTGTAGGACAGCAGTCTGGCCAGCGTGGGTTCATCTTCTATGATTAATATTTTATGAGTCATTCCAGAACCCATCCCCCATTCGTCAAACGTCCAACTGATTCCATTATAGCTTGAACGGCATTGTTTTGTTAAGCCGGGTTCAGGAATCATGAATAACCGGCAGCTCGATAGTAAACCGGGAGCCAAGCCCCGCATCGCTTTCTACGGAAATCGTCCCCTTATGAAGCTCGACCAAATGCTTGACAATGGACAGCCCCAACCCGGTACCTCCCGAGCTTCTCGAACGGGCCTTATCTACCCGGTAGAAGCGTTCGAAGATGCGGGGAAGGTCTTTTTTCGGAATGCCGATTCCGGTATCGCTTATCGTTATTCTTACCCGTTCATAGCTTTCGGGACCCTCTTCCTGTTCAACGGCCTCGACGTCTATTCTGACCCTTCCCCCTTCCGGGGTGTAATTTATCCCGTTAGACAGAAGATTGATCATGATCTGTCTCAGCCTGTCTTCATCCGCCTCCAGGAACAAGTTCGGCGGAACCGAGGATTCGAGGCGAATCCCCCTTTTGTCCGCTTCCGCACTGACGACTTGAACAGTTTGCTCAACAAAATGCTCCATCTCAATGGGAGAGAATTGCAGCGGAATCCGTCGTGACTCGATTTTGGACAATTCGAGAATATCGCCGATCAACCGGTTAAGGCGTTCGCTCTCATCATAGATAATCTGCAGGAACGACTTGGCCGTCTCTTTATCATCCATGGCTCCCGCCAGCAGTGTTTCGGCAAAGCCTTTGACCGCGGCGACCGGTGTTTTCAATTCATGGGAAACGTTGGCGACAAATTCGCTCCGCATCCGTTCCAGCCTGCGGACCGCAGTCATGTTATGCAGCACGATGAGAATTCCGGACCATTCTTCGTCGTTCCGCGCCATCGGACTGATATTCGCCTCCAAAATCCGCTCCTCCGGAAAATAGACGATCATTTCATCATGAATCGGGTCATGAGTTTCCAAGCATTCCCGGATCATCTGCTTCAGCTCGAACGGCAGCTTGGCTTCGGTATATACTGTGCCTCGCAGCTCTTCCGCCGCGAATCCGAGAATATCCTCCACCGCACGGTTCAACAGCACGATTTTGCCGCTTAGATCGGCCATCATCACCCCGCTCGGCATGTTGTCCAGAACGCTCTTCAGGCGGCTTTCATTCTCTTGAATCCGGTGAACCTGCCTCTGCAGACTGTCCGCCATCGTGTTGATGGCGCGGCCCAGCATTCCAATCTCGTCATTGCGGGTGACGGTTACCCGGGATCGGGCATCACGGTGCGAGATTTGCTGCGCTACCCTGATAATCTTCTCCAAAGGTCTGGTCATATTATGAGCCAATCGATAGGAGATCACACCTGCCAATAGAAACAATACGGCCAGACCGCCGCCCAAGAATAACCATAGCTTGCGCAGGGAGGATTCGACAACGCTCAAATCTCTGGCCATCCGGATATACCCGAAAGGCTGATCCGAAGCATCGCTCGCAATGACCACGTACAGCATATTATGGCCTAAAGTATCGCTGTAGCGGATAGAATGTCCCGAGCCGGATCGGATCGCCTCCTGCACCTCTTCCCGGTCCAAATGGTTATCCATGGTCAAGGGATCGTGATCCGAGTCCCCCAGCACCCGGCCGTCCGCCCGAATGACCGTAATCCGGGCATCCGCCGACTGCTTGAGCTGGCTGATCCACTCGTTGTATAGCCGTATCAATTCCTCATCCGTCCCCGAAGCCACCCAATCAAAGGTCGACACGATGAGATGCAGCTCTCTCTCCATATTTTCACGCTGGGCTTGAATATAGGTGTTTTCCTGCAGCTTGGCAGCCAGAATTCCCGCTGCCGTTACCGACAAGCCAATCATAATGATAAAAATAACCGTCAATCGGGTTCTGAATTTATTCATCTCTTCGTTCCTCCGCGCAAGATGGCTGTCCATGACTAGATAGCTTTATCGTAACCCGAGCTGCCGCGAAAATCCACCGAACCCGACAAATCCGATTGTTGAGAAATTGTAAAGAAATAAAGTCGGGTGTCCCGGAACTGTAAATAGAATCCGAAAAAAAGTCGGACAGAACGCTCTGCCCGACCACCTTTTTTAAATATAATAAGATTCGAATATCATTTATTTGAAAACCGGCTCCTTGAACTGAGCAAGCTTCTCGAGAGAATCTTTCTCCACGTCGGCATGCAGGCTGTTTCCATGAGAATCCATCGTAACAATGGCAGCGAAGCCTTCCGTCTGCAGGTGCCACATCGCTTCCGGAATACCGAACTCCATGAAGTCTACGCCTTCCACCTTCTTCAGACATTGTGCGTAATATTGCGCCGCCCCGCCGATGGCATTGAGGTAGACGGCTCCATGCTCCTGCAGAGCCTTAAGCGTCTTCGGCCCCATTCCGCCTTTGCCGATTACGGCGCGGATTCCGAATTTCTTCAGAATATCCCCTTGATAAGGCTCTTCCCGAATACTCGTTGTCGGTCCGGCAGCCTTCACATGCCACTCGCCGTTCTCATCCTTCTGCATAACCGGTCCGCAATGGTAAATAACGGATCCGTTCAAATCGACAGGCGAATCATGATCCATCAGATACTTGTGCAAAGCATCGCGGCCGGTATGGATCAGACCGTTAATGACAACGACGTCGCCTACCCGCAGCTCGCGAATTTGCTCCTCGGTGATGGGCGTCTGAAGAACGACCTGACGGCGCTCCCCGCCTTGATCCGCTGCGGCGCTTTCCGCTTCGCCCAAGGTCACATCCACCTTCTCACCGGCCGAGTATTGCCATTCTTTGATCTCGCCCGTAGAGGCATCCAGAATAACGCCTTGACGGCGATAAGCCCAGCAGTTGTAGGCTACGGAAACGAAGAAGCTGGCCGGCAGCCGGTTCATCACTCCAATTTTGCATCCGAGCAGAGTCACTTCGCCGCCGAAGCCCATCGTCCCGATGCCGAGCTTGTTCGCATTTTCCATCACGTACTCTTCTAATTGGCGCAGCTCCTCGACCGGATTCACATCATCCACCCTGCGGAACAGCTGCTGCTTGGCCAGCTCATAGCCGGTCGTGCGGTCGCCGCCGATGCCCACGCCGATAAAGCCCGCGCTACAGCCCTGTCCTTGCGCCTGATAAACGGCATGCATAATACATTTGCGAATACCGTCCAGATCGCGCCCGGCTTTGCCGACACCTTCCAGCTCAGCAGGAAGGCTGTATTGAATATTTTTATTCTCGCAGCCGCCGCCCTTCAAGATCAGCTTCATCTCGATATCGTCTCTTTCCCATTGCTCGAAATGAATGACCGGCGTTCCCGGCCCGAGATTATCGCCGCTGTTCGCTCCGGTCAGCGAATCAACGGAATTCGGACGCAGCTTGCTGTCCTGAGTCGCCCGCTTCACGGCTTCATAAATTTGCTGCTTCATTACTATCTGATTGGCTCCGACCGGAACGTGGATAATAAAAGTAGGCATCCCCGTATCCTGACAAATAGGGGAAACATTGTACTCCGCCATTTCAATATTATTGGCAATGGTAGACAGAGACAAGGCCGCCCGGGTCCCTTTATCCTCCAGCTCGCGGGCCTTGCGAATCGCTTGACGGACATCCCCCGGCAAGTTAGTTGACGTTTCTACGATTAGTCGGTACACGCTCTCTTGAAAATGCCGCATGTGATTAAGACTCCTCTCCTGTTTTGCAATGAAACTTCACGATAGAACACACGCTTATAATTATATCATATTACGGGAGAGTCGAATGATCATTCTTTCTCACGGATTTTCCTCATTAGAAGAAATTCAGTAATTCCTAATAGGCCCAGTTAGAAAGGATGAGAGCAATCTTACTCCTGTCGAATCGATCAGCTTTAGTTTGCAATGCCTTTGGAAACGTCCCATTTGTCTAGTTGGATTTCAAAGTTGACAAGTGCGAATTTGGCCTATTTTCAAAAATCTAGTCAATCCAATTTGATTTCCTGCTTACCCAAATTTATTTAAAAATTAGAAATAATATGAGAGAGTCAGTTCTATCTATAAACTCTATAGAAAAACAGTTAAGTTGTATTCCATCTGAAAACAGCGTAATAGTGTTCCTCGGCATCATCTGACCTTGACATATATCGAATGTTTGATATAATAAAATGTAATATTTTGGAAATAGGAGGTGAAAAGAATGAAAAAATTAGCTGGGTTATTTGTTATTACTGCATTAGTTTTTAATTTATCTACCGTCTCACCGAATAGCGATGATTACTGTATGGGATTTTTCTCTGAATGTCCATTGCCACCATGCGATAGCTTTTGGCACTGTCCATAAATATCGATAATATAATAATTCCTGCTATTGTTATAGAATCTTAACCATGCAAAAAACATCATCTAGATCCAACGGTTAGTTTCCAAAATATTCATTGTCGTCGATCCCAGAGCGTAGGCGTATAAGGAGATCGGCGACAATTTATCAATTTAGATGGCCTGAGATTAAAACCACCTTTAAATGATATTATTGACTCTCACAAGTTTCACACGATCAAAAGCGAAATGTGGCGCTTGCTCATAAAGACTTTCAGTACTCCCTACAGTAATTCTGAATGCAAATTTTACTCATCACCGCAGTCAAGCTATGCACAACCAAATCGCTCCTTTTCCTCAGATTTCCGTCAAACTTTGCTACATCCCCTCACTTCCTCGTAATAAATATACCTGCGCTTATCAAAACCCAATCGGTAGGTTTCCATTATCCCAACTCACTCTTCCTTTCCATAGTAGCGCTAATTTGCTGCCTGAAGTGCATTAAACATCGTTCACAGGAATTAATCAATGTATCTTTACTAAATTTAATCTTTAATACCGAACCTTTTAATAGGTATAGTTTTTATTATTCATCAATAATGAATCAATCTAAATGCTTATCATTCGATAAAATATTATTGACTTGCTTTTGGCATAGCAAATGTTTATGACAATATAGTATGTTGATAATTAAATTGATATACTGATAAGGTATCTGCCAAAGTAAGGAGAATGGAAATGATTAAATTCTTTGTTCGCAGCTTGTTTGTTACGATTATCGGCTTGACCTTATTGGTCTCTTCTCTATCAGCCTATCAGCCGAATACTATGTACCGCGAACAGGTCGCTGTCATCATGTATCATCACGTCGATGACACCATACAAAGCTCCGGCACGATCACGGTTGATCTTTTTCAGAGGCAATTGACCTATTTACAGCAACAGGGCTACCAATTTATTACACTCGATCAATTCAAACAGTACTTAGCCGGCGGCCCCGTCCCCGACAACGCCGTGCTGGTCACCTTTGACGACGGATATGAGAGCTTCTACAGCAATGCTTATCCTGTATTATCCCAATTGAATATTCCTGCGGTTAATTTCGCCATTACGAAGGACACGTTAAATCCGCAAGCGAGCTATATTCCGGCAATGTCCCAACAGCAAATTGCGGAAATGATCACCGCAGCCCCCGGCAGGATTGAGGTGCAATGTCATACTCATGCCTTGCATGACAAAGTGGATGGCCAGGCGCTGTTAACAGCAAGACTGGATCTGGATAGCGGCAAGCGGGAGAGCGAAGAGGATTACCGGCAGCGGATAATGGCCGACACCAGAACCTGCCGATCGGTACTGGAGCAGGTTAACCCGTCGCCTATCGATTCCTTGGCTTATCCTTTCGGAATCTATGATCGGGATGCGGCTGAGGCGCTGCAATCAGCGGGAATTGAGTATGCATTCACGATCGCACCCGGAATGGCTACACGGCAGACCGACAGGCTCGCGATTCCAAGAATTAATGCGGGAGGCCCGTACATTTCGCCGGCCAAGCTGCACAAATCGATTCAGAACCAGATTCAGGCAGTTCATCATAACTATGACCGTATTCCGCTCAGGGAAATGGTAGAGAACTGGGGCGGTGAAGTAGCTGAGGATAGCGAGGGGCTGATCGTTATTCGTTATGAAGGCAGAGAATGGAAGCTTCGTCCCGGGAGCCGTACCGTTCTTCACCAGAATAACAGCTTAACGATCGGACAGCCCGTTCAGGTTATCGAGGGCAAAGCCTATGCCAGGTGGAGCGATATCGAGAAGCTATTGTTTGAGTCATGATGTGCGGGAACGTCTGGCGGATAATCAAGTTGGACGGGTTGGAGAAAGGAGGGGCTTATGGACTCCCATTTTTTCGCGTATATGTACCGGCTAAGATATATTAAACGATGGAGTCTGATGCGCAATGTCGTAAGCGAGAACGTGGCGGAGCATTCCTTTCATGTGGCGATGCTGACCCATGTGCTCTGTACGATTGCCAACGAGGTTTACGGGCGAAGCTTGCCGGTGGACAAGGCCGTATCAATGGCACTGTTCCATGACGCGGCTGAGGTGTTCACCGGCGATATCCCGACACCAGTCAAGCATCAGAACGAGGACATCTTGTCCAGCTTCCGCGAGATCGAGCGGCACGCTTCCAAGAAGCTGCTGTCCATGATGCCCCCTCAGTTGAAGGATGCTTACCGTCCTTTGCTGGAAGGCGGACAGGATGAAGAACTGCGGGTCATGGTCAAGGCGGCTGACCTGTTGGATGCATATATCAAATGTGTGACGGAGCTGTCTACGGGAAACCGGGAGTTCGCCGTTGCCAAGAAACAGATTGAGCAGTCTATGATAGAGCTTGATCTGCCGGAGGTCCGGTATTTCCTTGAGCATTTGGCACCCAGCTTCGAAAAAACGCTGGACGAGCTGTCCGAATAGGACTGGCTCTCCAGCGTTTTTCTTTCCTTAGAATGGGTAACTCATCAGGATGATCATGACAAGGAAGCTCAGGGCAATCAGCCAGGAAAATGTTTGCACCTCTCCCATTCCCGCTTCGGCCGCAGCCTTGCCGGAGCTGAGAGCCTCCCGAGCCGACTTCAACTTCTTGCCCAACATGCCGGTTAGACCGCCGATAACGACGACGAGCAGAATAACGACGATCATCCAGGCCGTAGAATAACTGGCTTGGGAAATCATGTATCCTCCGGTCAAAAACTGGACGAGCAGCAATATCTGCCCTACCCGGTTTGCCGTATTATAATTGCCAACCGTCTGAGCCAAACCTTCCTCCCCTTTTTTCATCAGAAGAAAAGGAAAGAGCAGATAAAATCCCATCCCAATGGAGCCTAACAGGTGCAGAAATAAAATAAAACTGACCATGAAAGCCCTCCTATTGAATGTTTGAGTTATGTACTCTATCAGTATACTAAATGCCTGTCAGGCTTACAACTTGTCCCAAGGGCGGACTGCACATTTTTTACTTGCCGGACACAATATAGCCAAAGGTTCGTGCTATACGGGAGCATAGGAAATTGTGGCCGGATGAAGCTTAATGGAAAAAAGCTGCCCCGGAGCAGTGAGCCATACCGGAACAGCTTGAATCATCAGTTGCCTTCCACGACTTTAATTACATTGCGTACCGAATCAGCGGATTTGTCAAGCGCCGTTTTCTCTTCGGCAGTTAATTCAAGCTCGAACACTTTCTCGATTCCGTCTCCACCCAGAATCGTCGGAACGCCCATGAACAGATTGTCATAGCCGTATTCCCCCTCAAGGAGGGCAATCGCCGGCAGGATGCGTTTCTTGTCCTTAACGATGGCTTCTGTCATCTGAACAAGGGATGCAGCCGGTGCGTAGTAGGCGCTGCCGTTGCCGAGCAGGTTAACGATTTCTCCGCCGCCGGTACGGGTCCGTTGGACGATCGCTTCGATCCGGTCCGCGGGAATCAGCTTCTCAATCGGAATTCCGCCAACATTGGAATAACGGACCAGCGGAACCATATCGTCACCGTGTCCTCCCAATACGAATCCGCGAACGTCCTCAACCGATACATTAAGCTCCTGTGCAATGAACGTGCAGTAGCGGGCGGTATCCAGAACTCCGGATTGACCGATCACGCGGTTCTTCGGAAAGCCCAATGTCTGATAGGCCACATAAGTCATAGCATCCACCGGGTTGCTTAGAATGATGACGATCGATTCCGGACTGTATTTTTTAACATTCTCACAAACCGATTTCATAATTCCGGCATTGGTATTGACCAAATCATCACGGCTCATGCCGGGCTTGCGGGCAATACCTGCTGTAATGATGACAATGTCGGAATTAGCGGTGTCTTCATAATTGGAAGTACCGATAATGTTGCTGTCGAATCCTTGTACCGGGCTTGCTTCCAACATGTCCAGTGCCTTTCCTTTGGTCGGATTCTCCAGTTGGGGAATATCGAGAAGTACGACGTCGCCCAATTCTTTCTGGGCAAGCATTAATGCAGTAGTAGCTCCAGTGAAACCGGCACCGATAACAGACAGCTTTTTGCGACGGATAGCCATGGATAACAGATCCTTTCACTCAGAGATTTATGTGGAGATTTCATAAATTGGGGAACCCGTTTCTTAAGAAACGGGCTCTAAAAGATTAACTGCGTCTAACTTATCCAAGATGCTTGATAATTTCATCCGCGAACTCGGAGCATTTCACTTCAGTCGCGCCTTCCATCAGGCGGGCAAAGTCATAGGTAACCGTTTTGTTATTAATAGCGGTCTCCATACCTTTGTAAATCAGGTTAGCCGCTTCTTGCCAGCCAAGATGCTCCAGCATCATAACTCCGGACAGAATAACCGATCCCGGATTAACTACGTCTTTATCCGCATACTTAGGCGCCGTACCATGGGTGGCTTCGAAAATAGCATGTCCGGTTACATAGTTAATATTCGCTCCCGGTGCAATTCCGATTCCTCCAACTTGTGCAGCCAAAGCGTCAGACAGATAGTCCCCGTTCAAATTAAGAGTAGCGATGACATCGAAATCGGTCGGACGGGTCAGCACCTGCTGCAGAGCAATATCGGCAATAGCGTCCTTCACGATGATCTTGCCGGCAGCTTCTGCCGCTTTCTGAGCTTCGTTAGCAGCGTCGGTGCCTTTCTCTTCCTTGATGCGATCATACTCGGCCCAAGTGAACACCTTATCACCGAACTCTTGCTCCGCCAGCTCGTAGCCCCAGTTCTTGAAGGCTCCTTCTGTAAACTTCATGATGTTGCCTTTGTGCACCAAAGTAACGCTCTTGCGTCCATGCTGCAGAGCATACTCAATCGCCGCACGGATCAGGCGGGAAGATCCTTCCTTGGAAACAGGCTTGATTCCGATACCGGACGTTTCCGGGAAACGGATTTTGTTAACTCCCATTTCTTTCTGCAGAAACTCGATCACTTTCTTAACTTCCGGTGTGCCTTCCTTATACTCGATTCCGGCATAAATATCTTCCGTATTCTCCCGGAAAATAACCATATCAACAAGATCAGGGCGTTTAACCGGAGAAGGAACTCCATTGAAATAACGTACCGGACGAAGGCAAACATACAAATCCAGCTCCTGACGAAGCGCCACGTTCAAAGAACGAATACCGCCGCCGATCGGAGTAGTCAGAGGACCTTTGATAGCAACGATATATTCACGGATAGCCGTCAAAGTATCGTTAGGGAGCCAGGAATTGAACTTGTTGAATGCTTTCTCCCCTGCATATACTTCATACCATGCGATCTTCTTCTCGCCTTTGTAAGCTTTCTCTACAGCGGCGTCCAGAACACGCTTGGAAGCCCGCCAAATATCGCGTCCCGTGCCATCTCCTTCGATAAAAGGAATGATCGGGTTGTTAGGTACCTGAAGTACGCTGTCTTTAATAGTAATCTTCTCGCCTTCGGTCGGCAGGGAAAATTGTTCGAATTGAGCCATGATTTTATTTCCTCCTCTTTAATGTATTAGCAGAGTAAACCGGTCGAGAACGTACGGATAAACGGGAAGGCGTTTCGGTACGATTCGCACGGCCCGTAAGGTCTGGAGCGCAGATTGCACTCTGTAAATTATTAACGCTGCTCGATCGGTACGTACGGCGTGCCCACCGGGCCTGTATATTCCGCACGAGGACGAATCAGACGATTGTTATCGTATTGTTCCAGAATATGAGCTGTCCAGCCCGATGTCCGGCTAATGGCAAAAATCGGCGTAAACAGATCTCTCGGAATGCCGAGTGAAGTATAAACAGAAGCGGAATAGAAATCGACATTCGGCTTGAGTCCCTTCAAACGGGTAACCATTTCTTCCATCTTGACCGACATATCGTACCACTTCATATTGTTCGTAATTTTGCCCAGTTCCTTGGACATTTTCATCAGATGCTTGGCACGGGGATCTCCATTCTTGTAGACCCTGTGACCAAATCCCATCAGCTTCTCTTTATTCTCCAGCTTGCGGTTAACATAGCTCTCGACATTGTCGATCGAGCCCACTTCTTCAAGCATAGCCATAACCGCCTCGTTGGCCCCCCCGTGAAGAGGTCCCTTCAATGCGCCGATTGCCGAGGTCACCCCGGAATAAATATCGGACAGAGTGGCTACCGTTACGCGGGCAGCGAATGTCGATGCGTTCAACTCGTGATCTGCATGGAGAACAAGGGCTTTATCCAGGGCATTTACCGCTATTGGATCAGGCTGTTCGCCAGTCAGCATATACAAGAAATTCTCTGCAATGGAGGCACCGGATTTCGGGGCGATCGGCTCCTGGCCTTCCCGGATTCTTGCGAAAGCGGCAATCAGAGTAGGCAGCTGTGCCTGCAAGCGAATCGCTTTGCGTACATTCGCTTCTTTACTCATGTCGTTAGCCTCGTTGTCATAGAGCGCAAGGCTCGACACGGCGGACCTTAGAGCAGCCATGGAGTTCGTGTTTTTCGGGTACAGCTTGATTTGCTCAATCACTTCGCTCGGGACGCTGCTGTTAGCACTCAAATCCCTATGTAGCTGATCCAGCTCCGCTTGGTTCGGAAGCTTCCCGTACCAAAGCAAATAGACAACTTCTTCAAAGGTTGCCTTCTCCGCCAAATCGTCGATATTGATCCCGCGGTAGGTCAGCACACCATCAATAATTGAGCTTATTGAGGAAGTAGTTGCGACGATTCCTTCCAGGCCTTTTGTCGCCGTCATCCCTATCTCTCTCCTTTGTTTGCAATAAATATTTTATTTCACAAGTGTTGTACTTCTCTAACTCCTTTTATCATAAAGGATTTTGTCGAAGAAGTGAACAGTGGGGCTATAAAAGTTCATTATCGGTACCATAAACAAATTTTAATACAAGTCAGATACCAATTAAAGTCTTTTTTGATTTCGAGTATAAAAAGCTTGAAATCTTATTATCATCTTACCGGCTCTAATTCTTCCATTTACCTGCGGATGATAAAGGTGAATTTTCCATTCCGGATTTGCTTCTCCAGCCAATAATAGAGCCAGCGCTTGACAACCGGGCGAGTAAATGGAAGCAGAAGGATCAAGCCAATGATATCCGTTATAAAACCGGGGGCAAGAAGAAAAACTCCTCCGACAAAAATGATAATGCCATCGAGTATCGAAGCTGTCGGACTGTAGCCGAGAGACATTTGGTGCTGTGCGTATTCCCACACCTTACGCCCTTCTCTCTTGGCCAGATAAGCTCCGATCAGTCCGGTCAGGACGATCAAAAGAAACGTTTGCCAGCCGCCAATCCATCTTCCGACCGAAAGAATTCCCCAAATTTCCAAAGCGGGAGCGACTATCAGCAGAACGATTATCCATCTGAGCATCCGCATCTTCCTTTCTACCGATTTACAGGCAGCCGTTCATATAGCTCGGGAAATTGCCGGTCAAGCCGGACCGGCTTCCATTCCGGATTGACCCAAATATGCTTGGTCATGCCGCTGACCAACAGCTCTCCTTCAGGCTGGTCATCGACATCCGCCTGCCTCCCACTTTCCGCTTCACCCCCCTCTGCTCTGCGGACTTGCGACTCGAATACAATAGAGATGGGGGTCACATCCGCCATACGTGTATAAATCGCTACTTCATCGTCATATCTTGCGGGCTGCTTGAACTTCATGGAAGCTTCAACGAGCGGAAGCAGAAGACGGTTGGCTTCCAACTCACGGTATGTAAAACCCGTCTCTCTTATCATTTCCGTTCGGCCGATTTCAAACCATGTCAAATAGTTTGCATGATAGACAACCCCCATTTGATCCGTTTCCTCATACCGGACACGGATGGAATGAACGTGCCATCGATTCATTGGACCACCTCCTGTAGGAATTGTAACGCTCAAGCAGGTTTATACGCAGCATACGACAGCCGGTTTGAGTCACGGGTAACTTTCATGTTAAGCCCCATCTCCAGACTCATTTACACTATAAGAAAAGACAATCAAAAGTGCATGTCTTCTTATAACGAAGTCAATCTCACCACGAAGCACGGCAAAAACACGCCCTTTCCCAGGCGTGTTTCCATCGACCTATATGACGTTGGCCTTGCCGGAGTAAATGAAGCCCATCTCGGCATAAACGGTTGCTTCCAATCCGTCATGCAGCACTTCAAACGCATTCTCGACTCCTACAATAACCGGGATGCCCAAGCTCAGGCAGACAACAGCGGCATGTGAAGTAATTCCCCCGGTCTCCGTAATCACCGCGGACGCCTTCTCAATCGCAGGCATGTATTCCTTATCGGTCGATACGGCAACCAGAATAGAGCCTTCCGTCATCTTGGCATTCGCTTCTTCAGGAGTGCGGGCGGTTACGATTTGGCCGGTGGAGCATTGCGTTCCCAAACCCTGGCCTTTGGCAATCAGCTGTCCGACATGATGAACCTTAATAAGATTGGTCGTTCCGGACTGTCCAACCGGCAAGCCTGCAGTAATAATCACCAGATCACCAAGCCGGAAAAGACCTTCCTTCATACCGCCTTCAATTCCGAATTCGATCATTTCGTCGGTCGTTTTAGCCTTATGCCCCAGAACCGGAATAACCCCCCATACCAGAGACAGCTTACGCATAGTTTGCTCTGAAGGAGTATAGGCTACGATCGGCGACTTCGGACGGTACTTGGCAACCATTCTGGCTGTATAACCGCTTTCCGTTGGTGTAATAATCGCTTTGGCTTGCAGATCCAGCGCAGAATTGGCCACCGCTTGACTGATAGATTCCGTAACCGTGACTTGTTGGGCTTTACGCTGTCTCTCGAGAATTTCTTTGTGATTTAAGGCCGTTTCCGCTTTTTCGGCTATCCGTGCCATGGTCTCTACCGATTCCACCGGATATTTGCCCGCGGCCGTCTCTCCGGACAGCATAACCGCATCCGATCCATCCAGAATGGCATTGGCGACATCGTTCGCCTCTGCACGTGTAGGGCGCGGATTCCGCTGCATCGAATCCAGCATTTGCGTAGCGGTAATAACCGGCTTGCCTGCCTCGTTACATTTTCGGATCATCATCTTCTGGACCAGCGGCACTTCTTCGGCCGGGATTTCCACCCCAAGGTCCCCACGGGCGACCATCAGACCGTCCGATACCTCCAGAATTTCATCCAGATTCTCTACGCCTTCCCTATTCTCAATCTTGGATATGATTTGAATATGGCTGGCATTATGCTTCTCCAGCAGCTCGCGAATTTCCATCACGTCACTTGCTTTACGAACGAAAGAAGCTGCGATGAAATCTACCCCCTGCTCGATCCCGAACACAATATCGTTGGCGTCCTTCTCGGTAATTCCCGGTAGGGACGTACTCACTCCCGGTACATTGACGCCCTTCTTGCTCTTGATTTGTCCGCCGTTAACAATGACGCACTCGATCTCGGTGCCGCGGATCCCCACTACTTCCAGCCCGACCAACCCATCGTCAATCAGAATGGTGGAGCCGATGGAAACATCGGAAGGCAGATCCTTGTACGTTACGGAGATGCGATGCTTATCCCCCAGAATTTCCTCGGTAGTAAGCACTATACGCTCATTCTGCACGAGTTCAATCGGTTCTTCCGCAAGCTTGCCGATCCGAATCTCCGGCCCTTTCGTATCAAGAAGCAGCGCAACGTTCTTGTTCAACCGCTTTGACACTTCGCGGATATTGCGAATTCTCGCCCCATGCTCCTCGAAATCCCCATGAGAGAAATTAAGACGGGCCACATTCATTCCCGCCTGCATCAATTTGCCAAGCATTTCCGGTGCTTCGCTGGCCGGTCCGATCGTACATACAATTTTAGCTTTACGCATAGTTCTGTTCCTCCTGTAAGTTCAACAATCCTCCGCAGTTAAATACTGCCGCCAAGGATGACTATAAAAGATAGAAATATGGTGTTTATAGGCGCTTCCCATGATTTCCGGTCAGCCATTCTGATACAAGGCTACTTCTCCTATCGAGCGGAATTTGCGATAGCGGTCCTCCCGTAGCTCGTCCGCGGATAATGCGACAAGCTCCTCGAGATGTTTCCAAAGCATTTCTTTGATGTTCCTGGATTGCTCCTCCAGATTGCGATGCGCTCCCCCCTTGGGCTCGGGGATGATTTCATCGATTACTCCAAGTTTCAAAATGTCCTGGGCCGTAATTTTCATCGTTTCCGCTGCCTGCAGCGCCTTGGTGCTGTCTTTAAACAGAATGGAAGCGGCACCTTCCGGCGAAATGACCGAATAGATGGCATGCTCAAGCATCAGCACACGGTTACCGACGCCCAGTGCCAATGCTCCCCCGCTGCCGCCTTCTCCGATGACCACACAAATAATAGGCACCTTGAAAGATGCCATTTCTCTCAGATTCCGCGCAATGGCTTCAGCTTGTCCCCGTTCTTCCGCCGCTCCTCCGGGATAAGCACCGCTCGTATCAATGAAGGTTATAATCGGCCGCTTGAACTTGTCGGCCTGCTGCATCAGGCGAAGCGCCTTGCGAAAGCCTTCGGGATGGGGCATGCCGAAATTACGAGCGATGTTATCCTTGGTGTCCTTGCCTTTCTGATGGCCGACCACTGTAACCGGCACACCGTTAAGCTTCGCCAGTCCTCCGACGATGGCCAAATCATCCCGGTACAAACGGTCCCCATGAAGCTCCAGAAAATCGGTAAATACGTTCTGTATGTAATCCAGGGTGGTTGGCCGCATGGGAAAACGGGCAATTTGCAGCTTGTGCTGCACGGAAATTTCGGTGTAGATTTCTTCCTCCAGCCGCGCATATCTTTCTTCCAGCCGCATAATTTCTTCGGTGAAATCGATATTCTTGTCGCTGCCAAACCTGCGCAGCTCTTCAATTTTCGCACGCAATTCCGCCAGAGGCTGCTCAAACGGCAAATCACCTGCCATCGGAAGACACCTCCTTCACCGTGTGCATGTCCAAAATTTGCGTCAAAACCGTCCTCAATTCTTTCCGATGAACTACTTTATCCAACTGACCGTGCTGCAGATTGAACTCAGCCGTCTGGAAATTGTCTGGAAGCTTCTGCCGAATCGTCTGTTCAATGACCCTTCTTCCGGCAAAACCGATAATGGCTCCCGGTTCGGCCAACACATAATCGCCGAGCATGGCAAAGCTGGCGCTTACCCCGCCCAAGGTCGGTTCTGTAAGTACGGAGATATAAAGACCGCCTTGCTCGTGAAACTTGCTTAGAGCGGCACTGGTTTTGGCCATTTGCATAAGAGCCAATATGCTCTCCTGCATGCGGGCCCCTCCGGAAGTGGAAAAAATAATCAACGGGTACTTCTTCTGCATGGCCACTTCGATCGCCCGGGTGATCTTCTCTCCAACCACACTGCCAAGCGTTCCGCTGAAAAAATCAAAGCTCATCACACAAATAACGACGGGATAACCCCCGATCGTTCCTTCTCCGGTAATGACCGCATCCTTGCTGCCCGTCTTCTCGATCATCTTTCCGACCTTCTCGGGATACCCCGGGAATTCAAGTGGATCGGCCGAAATCATATCACTGTCAAATTCAAACAGACGTCCGTCATCCAGGGTCATCTGTATCCGTTCCATACCGTTTAAGATAAAATGATAACCGCAGGAAGCGCAGACCTTCAGGTTCTTTTCCAGCTCCGTGCTGAATTGAATCGCACCGCACTTAGGGCATTTATTAGCGATTCCTTCGGGAATTTCCTTTTTTGCCCTTTCAGAAGGAATTGTGGCGTACTTTTTTTTCTTGTAAAAAAAATCCTTTAGCACGTTTACACCTCACCAGGCGTTAATTTCAGCAGGATGATTACCGATGCAGAATGGAATTAAGAACTTCCTGAACTTCCTCCAGTTCTCCTTCCGGAACCAAAATTTCATACTGATTCTTGGTTAAGCTGATGGCCCGAACTTGAACGAGGAACCCTTCTTCCGTCAGCTTCTCCTTTATGCGATCCGCTATTTTGGCCGTCGGAGCGATATAAATAACTGTCCACATGGCCGATAACCTCCCTAACTCCTGCTTCATATAGCCTATACAATGGATTAATGATACCATAACCCGTCTTTTTATAGCAACAAAGACAAGTCGCCCTGGAGCCGATGGAACCGTTATAAATACGCGGGAAAGCGTGAGAAAACATGAAAATGGACAATTATTGGACACAGGTGTGAACGAAATCTTAACTTTCATCCTATGCTCATTCCAAGGTTGCGGCCGGTTTGCCAATCCCCGGAATACTATCGGGCAACTCAATCCCATTCTCCCTTTGGCCAACACCGCCGAAGCAAAGAAATAAAAAGGAATTTTTCAGGTTGTTGAGAAATCGTCTACTTTACTCTAAAGAGATACAAATGCACGACGGATGAATGCGAACGAGTACGTTTTGTACGAAATCATTCATGGTCTTCGAACAGACATGCGAATGCCGCGAATAATCGTACAACTAACAGACATGCTCCGCGAGCTATTTTTCTCAACAGCCTGTATTATTACTTTAAAACGGAGAGAGCTTTCGCGCAGCTTAGTTCTTTTTTACTATACCACGAAAGTCATCCGGCCTACAAAGAAACGTTCGGCCTTCGAAGCGTATTCCGTCCGCACACCAGCAGAGTCGGCGTCTAACCTTCCTCTATTTGATATCTAGGGTTTAAAAGCCTGCAATTCTGCATGCTTTTAGCCGTTGGGTCCCGTGTCCGCAGCAAAGCCTGCTAAAATACATCTTTTTTTCTCGTTCCAAGGGTGATCGGGTGAATTGATGTCGAAATTAATGTATTTTCGCAGGCTTTTCTCCATAAGTGTCTGAATCGCTTATAAATTGATGTATTATCGCAGGAATTTCGTGACCGAAATCATACGAGAAAGAGTCTTTGCCGCGGCGAACGACAAAGACCCTTGGAGTGCTTTAATATTAGTATGGATGACTAACCATGTGAAGCCGTCAGCAAAGCTTATTCCTCTAAGGCACTATGGTTCCAATGCGTACCCGGTCAAGCCTTACTTTTTCACTTTACTTTAACCGTTCCTTCGCCTAGGAGCTTTTCAATTTGCTGAAAAAGAAGCGGGGAAGGCTTGACCCGATATCGTTCGCTCAGCATGACCGTTCGCTGTTCGCGCTCGTAGAACAGCACGACCGGCAGCAGCCCCGGCTGCGCCTGCAGCAGGCTCTGCAGCGATTCGAGCGTGTGCGGCGCTTCATGCAGCGGGTCTATCTTGATATAGACCCGCTGCTGCGCCCGCCCGCGCGAATCGGCAGCGCCGCCCGGCGCAGCCGAAGCGGCGCCGACGCCGCGCGCTGCCCTTGGCGGCGCCGTGCCGGCTCGCGGCGGGGCCGGCTGCGCGTTCGCCGCGGGCC
>NZ_JBQCLK010000022.1:0-103463 GCF_051966115.1 Paenibacillus sp. SAFN-117
GCGCTGGCCTGGCCGGGCGCTGCGCCGGAGGCAGCCTGCCCGGCAGCAGCCGGGGGCTGCAGCGCTGGCGCAGGCGCGGGCGCCGGCCCGCCCGGTACTGCTGCCGCGGCGCCGGCTCCTTCGCCCCCAGCCGGGGCTGCACCCGGATTGGAGGCGGCCGGGAGGGCTGCGGTGACCGGCGCAGTAATGGCGGGCGCTGCAGCGGACGCAGGCAGACGTGCAGCGCCCAGAGCGATGACGCCCTCGGTGGCGCGCAGCGCCTGGTTCAGCAGTTGGCGCAGCTCCGGACGCAGGATGTCCTGCCCTTCCAGACTATGCTTAAGCTGGGCCGCCAACTGCTGCAGTCCTTCGTGCGGCGGCTTGCCGAACAGCGCCTGGTGAAGGGCCGTCACATTAGTCTCCGTTAGCGGCAATCCCCGCTTAACGGCCAGCATCGCCGCCTGGCTCCACTCTTCCGCCGGCATTCCCGCAGGCATCCTCGCTATCATGGCTGACAATGACGATACATTCTCTCTCGTCAACGGCACGGATGACTGCTGCATCCATAGGAGAAGCTGACGATTGGACACGGTATCCTTCAATCCAAATTCCTTTAACATTTCCAACAGGGGAGCTTCCGGTAGAAGAGTCCCGACACCCTGAACAGGCTTCAGTCGGATCTGGCCGGCTCTGGTTTCAGCCAATACTTGAAGGAAAGTCGATTCCCCCTGTTGTAATGGAGTCTCGAGTCTGGCTCTCAGCTTGACACCGCCGATCATGAGCATCGCTTCTTGGTCGGCAAGCAGCTGAAGCACGGTTCCTCTCACAATTTGCCCGGCTTTCAGCTCCAGTGCCTTGCCTTCAGTAGCCCTGGCTTCACCAATCCACTGACGCAGCAAATGGCCGATATTCACCGTTATCCCCCCCTTACTGACCTTAATCCGGAGCAATTTCGCTTCAATGTCAATTCATAATATAGTTATCGGCATAAATCCGGTAATATTGAACGGAGCCCTGTAAAAATACCCCACAAACATACATGACCTGTCGGTCGCATTTAACGCATTAATTTTTCGTACAACGGTGATGCGTAACCTTCGAAGCATATTCCGTCCGCTCTCCAACCGGAGGCGGCGTCAAAACCTTTCTCTAAACGCGGTTGATCTTCTTGCTTTTCTTCGATAAAGGTTTAAATAGTACTTTGCGGGAAGCCCTGTTAAAAACCCCAACAAAGTCACGCCCTAACCTTCGAAACGTATTCCAGATGCTTCGCGGGGAGCCCCGGAAGATGAATTATCACGGGATTAGAGGCAGCTTTCTATGCCGATCAGGAAACTGTTCCATTTTAATACTCTATTAACTTCAATTTACTAACTAAGTAAAATAGGGATATTAAAATAAAAATTGCTCCTGAACGTTTAGAAGCCTGCCGAGAAATGATTTACGGTGCATGGGACACGGACCGTATTCCAGGATGGCTTCCCGATGCTGTTTGGTGGCATATCCTTTATGTATAGCAATTCCGTATTCGGGAAAATCGGTGTCCCAGTGAAGACACATCCTGTCGCGGGTGACCTTGGCTACAATGGAGGCGGCCGCTATGGACTGGCTTAATGCGTCCCCGTGAATAATCGACAGCTGTTTAATATCGCAATCTATTTTCTCCGCATCGATTAACAAATGATCCGGCTGAACATCAAGCTGTTCCACCGCCTTCTTCATTGCCAACCGTGCCGCTTGCTTAATATTGATTTTGTCGATCATCGCTGAATCTACCTGTCCTATGCCAACAGCCAAGGCACACTCCATAATTTCTTCATACAGCCGTTCCCTTTTGCTAGCGGTCAGCTTCTTGGAATCATTAATTTCTTCGATCATTCGACCGGGAGGCAGGATAACCGCAGCGGCCACTACATCGCCGAATAAGCAGCCTCTCCCTACCTCATCCACACCGGCAATCAGCCGGTAATGCTGATTCCAAAGCGCTTGTTCGTACTCAAGCATGAATCCCCCTCCTCTCGACCATTATACCTTGTCCCTCCTTTGATGTGCTACATCCTTGATAAAACTCCGGCTATATAATCTTCATTTATCTTTAAGGATTACGCCATTACGCCCCCCTGTCCCCACGTCTCAATCAAAGATTAAATCATCGTTTATGATCCTCCCGTTACGTACTCCGGATTTACGGTTTCCCTCTGGTTAACCTAAAATATAGTTACATCGATCATTATTTCCCCCTCTTTATCGCTCCCCCTCCGTTTAGTGCCTGTCTCCTCGTTGCTTGCTATCATCCCTGCTTGACCGTTATCCCCTTCGCTCAGTGCCTGCTTGCCGGGACAAATTCTCTTTCCCCATACCTAGGATCACTGTCCCTTTTACTCAGGTACTTTGGGCAGGATTCATATCCCTTTTCCCATGCCTCTGACCGTTATCCCCTCGGCTCAGTTGCACTTGGCTGATGAGTACTTCTAATCCCCATAGCCTTGAACTTTCTCAGGTCGCTCCAGCTTCGTCCGGGTCGGCTCGCTATCTATCCCATACCTGTACCGATCAATCGAATTCCCGATAACCGTATCGTTCGTTTCCTGACTTAAGGGGATATCTGTCAGAAGGCTCGGCAAGAAGGATCGCGAAAAAAGAACGCCTGGTTTTTATTGATGATTCATCCAGCTTAAAAGTCTGAAATAGCGGCCGAAGCGAACCCATGCCACTATACCCGATCCCCCTCCAGATACACCATGTATCGCGATATTATACCGACTTGCCGGTATATATCGGACTTGGGGCCGAAGCCCGAGGATTTGCAGCGAATTCATCAGGAAATGAAGCATTATTGGTCATGGCTGGAGGATATGGATTCTTTATGCAAAAGATTGGAAGAATCCCTATGATCGGTATTCCATACCGCCGCTGTTTTGGCATTTCCACCTGGCCGGCTGGCGCAGGGCTTGACGCTCCGCCAACTGATCGGCTTTCAATGTTCCGCATTATTATAATGAAATAAAGGTCACGGGGATGTGGTCAAACCCAATCCATTCGGAGTATTTAGTGGAAACCCGCTTATCTCTTTTATAAAACCTTTTGTTTTGTTCTATACCTTTATACAAATACTAAACATTTAGTATTAAACACTTAGTATCATAACGGAGGGGATGAATATATGACACGAGCTATGGTATTAGGGCTTCTCAAAGCACATGGTCCGATGTCGGGATATGAAATTCAACAAATGATGGAATCGTCACAGACAGATATTTGGGCGTACGTCAAACCGGCTTCTATTTATCATGCATTGAAGAAGATGCAAGAAGAAGGAAAGGTAGTCTTGGAAAAAGTCGAAAATACGGGGCTAAGAACCAGGTCCATTTTTCGAATCACGGAAATTGGCGAGGACGAATTAAACCAGCTACTGATCAATTCATTCTCTTATTCTTCTGTTGTTTTCCCGGCAGCTTTTTATACAGCGCTTACCTTTATGGAAAATTTAGATAATGAAGAAATCTTAAACAGCTTAGAGAAGCAAAAGGAGGAAATTATAAATATCTTCAATAAAATGAAAGTCGGGTATGAGTTAAAACAGAAAGCATTAGGGAAAATCCCGGATCATATCCATGTTATTTTTAACAATATGTATGAGCAATGCGAGCTGCAGCTGAAGTCTATAGAAGAAATAATAAGACTTATTAGGGATGAGAAATAAAATGGTCCGAAACCTTAAATCATCTGTTCTAGTTGTAGTGATTCTGGCCATATTTGCAGATATGCTTATGTATGGCTTAGTTGTGCCGTTCTTACCCGTTCATGCTGAATCTTTAGGCGCCACACAATCAGAAATAGGTTTGTTATTCGCCAGTTATGCCCTTGCATTATTTATGGCTACCCCGCTTTTTGGTGCTTTATCAGATAGAGTGGGCAGAAAAAAGCTGCTGGTTTCAGGCCTTATCGCACTGGCTGCAACAACGTTAATATATGCTTTCGCAACAAGTTTCTGGGTGCTTGTGTTAGCACGTTTGCTGCAGGGATTGGCTGCGGCAATTCCATGGACAGCCGGATTAGCATTGCTGGCAGACGTCTTCCCCAAAGAAGAGCGGGGCAGAGCTATGGGCTTGGCGATGTCTGGTCAAGCAGCAGGGGTGCTGCTGGGCCCTCCAATTGGAGGCTGCCTTTATGAAGCTGGCGGATACCACTTTCTATAGCTACAGGGATTGCACTTATTACAGCGATCCTATGTATGCTTTTGCTCCGCAATGTCTCTGAAACAAGGTCGGAGAGCTTTACATCGCCCTTTCAAATACTGCGGAACCGCCATGTTTTAACCATTGCGGGGGTTGCCGTTGTTGGCGCATCGGTATTTGCAAGCATTGAGCCTACATTGCCGATTCACTTCAATGAAAACTTGGAAATCTCACCGGGTGTTATAGGGCTTTTGTTCGTTGTGGTAACTCTTGGTTATGGGTTGGCCGCACCACTCATTGGATCTATTTCTACTAAAATCGGGCATGTCAAGACCATAAGAATTGGGATTGTAATGGCAGCCATTGTCCTTCCACTAAACGCTTTGCCAACTCTTATTTGGTTGCAAGTTGTTACTTTAGTTCTGTTGGGAATTGCTCTTGGAATGGTTCTGACTCCTGCACTCCCTAAATTGGCAGATATTTCTCAAGAGACAGGTTCTGCTTCACAAGGCCTGACTTATGCTGTTTATAACACAGCCTATTCATTTGGTATGATGGCTGGACCGGTAGCCGCGGGTACATTAACAGATGGGCTGGGGCTTGTGACGGCATATTCGGCAATGGGGGTTCTTTTCCTGATATACTTATTTCCTCTGACTAAAATAAAATCTTAAGCAATGTCTTCACCGAGAGGTGTATAAATGAAAGATTTTATATTGGGTTTATCTGAATTTATAGTACTGGAAGACATTCAAGAAAACGAAAAGGATATGCTGATAATCGTTGAAACGAAATCTCCCCCTTTGTCTTGTCCTCATTGCGGGCGCCGAACGAAGCTTTACAAACATGGAAGCAGAATACAAATCATATTGGATTTGCCCATTCGTTTAAAGCGCGTGGGCCTTCAACTGAACAGAAAAAGGTATAAGTGCCGCGAATGTGGTTCTACCTTTTGGGAACGCCTTAGCTCGGTTGAAGAAAAGCGAAGTATGACTAAAAGACTGTTGAAATCCATTGAAGAACAGTCATTGTTCAAGCCTTTTACAGAAGTCGCAGAATCGGTTGGTGTAGATGAAAAAACCGTTAGAAACATTTTCAAGAACTGTGCGAAAAACGAGAATATCATTATTGAAAAGAAAGAGGCACAGCTTAAGAGCTGTGCCTCTTTCTACCGGGAAATACATCATTATTCGCCGGGATGCTCCAGACTGATCCGCCCCAGTTTGCCGTCCCGCAAATCTCTGAGAAACAGAGCCGATGCCTTCTCCAGGTTGACGGTACCTCCGCTCTGCAGGCATCCTCTGCGGCGGCCGATCATTTCCATCACTTCGATCACCGGTTCCGGCTCCGTTAGATCCCCCGGGAGGCTTTCCAGCTGGTACCGTTCGCAAAGCGCCTGCGGGTAATGCGGAACCATATAACGAATGACGTGAAAAGCGACATCTTCCGGATGAATGACTTCATCCTTGATGGAGCCTATCGCCGCCAGCCGGACCCCGACCTGCTGGTCTTCGAACTTCGGCCACAGAATACCGGGCGTGTCCAGCAGCTCCAATTCTCCTGCAATGCGAATCCACTGCTGGCCCTTGGTTACCCCCGGGCGGTCCCCGGTAATCGCCGCCTTGCGTCCAGCGAGCCGGTTAATCAAAGTTGATTTGCCGACATTAGGGATACCGACGATCAGCGCACGGATCGGTCTCGGCTTCATTCCTTTGCGAATTTGGGCCTCCAGCCGATCCTTAAGCAGATGCTTGCAGCGGGGAATGATTTCTTTCACGTTCGTGCCCGAAATGGAATCGATCGGAAGCGCGTCCACGCCGTCCCGCTTCAGCCTTTGCACCCATTCGGCCGTTACTGCCGGATCTGCCAAGTCCGCTTTGTTCAGCAGAATCAGCCTCGGCTTGTTTCCGATAATTTCATCAATCATCGGGTTGCGGCTCGAGATCGGGATTCGGGCATCCATCAGTTCAATGGCGAGATCGATCAATTTCAGCTTGTCCTGAATTTGCCGTCTCGCTCTGGTCATATGTCCAGGAAACCATTGAATGGTCACAGGATCACCTCATTTTTTTCGCGCGGCCATGCCTTTACTTATGACTCACTACACTGATTTTGGAGAGCGGCCAGAAGATAACATCGGCCCGGCCAACCACCTTGTCATACGGTACCGGACCTACCATAGGTGCGCGGCTGTCCTGACTGTTCGGACGGTTGTCGCCCATCACGAAGATATGACCTTCCGGAACGGTCATCTCCGCAAAATCCGAATTGTAGTAATCGCCATTCTGGAGTTCTCTGGCAACCGCTTCCTGAATATATGGTTCCTCAAGCTCTTCATTATTGACATAAATTTTGTTGTTTTCAATCTTGACGGTTTCTCCAGGCAGCGCAATCACCCGCTTAATATAATCCCTGCCCTGTGGTGCGTGAAACACAATCACTTCGCCCCGCTGCGGCTTGCGTATGCTGTAGATGATTTTGTTGACGATCAGCCTCTCTCCGGTTTCGAAATTGGGCTGCATGGAAGGGCCCTCCACAATAAACGGAGTGAATATAAACCAGCGGATCAACAACACGAGAACCGCAGCAATGATCAGCGCCTTTGCCCATTCCCAAATTTCACTCTTTACCGGAGTAGGGTGATCGGAGGTTTGTTCTTGTTCCATGATCCGACACCCGCTTTCTGTAAGTTCATTCCGATTTTCAGGAGAGGGTCTGGACGGCCCCCGTTACATTAATCATGTATTTCCCTAATCCTAATTACGATCCGCATGCATCCACAGCCAAGTGGTTAAAATAACTCCACTAATTGACGCATGGCCTTCGAAGCGTATTCGTCAACAAAAGCTCCTATCAAACCTTTCCAAGAGGCTTCTTCCAAATCCATCCTTATCGGAAGCTTGTCATGCCAATATGAATCTTTATGTACTTCATATTAACGCTGTAAGGAACTTAAAGATTCCTAAATGGTAAACGAAAAGGGGCTTGATAGCAAGCCCCCTCTACTGTTCTTATCGAATTTCCTTAATTCTGGCGGCTTTTCCGCGAAGTTTGCGCAGGTAGTAAAGCTTAGCGCGACGTACTTTTCCTCGGCGTGCCACTTCGATTCTATCGATTTTCGGAGTATGCAGAGGGAAGGTTCTTTCCACTCCGACACCATACGAAATTTTGCGGACTGTGAACGTTTCGCTAATTCCGCCGCCGCGTCTCTTAATAACGACACCTTCAAAAAGCTGAATCCGTTCGCGGGAACCCTCGATAACTTTAACGTATACCTTCAGCGTATCCCCAGGACGGAAACTTGGAATGTCTGTACGCAGCTGCTCTTTCGTAATTTCCTGAATAATATTCATCTAAACTCCTCCTTCCACACAGATGTTCATACCGCAACTTATTTTCTGATTAATGCCGTTACGCGGTAGAGGACCATCTTGATAAAGAAAACCACAACAGAAGATATTCTACCATATCCAACCACAGAATTCAACACAATGAAGTGTATTGCAGTTAAATAGAATTAGAATCGGTGCGGAAGCTGAAATCGAGGCTGTCCCGTTTAAAGAAAGTACTTCCCCGTCTTCCCTCGCTCGCTTATTCAGCCTTTAACCGCGCTGGAATAAGCTCCTTGAATAAAGTACCTTTGGAAGAAGACGAATACGGCCAGGATAGGAATCAAAGCAACCATCGTTCCGGCAGCAACCAGACGGGTATTGGTTACGAACGTTCCTTTCAATTTATAAAGTCCGATCGTCAGCGGGTAGAGCTTCTCATTTTCAAGAACCAGATATGGCCACAAGAAGTTGTTCCAGGAGCCAATGAAGCTCAATATCCCGAGAGTGGCCATCATTGGCAGAACCATTGGCATCAGGACTGACATCCAGATCCGCCATACACTGGCTCCGTCCATAATTGCGGATTCTTCAATTTCTTTCGGAATCCCAAGAAAGGCCTGCCTCATCAGGAAAATTCCGAAGGCGGATACCGCACCTGGTATAATGACTCCCGCAAAGCTTCCAATCAGGTTCAGCTTATTCAGAATGAGGTAAACCGGAATCATCGTTACTTCTCCAGGAATCATCATCGTGGCGATAATCAACAGAAAAATGAAGTTCCTGCCTTTAAACCTCATTCTGGCTAGTGGAAACGCGGCCAAGGAACAGAAAATCAGCGGAAGCAGAACCCCGAAGAATGCCAGAACGATACTGTTCCATAAATATAGAGGGATGGGAAGGGAATTCCACACGGTCAAGTAATTCTCAAAGGTAAAGTTCTCGGGAATCAGCTTGGGCGGCATTGAAAAAATGGTTTCGTTCTGCCCTTTCAGCGAAGTCGAAAGTGTCCACAAGAAAGGAACGATCGTAATAATAGCCAGCAGAGTGAGAAAAAAATATGAAACCAGAGTATGAATAAATCTGCGTTTGGAAATTTTAGGTTTGGCCATGACGGATCAATCCTCCTTCTCTATCAAGCTTCTGTTAATGATGGACAAGATCAGGATGACAGCAAACAGGATGAAAGAGATCGCACTGGCGTAACCCATTTCCAAGTTGACAAACGCTTTCTCGAACACCATATAAACGACTGTAGTGGAGGCTTTGAGCGGGCCGCCCTCAGTCATGGTCAGCATCAGCGTAAATTCCTTAAAGGCGGACATTGTAGACATGACCGCAACGAAGAAAATAATCGGCCGCAGCAAAGGCAGAGTAATGGAAAAATGCTTGCGAAAGAATCCCGCCCCGTCCAATTCGGCCGCTTCGTACAAATCCTGGGAAACGGATTGCAGACCGGCTAAATAAAACAGCATATAATATCCGAGCCCTTGCCAGATGGTCACAATAGCTAGACTTGGCATAACCATGTTTTTGCTGATCAGCCATTTCACAGGGTCTAACCCGAACAGGCTCAAAATATAGTTAAAGATACCATCGCTTTGGAACATCCATTGCCACAGAAATGCGGTAACGACTACCGAGACCAGAACAGGGAAATAGAAAACCAGCCGGTATATTTTAATTCCGATCAATGCTTGGTTCACTAGGATTGCGACAAAAATCGGAAAGATAATCAAAGCCGGTGTTACTAAAATCCAATAGTAAAACGTGTTCGTCATCGCATTCCAGAAATTAGGGTCTTTGAAGGCGGCAATATAGTTATCCACCCCTACCCATTGGGTAGGCTGAAAAATATTATAAGTGGTAAAACTCAAGAAAAAGGCCATAATAGCGGGAAGCAGGCTGAAGGTGAACAACAATAATAAGGTTGGGGTTAAGAAAAACCATGCATGTCTTGTTTTGTACATTAGGACACCTCCGGAAAAGATTCATCTAGCTGTGCTTGGCACAGCTAGATGAACAAAACTGCTCTTATTGGTTTAACAAACGATTCACTTCAGCCTCCGCATCCGCAACTGCTTGAGCGGGATCTTTTCCTTCCAGCAATACTCTATGGAACTCTTCATTGATCGTTTTGTTAATCTGGCTTACATTTTCTACAGGCGCCAGCATATCAACGGATTTTTCAAGCTGCTGCGCTGCAAGGAATCTGCCTCTTTCCGCAGGATCTTCGGAATTCTCTCCCTCAGTAAAGAACGGATCTTTAGCCGCTTCTTTAACGGAAGGAAGAATAGCGACAATTTTGGCGAAGGCCAGTTGGTTCTCGGCATTCGTAATAAATTGAGCGAATTTGGCCGCTTCTTCCTTATGCTTGCTCTTCTCGGAAACCGCAATATTCATAATGGCAACGTGGGATTGTCCTGTGGAGCCTACCAGGTTGGTAGCCGCTGCGGATTTATTATATACTTCCGGAGACAAGTCATTGATTTGACGGAACAATTGCGGTCCGGTTTGCCAGAAAGCTAATTTTTCCTGAGCGTACCATTCCGGAATCTTAGCTTGTCCCAACAAAATTTCTTCAGGAATTAATCCTGCGTCATATCTTTCTTTAAATTTCTTGAAGATCTCTACCGTCTCCGGTTTGTTGAAGGCGGCCGATTTGAAATCGTCACTGACGATGTTGATACCGTATCTAGGCAGGTATAAATGAATATCTTTAATGGAATGTCCATAGAACCCGGTAACTTCTTTAATGGCAGCAGACATTTCCCATGCTTCCTCTTCCGTTGCCGGAGGATGATCAAATCCGGCCTTGGCTAGCAGTTCTTTGTTATAAAGAATAACGGCATTGGAGAGATACCATGGCAGAGCATACGTTACTCCTTCGAATTGTCCTGAAGTCCATACTCCTTCGAAGAAATCTTTCTTCGCATCCGGCAGAAGCTCGTCAATATTGGCTACTGCGCCGAGTGCAGACAGCTTCTTCAAGTAGTCGGTATTCAGGTTCAACACATCTGCGAGCTGCCCGGAAGCGGCTGCAGTAAGTGTTCTCTGCTCCACATTATCGAATGGAATATCCTGCCATTCAACCTTAACTCCCGGATTTTGTTCCTCGAATGCTTTGATAACCCCATTGATGTAGTCATCGAAGGTCGGGCTTAGCGAAATCGTCCAAAACGTTATCTTTTTCTCACCGGCTGCCGCTCCCTTGTCCCCGTCTCCCGGTTTCGAAGAACCTTCTCCTCCGCCACCGCAAGCGCTAACAAGCATGACGAGTGCAAGCAACATTACGAGCCATTTTCCCTTTTTTAATAACAACACTGTTTCCCCCTTTTTATTTAGGCCATGTTCTAGTTGTTCTGAAACCCGATTACTTATTGGTTCCAGTTGATCGGATGGAAATTTATTTCCACCGAATCTTAAATATTTGAAAAATACCTCCTCCTTATATAATATCCAATAATTAAAATACTGCAATGACTTTATATTAATTTTTATTGCCAACTTTATTTAAGAATTGCTTTTCTTTAAGTATATAAGAACTAGGACCATAAAAGCGACCTCCTTATACCGGAAAATGCATCACCAAAAAAATCCTAATCCATACAAAAAAACCATCTACTTGCCTCCGGTAAATCCGAGGAAGTACATGGTATGCAGCCGTCCGGGGTTCTTTTCCCCTGCGGCTTATGGGACTTTTTTAACGAAGACCCTATTCGGATGGGACAGAAAGCTCCTTGGAAGTCAAGCCTCGCAGCTTTCCGTACGGGGCGGCTGCCTTATTCGCGGCTCGCTTCCCACTCCTTTATCCATCCTTTTTCCTCCTTGGTAAGGGGAATGTTGTCCAGCAATTCAGGACGGCGCAGAAAGGTCCGGTACAGAGACTGCTGTCTCCGCCACTTGTCAATGTTTCCGTGATGTCCGGAGAGCAGGACTTCCGGAACCTCCCAATCTCTAAACTTGGCAGGTCTCGTGTAATGAGGATATTCCAGTAATCCCGTACTGAAAGAATCGGTTACGGCAGAGCTTTCATTCCCGAGCACCCCTGGGAGAAGCCGAGTCACACAATCAATGACGGCCATGGCCGGAATCTCTCCGCCGGTCAGCACATAATCGCCTATGGACAGCTCATCGGTGACCAAATAGCGGCGAATTCTTTCGTCATAACCCTCATAATGGCCGCAAATAAAAATAAGATGCTCTTCGGCCGCCAGCTCCTCCGCTTTACGCTGGGTGAACGTCTCCCCTTGGGGACACATCAGAATGATACGCGGCTGGGATTGCAATCCGGCCATCCGTTCTTCCACAGCGGCAAAGATAGGCTCCGGCTTCAGCACCATTCCTCCCCCGCCGCCGTAGGGGTAGTCATCCACCGTATTATGCTTGTTATTGGCATAATCGCGGAAATTGATCGTCCGGAAGGAGACAATCCCCTTCTCCCGGGCTTTGCCCAGTATGCTTGACCCGAATACGCCCTCAAACATTTCCGGAAACAACGTCAGAACATCTATATTCATTCTAATCCATCATACCTTCCATCACACGGATCGTGACCCGCTTGCCGGCCACATCGACATTTATCAAGACATCATCAATAACGGGCACCAGGACCGGTTTGCCTTGGGGACGGTTTACCACCCACACATCGTTGGCTCCGGGAGACAGGATTTCATCTATCGTGCCCAACACTTCCCCTTCCTCCGTCTGAACCGTGCATCCGATGATTTGATGATAATAATATTCGCCTTCTTCGAGATCAACCAGATCCTCTTCCGTTACTTTGAGCATCCAACCTTTATATTTCTCCACTTGATTAATATCATCCAGACCGGAAAATTTAACGAGATAGACATTTTTCTGAGGACGCCCGGATTCGACAATGACAGGCACCCGTGTTGTCATCTCTGCATCGGTGAGCACCAATCGGCTTCCCTTGCGAAAACGAATGTCGGGAAAATCGGTGTGGGGGACGACTTTCAATTCTCCCCGAATGCCATGTGTATTAACGATTTTTCCCACGTTAAACAATTTTCCACTCATGAATGACCTCCGTAATATTGGATTAAGAAGATACGGGAAAAGGGCTAGGTGACCCTACCCCTTTAATCCGTTCGCTTCCGTCAGGAGACAATCTCCACCGAAACGCGCTTATTCTCTTTAACCGCTGCCGATGTTACTACGGTCCGCAGCGCTTTGGCAATGCGCCCCTGCTTGCCGATCACCTTGCCGACATCGGAAGGATGAACCGTAAGCTCATAAACGGTCGCATGCTCTTGTTCCACCACATTCACTTGAACTTCTTCCGGATGATCGACCAGTGCTTTAGCTATGACGGATATCAGATCCCTCATGATAACCCTCCGAACAGACGGAATTATTTTTGATGCCGAAGCTCGTGGAATTTGGTCATAATACCAGCTTTGCTGAACAAGCTGCGAACGGTATCGGAAGCTTGTGCCCCGTTCTGGAGCCATTTCAATGCTTTCTCTTCGTCAATCTTAACGTCTGCAGGTTGAGTCAGAGGGTTGTAAGTACCGATCTCTTCGATAAAACGGCCATCACGAGGAGAGCGAGAGTCGGAAACAACCAAACGGTAAAAAGGAGCTTTGTGAGCACCCATCCGCTTCAAACGAATACGAACTGCCATGGATCAATTCACCTCCTTACAAGATTTCCGGGCTGCGCCGGCGGTTATTCAACCGAAGGGGAACTTGAAGCCTTTACCCAATTTCCCTTTCAAGCCTTTGCCGCCCTTACCTCCCATCATGCCGGAAAATTGCTTCATCATCTTGCGCATATCTTCAAATTGCTTAATTAACCGGTTAACCTCCTGAATGGAGTTTCCGCTGCCGAGAGCAATTCTTTTGCGCCGGCTGGCATTAAGCAATTCCGGTTTACGCTTCTCTTCGGTCGTCATCGATTTGACGATCGCGAGTGTGCGGGCCATTTTTTTATCATCGATCTTGAAATCCTTCATACCCTTCATTTTGTTCATTCCGGGTATCATTTCAAGAAGCTGGTCCAAAGGTCCGAGCTTCTTCATCTGCTCCATCTGCTCCAGAAAATCTTCGAAGGTAAACTCCGCATTGCGGAGCTTCTTCTCCATTTCTTTCGCTTTCTCTTCATCAATGCTGGACCGGGCCTTCTCGATCAGTGTGAGCATATCGCCCATTCCCAAAATCCTCGAGGCCATCCGGTCCGGATGGAAAGGCTCCAGAGCATCGATCTTCTCGCCCAATGCGGCGAATTTGATCGGGCATCCCGTTACCGCTTTAACGGAAATGGCCGCCCCGCCGCGGGTATCCCCGTCAAGCTTGGACAGAACAACGCCGGTCAATTCCAACTGCTTGTGGAAGCTCTCTGCTACATTCACCGCATCCTGGCCGGTCATGGCGTCAACGACCAGCAGAATCTCATGCGGCTGAACCTCCGCCACAATCTGCTTCAGCTCGTCCATTAATTGTTCATCGATGTGCAGTCGTCCGGCCGTATCGATCAGGACGTAGTCGTTGCCGTTCTCCTTGGCATGAGCGAGCGCCGATTTGGCGATCTCCACCGGGCTGACCTGGTCCCCCATCGTAAATACCGGAGCCTTGATCTGGTCTCCCAATACCTGAAGCTGTTTAATGGCGGCGGGACGATAAATATCACAAGCTACCAACAGCGGACGGTGATTCTGCTTCTGCAGAAGCTTCGCCAGCTTCCCGGTTGTCGTCGTCTTCCCGGCCCCCTGCAGTCCGGCCATCATGATGACGGTCGGCGGCTTATTCGCCTTGGCCAGTTTGCTCTGGGTTCCGCCCATCAGCTCGGTCAGCTCTTTATTGACGATTTCAACAACGACCATTCCGGGCGTAAAGCTCTTGAGCACTTCTTGTCCCACGGCCCGTTCCTTAATTTTGGCGATAAACTCCTTAACGACCTTGAAGTTGACATCGGCCTCCAGAAGCGCCAGCCGTACCTCGCGCAGTGCCTCATTCACATCGTCTTCCGACAGCTTCCCCTTGCCTCTCAGCTTACCGAACACATTCTGAAGCCTGGTAGTTAACCCTTCAAATGCCATTTACGCCACCTCCTGACCTTATACCGCTCGAATCTATGTTTTTAACTACTCTTAACATCCAATATTACATGATCAGTCGACAAGACGCATCTTCTCCAACAAAGGTACCGCCTTGCTCCGAAGATCGGGGCTCGCCTCGCCCAGAAGGTCTTCCAGACGGTTCAGGCAATCTGTCCGCTGCTCATGCTTCGCCAGAAGCCGCAGCTTCCGCTCGTACTCCTCCAGCATCAGCTCTGCTCGCTTGATATGCTCATATACCGCTTGCCTGCTGATAGAAAATTCGGAAGCAATCTCTCCAAGCGAATAATCGTCGTGGAAATAACAGGACAGAAATGTTCTCTGCTTCTCCGTCAGAAGCTCCGAATAAAAATCAAACAACAGGTTGATCCGGTTTGTCTTCTCCAGCATCGGATGCCCGGGCATGGCTTCCACCCCCGTCAAGGAAAAACACTTTACACACTTTGCTTATTGTAACCGACCCGTTTATTGTTGTCAAGCGAATAACCTTGACAGCCATACCATTCTGCATCCGATACCTGAATCGTCCGCAGCCGTCGATCGTGGCGGCATCCTTCAGCTCAGTTTCCGTGCGGAATTCGGTTTACCGATCCTTCCGGCTGTATTCTTTTGCCAATTTATGATTTAACGGATAAATCCCCCTGGTCATAACAAAATAATAGAATATGAAAAATATCGGAGGGAAGAAACTATGAAACGCCGCCATCTGTATCTAATTGCACTCAGCTTGCTGCTCATCGTTGTTTACGGATGCGGTATCGGCAGGGAAAAAGATAACAGCTCGCAGCCATTCGGACCGGATACGACGGATTCGCTCATGTCCAAAGTCGAACAGAACTCTGAACGGACACAAGAGCAGGCCGTTCTTCCTAAACTGCCCGCAGCCTCTCCCGTTCCGGAGAAACCGGCAGATCCCGCTCCGCCCGCAACAGAACCGCCGAAGCCTTCAACCGGCGGCAAGGAGAACCGTTCACCGGCTGAACCGAAAGCATCGCCGTCTGTCCGGGAGCAGCCTCCCGTTCCTGCAGCGCAGGCTCCTCAACCGTCTGAGCCGGACAAGCATAAGGAGAAAGCTAAATTAAGCAAGCCCAAGCCTTTGCCCAAGCAGTCCGGTGAGGTCGCGGCCGGGAATAAAACGACCCGACAATCCTCGGGCACGTCATCTCAACTGACCTTGTCCGAGTTAAGGGCTAAATATCCCGATTCCTTTCGGCTCAAGGGCTCTTCCAAAGGAAAGAAGGTCGCTCTGACCTTCGACGACGGACCGGACCAAAGATTCACTCCGCAAGTATTGGATGTTCTAAAGAAGTACAATGTCAAAGCCACCTTCTTTCTGGTCGGCTATCGGGCGGAGGCCAATCCGGCAGTCGTGAAACGAATTGCTAAGGAAGGGCATGTCATAGGAAACCACTCCTACAATCACCCGAATTTTCCCAAGCTGCCGGTCACCGTCTTTGAACAGCAAATCAATCGGACCCAGAACATTCTCAGCCGTCTGATCGGCTATGAACCGAAATATATACGCCCTCCTTACGGAGCGATAAATGAAGAACAGCTTCAATGGGCGATTAAGAATCAATTTCTGATCGTCAATTGGGATGTAGATTCGTTGGATTGGAAAGGGCTTGACGCGAAGCAGGTTTCCGCCAATATTCTCAATCATGCGCATGCGGGAGCCATTATCCTTCAGCATTCCGCAGGAGGCGACGGCCAGAACCTATCGGGAACTATCGAGGCCCTTCCCGGAATTATCGAGAAGCTGCAGGCGGACGGTTATGAGCTTGTTACGATTCCCCAGCTGCTGAACATGTCCAAGAGCAAATAGTGCGGGTTTTCCATCGGTTAACCAATCGTTTGAATGATATGTACAGGAGCTATAGAAACAGCAGCCGGAAGAAGAGGGACTCCGGCTGCTGTTTACTTAATCCAGAATGTAGATTTGCACATTTTGTTTGCCGAATTTCATCGCCTGCTGCCGGGAATCGGGAACGAAAACATCCACCCGGTTTCCTTTGATCGCACCGCCTATATCGGTAGCTGTAGCTACCATTCCTCCTGCCGGAAGCCCGTCATAGGAATAGCCGGTAATAAAGACCTTCGACCCCAGCGGGATGACGGCAGGATCCACTGCAATACTACCGACCTGCAGAGGATTTCCGAAATAATCACGTCCTGCGTAGCCTCCGTTTTCCTCGGCCGATGCCGTATAGGCAGACGCTACCGCAGGAATTGCTTTCTTATATGTTAAGGTTTGCCCGGTCGGAGTAACGATGACGTTTGCTTTCACCGGTACAGCGCGCATCGCCGGAGCCGATTTGCTCTCCTCCTGCTTCGGTTTGTCCGCTTTGGCTTTAGGAGTGGATGCGGCCAAAGGCTGGGCATGGACAGCGGGAGCGGGCGAACTCTGCTGAACGGGCGGAGCTTCCTCCTGAGCCGGCGCTTCGGGTGCTGCAGCCGCTAAAGCATCCCCCTGCGGTTGATCCGCCTGCTGCCCCGCAGGAACAGGCTGCGGCGCTTTAACCCACTGTGCGAACTTCATCTCCCGAGGATCCGTTCCATGGGCTTCGGTTTCGTTCCATTTCAGGGAGGCGGCGGATACGGTCGTAGCCAAACTGATAGCAACGGTGATCACGGCAATGATTCGGAACGGGACTTTGGAAATCAATCGATTCATAGACAAGGTTCTCCTTTAAGTACTGCCGACGAGGTTAGCTGTCGGGTTAGGATTGAGGATACAACCCCGCGTCTGTCGACGCTTCACCCCAAGCGGAAGACGATATAAGCTTTTTCCGCAAAAAACATCCCCCGTACTTATCTTTCATAACCGATAAGTTTTGGCATTAAGGAGGCTACCATACTCGTATTGGAATGAACATCCACAGAATTTGGCAAACGGTAATGTATGCGCTACACATCACGTAATTATGCATACCGTGAAATATTTTCCACATATCTATAAATGTGAATTTTATGGATCTATTGGTATTATTAGGTCTTTTTCCTATTCTCCAATTGTTCCTTGAAAATTTGCAGTTCCTTCATTTCCTCCGGAGTCAAGGCCGCCAGCTTCTGCTCCAGCCGAAGCTTTGCATAATGATATAGCCCGCCGTCCAATTTCGTTTTTTCGCGAATCAATTGGATAAGCTCCGGCGGGATATTTTGCTGCTGCGGTCTCTTCTCCGTGACGTTCCAGTATTGGTAAGAAGACTGCTTCCAATCGAATAAACGATTCATCAGAAACAGGCTTTCGTTAAACATTTCCGTAATTCCAACAAACGCATAGAAAGTGTCCAGATGGGTTATAGCCTTATCCAAATCGGGTATAAAGGGGTTGGCGAGCTGGGATGCTTGCGGATTCCAACTGGCGAAATAGGTCTTATTGTTCGTTAAATAATCCTCCAGGCTCATTTGAACGACTTGCGAATGCAGCGGATGCTCAGGGACCCTTCTAATATAATAGTACAAGGAAAGCACCTGCTCCACCGGTTCTCTGAGCATGGTGGCATAAATCGCCGGCTTCGGAATATAGGCATGAAGACCGAAAAAAAAATGTCCAAATATACATTTCACCTGCGAATGGGAACCCCTAATCATGTCCGGCAATTGACTTGCAGCCCGGACATAATCATCCCATTGATAATAAAAGGTTAACAGTTCCTCGGCCCTGTACTGGTTTAGCAGAATAGTATACATGGTCGTCCCGGCTGTTTTGGGAATATGCATGTATAGCAAAATTGGCTTTTCCTTCTCTTCCATCCTGTCCTCCTCCCGTTCCAAGCGGCTTGCCGCCTTTATTTCCGATTACATATCGATGCCGGAGAGAACTGTTATATAAAGGACCGTCTCCTCAAAAAATCCAGGATCAGCCGTGCCCCTTCCTCCTTGCTGCATTGTTCGGTATCCACTGTGACATCCGGATTTACCGGCTCCTCATATTCATCCGAAATGCCGGTAAATCGAGGCACCTCCCCCCTCAGCGCCTTGCGGTAAAGCCCTTTAACATCTCTGCGGATGCATTCCTTCAACGAACAGCGGACATAAACTTCAATATAGGGGTCAAGCTCTTGCCGCAAGTAATTTCGCATAGACTGATAAGGAGTGATGAAAGAAGCCAGCACAATCACTCCGTTTCGAGATAGAAGCCGGGCGACGAACGCCGCTCTCTCTATATTTTTCATCCGATCCTCTCTGGAAAAGCCTAAATCCGGAGCCAGATGCCTGCGCACGTCATCTCCATCCAGAACCTCGACCCGGGCACCCGCAGCAATCAATCCGGCTTTTACAAGCCCGCATAGCGTAGTTTTGCCCGCTCCCGATAGTCCGGTAAACCATACGGTCACCCCTGCGGACATCAGATCTCCTCCTTATGGCCTCTTCTATGCTTTACAGCGATTACCGTGCATGAATATGATAGAATATGACAAGACAAGCAAAATGGAAACGGACATCCATGGAGCCCTGTAAAAACCACTTCGAAGCTTATTCCGGGTACTTAGCGGGGAGCCCCAGAATTAAAAAAAGCTCCTAACGGAGCATATCGAGGATGAAACGCAGATCCTAATATTCCTGGCGAAAGGATAAGCGGCTATCACTGTCCTTTGGACAGGCGCGTTCACCAATGAAATACAAGAACAGGTAAAGTATAACTTATACATTTATTTAAAAATAGGACCGTTTCAACGGTCCTTCAAATCATCTTTACCATTTATCGCGCATAACCTCATCGCGCTTCTGCTTGAACTCCTCTTCGGTGATCAGCCCTTCTCTCCGCAATCTCTCCAGCTTCCTCAGCTTTTCTTCAAAATCAACGCTTGCTTCCTCCATACTGCGGTTCAGCGGCCTGTCCGGTCTGACATCCACTTCCCATTCCGCGGCTCCCTGGCTGGAAAACAAATTATAACCGTGGTACCCGGTAATGGCTATCGCAATGACCGTCCACAGCACTCCAAATATTCCCCCCGTAGGCATAACCATCGTAAATCCGATAATCACGAAAACAATTCCGACAATCATGCCAAGTAAAGATGCGGGCCTGCTTGGACGAACCCGGCCTCTGTAGAACATCTCGCCTCCCCCTTTCCGTCTCCCATTACTTGGTTACCTTATTATACGGAACATATAGAATCCGGTTGCAAAGGCGGGCCCTTCATAATCAGGCCATTTGGCTATTCAATGTTTTCAACAACCTGAAAAACTACAGCTATACTGTAGGTGAAAGATATAGGCTAAAAAAAATCGCCGCCCCTTATTGGGAACGGCGATTTCCAAGTCCATGTTCAAGCTTGGGTTTCTTCCTCTACAGTTTCTTCCGTGATTAAGCCGGCGAATAAGGCATGCACGAACTGTTCGGAATCGAACGGCTCCAGATCGTCCATTTTTTCCCCGAGGCCGACCAGTTTAACCGGAATGTTCATTTCTTGACGAATGGCCACTACAATTCCGCCCTTCGCCGTACCGTCGAGCTTCGTCAGCACAAGGCCCGTCAGGCCGGTCTTATCCCCGAATAATTTCGCTTGGCTAAGCGCATTCTGTCCGGTCGTGGCATCCAGCACCAGCAGCACTTCGTGAGGAGCGTCAGGCACTTCCCGGCTGATGACCCGGTAAATTTTATTCAGCTCTTCCATTAAATTGACTTTGTTCTGCAAGCGGCCCGCCGTGTCGCACAGCAGAATATCGACTCCCCGCGTTTTGGCCGCCTGGACGGCATCGAACATGACTGCCGCCGGGTCCGAGCCGGCTTGCTGCTTAATCACATCGACTCCGACCCGCTGGCCCCACACCTCCAGCTGCTCAATCGCTCCTGCCCGGAACGTATCCCCGGCGGCGAGAAGCACCTTCTTGCCCTGCTGCTTAAAGCGGTGCGCCAGCTTGCCGATCGTGGTCGTCTTGCCGACACCGTTCACGCCGACAAACAGGTAGACCGTCAATCCATTGTCTGACACTCTTAGCGAGTTGTTCTCGTCCCCTTTAAGAAGCTTGACCAATTTCTCCGAGAGTATAGGCTTCAGCTCGGCGGCATCCTCGATCTTCTGCTTGCGAACCTCCGCCCGCAGATCGTCAATCAGCTCCATCACCGTATTGACGCCCACATCCGCACCGATCAGAATTTCCTCCAGCTCTTCATAAAATTCTTCGTCAATTTTCTTGCGGCGAAGAATTAAATCCTCCACTTTCTCAACGAAAGCGTTCCTCGTTTTGGCCAGGCCTTCCTTAAATTTATTGGTCACCGCTTCAGTTTTGCTAGAAATGCTTTCTTTTAGTTTCTTGAAAAAACTCATTGAATTTCCTCCAATTCGGACTTGTACTCACCTTTAGGCCGAAACGGCCTCATCTTCCTCCAGCTTAACGGAAACCAGCTTGGAAACTCCGCCCTCTTCCATCGTGACTCCATACAGAACGTCGGCTTCTTCCATCGTTCCTTTCCGGTGTGTGACGACGATAAACTGGGTTTCGTTGGAGAATTCCCGCAAATATTCCGCAAACCGGGATACGTTCGCTTCGTCCAGCGCGGCCTCCACCTCATCAAGAACACAGAACGGAACCGGTTTTACGCGCAATATAGCAAATAACAGGGCAATGGCGGTCAACGCCCTCTCTCCGCCGGACAAGAGCTGGAGATTCTGCAGCTTCTTGCCCGGGGGCTGGGCAACGATTTCAATTCCGGTCGCAAGCGGGTTTCCCGGCTCCGACAGGATGAGATCCGCCCGGCCTCCGCCGAACAGCTTGGCGAACACAACGACGAAATGCGAACGGATCGCTTCGAACGTACTGCGGAAACGGCGCGACATTTCCTCGTCCATCTCCTTGATGACCTGGTAGAGCGTAGCCTTCGCTTCCATCAGGTCCCCTTTCTGCTCGCTAAGAAACTCGAAACGTTCACTGACCCGGCTGAATTCTTCGATCGCTCCCAGATTGACCTCGCCGAGCCCCGAGATGGACCGCTTCAGCTCTTTAACCGTACTCTGAACTTCTTCAATGTTATCGGGAAGAGGATAACGTTCCTTGGCCAGCTCATAACCGATTTCATAGTCCTCGGACAACTTCTTGAGCAGATTGTCAAGCTCCACATCCAGCCGATTGGCCCGAACCTCGGTTTGATGAAGCTGTTCCTCCACCCGCTTCAGTTCGTTCCTCTGCTCTCTTGTTTTGCTTTCCTCCTGCTCCAGTTGTTGAATCCAGTCGGCCCGTTCCGCCCGTTTGAACTCGATCGTCTCCAGGCACTCCTGCTTCTGAATCTTCAGCTGATTGAGCTGCTCCACCTGCTTAACGCTTTGGTCTTCAATCTCGCTCAGATCCTTGTCCATCTGCAGGAGCAGATGCTGGTTCTGTTCCTGCTCGCTCTGCGATAACTTGAAATCTCCTTCCAGCCTCCGATACTGTTCCACCAGAGACTGCTTCTCCTGGGACAGGGAAGCCGCCTGTACCTTAAGCTCGGTTAATTGGCCCAGCAGCTCTTCCTTGGCCGATTCGCTCGCTTTACGCGCAAGCTCGGCTTTCCGGATAGCCTCTTGCAGTTCCTGCTCTCTCCGGGCAAGCTCCTCGAGCAGCTCCTCCGCTTCCCTTCTGCGAGTCTCGAATTGCTCCCGCTCCTCGGTCAAAGCCTGCTTGTCCTGTGTATAGAGGGTGTAATGCTCCTCCATTTTCTTCGCTTCGTTGGTCAATGGAGCAAGCTCGGCGGCATACTGCTGCTCTTCGATCCGCTTCTGCTCGCCCTGCTCGCGAAGAACTTCCAACTGCTCGTTCTCGGAAGCCAGCTCCGCCTTCAATTGCCCGGATTTGCTCACCAGCAGCGACAGTTGGCTTTGAGATTGGGCGATTTCCTTCTCCAGCTCCTCTATCTGGCGCTGCCGCCCGAGTAAGCTTGTCGATTTCTTATGCTGGCTGCCTCCCGTCATCGAGCCTCCCGGGTTAACGATATCGCCTTCCAGCGTCACTACCCGGTAACGGTATTGACAGCGGGCCGCGATCCGGTTAGCCTGCTCCAAAGTCTGGGCGATGATGACATGGCCGAGCAAGCTGGTTACGATCGACGTATACTTCGGGTCATAACGAATCAAATCGGCGGCAATGCCGACGAAGCCATCGGTACTCTGTACGGATTTACGGTCCGATTCCCCGATTGTTCTGCCGCGGATGACGTCCAGCGGCAGGAAGGTTGCCCTTCCCAACTGCCTTTGTTTCAGGAAAGAGATGGCCTCGCGGCCGTTAGCCTCGTTCTCCACGACAATGTGTTGAAGCGCACCGCCAAGCGCCGTCTCTACAGCAAGCTCCACTTCCGCCGGAACCTGGATCAACTCCGCAACGGCGCCATGAATCCCGCGCAAACCGCCAGGCCGCTTGGTCGCCTTCAGCACTTCCTTGACCCCATGCATAAAACCGTCATAGTCGTTCTGCATTTCTTTCATCGTATCTCTCCGGGACACGATGGAGTCAAGCTTCTGCTCCCACTTACGGACGGTCGCCTGAGTCTGCTCCAGCAGACTGGTCTTCGTCCTCAGGCTTTCGAGCTTCGTACTGTATTGCTGGCGGATATCGGCAAGCTGCTCCCCGGCCGCGGCAAGCTTCTGTTCAAGCTCCGCTTTGCGTTCGACGAGCCGCTCCCTCTCCTCCGTCCATTTCGCCTTTTCGTTCTCGAGCCGTTCCGCCCGGCGCTGTATAGTTTCCAACTGCTGCTCGGCATAGCGGATTTCGTTACGGCTCTGGGCCATACGGTTTAACGTCTCCAACAGCTCCGCCTTCAACTCTTCCTCGGTTTCGCTGCTGATGCCTCCTTCAACCCCCAGAAGCCTCTCTTCCTCCGAAGCCAACCGGTCACGGCAATCCTCGAGCTGCTGGGAGATTTCAACAATCTTATCCTTGGTTTGCTTAAGCTCTTCCTGCTTTTCGGCGAGCCGCTCCGCTTGATGCCGGATCGTCTGCTCCAACTGCGCCCGATTGCCGATCGTATTCTTCCTGCGCTCTTTTAATACTTCTCCATGGCCCTCGCACTTTTCGGAGTCTTCGCTAATTTGCAGCAGCTTAGCCTGCAGCTCCTGCAGCTCCTGATCCAGTCTCCCTGTCTCCCAACGGTGCTTCTCCAGGAAGGCGTCATGCTGGTGAACCACCCCGGCCAATTCCATCTGCTGAGCCCGCAGCTCGTCCAGCTTCTGCTGTGTCTCGGACCAGCTCTGGTGGATGTTATCTATTTGATACACATAAACGGAAATTTCGCTCTGCTTCAGCTCTTCCCTTAACCGCTTATACTGCTTAGCCTTCTCGGCCTGCTCCTGCAGAGGCCCGATCTGATCCTCCAGCTCGGAGACCAGATCATGAATGCGAAGCAGGTTCTGCTCGGTTTCGTCCAGCTTCTTTTCCGCGTCCTTCTTACGGGTCTTGTACTTGACAATCCCTGACGCTTCCTCAAATATCCCTCTTCGGTCCTCGGATTTCGTGCTTAATATTTCTTCAATCCGCCCCTGCCCGATAATCGAATAAGCTTCCTTACCGATTCCCGTATCCATGAAAAGCTCGGTAATATCTTTCAGGCGGCATGGTTGTTTATTGATGAGATACTCGCTCTCCCCGCTTCGGTGCACCCGACGGGTGACGGTCACCTCGCTGAAATCAAGCCCGAGAGCATTGTCGGAATTGTCCAAGGTTAAGGATACTTCCCCGTAATTAACCGCTTTACGGGAATCGCTTCCGGCGAAAATCACGTCCTCCATCTTGCCTCCGCGAAGAGATCGGGCGCTCTGTTCACCCAAGACCCAGCGGATTCCGTCGGATATGTTGCTCTTTCCGCTTCCGTTCGGACCCACGACGGCGGTAATTCCTTGTACAAATTCCAATTCGGTTTTGTCGGCAAACGATTTGAATCCCGCCAGTTCAATCCGCTTTAATAACATGGTCTCACCTCAAAGCTATTGTATCATAACCTGTCGCAATAAAAGAGGGGAACTTGCTTCAGCAAATACAGGTCATATTGATTTTTTATGGCCGGATTTATCCATTTCTCATGGAAAAAGAGCGAAGCAGGCGGCGGCCATGACCGTCCCTGTTCGCTCTCCTCCGATGCATGCCGGTTTGCCGGCGGTTCATCTGACCTTGACATTCAAGCTGAGCAAGGCCTGTGCGGCGGCTTGCTGTTCCGCCTCTTTCTTGGAACGACCGCACCCTTGGCCGAGCAGCTTGTCGCCCATCTTCACTTCCGCGATAAATTCCTTCTCATGCGCCGGTCCCCGTTCCTCGACTATCCGATATTCCAGGAGCCCCATATTATGCTGCTGTGTATGTTCCTGCAGTTGGGTTTTGTAGTCGAGAATTTGCGGCTTCCCTTCTCCGGACAGCTTCGGGAACACATGCTGGCGAAGAAACACTTTGACCGCTTCCAAGCCTTGATCCAGATACAGGGCTCCGACGAAAGATTCGAAGACATCCGCAAGCAAAGCAGGCCGGGTTCTTCCCCCTGTCAGCTCTTCCCCTTTGCCGAGCAGCACGTAACTGCCGAAATCGAGCTGTTCGGCAAACAGGACCAAAGATGGTTCGCAAACGATAGAAGCTCTGAGCTTGGTCAATTCTCCCTCGGTCCGATGAGGAAACGTATCATACAAGTATTCCGAAACCGTCAACTCCAGTACCGCATCCCCCAGAAATTCCAGTCGTTCATTATCCTTGCTCCCTGCGACCCGGTTCTCATTCACATAAGAGGAATGGGTAAAGGCTTGGCGCAGCAAAGACGGATTATGAAAACAGATGCCGAGGGCGGACTGGAGCTGCTTTAAATCCCGATTCATCGAAAACACCTGCTTTGTTAGGTTATTCTTCGTATTTCCTCAAAATAATCGTTGCGTTATGACCTCCGAACCCGAACGAGTTGGACATCGTTATTTTAACGTCGGCTTTGCGTGGAGTGTTGGGTACGTAATCGAGATCGCACTCCGGATCCTGATTATCCAGATTAATCGTCGGCGGAAGCATGCCGTGCTTGATGGCCAGCCCGCAAATGACCGCCTCTACTCCCCCGGCCGCGCCCAACAGGTGCCCGGTCATCGATTTGGTCGAGCTGACCGCCAGCTTGCTTGCATGCTCTCCGAACGCTTCCTTGATGGCCTTCGTCTCCGAAATGTCACCAACCGGCGTCGAAGTGCCGTGAGTATTGATATAATCAACATCTGCAGGTGTCAATCCGGCATCTTGCAGCGCCTTCTTCATACAGCGCGCCGCTCCATTCGGATCCGGATCGGTCATATGATGAGCGTCTCCGCTCATTCCGTAGCCGATCACTTCGGCATAAATTTTCGCGCCGCGCCGCAGAGCATGCTCCAGAGATTCCAGAATGAGAATTCCCGATCCTTCGCCCATGACAAAACCATCCCGGTCCTTATCGAAGGGCCGGCTTGCCTTCTCCGGCTCGTCATTGCGCGTTGACATGGCCCGCAGAGCACAGAATCCGGCCATGCCGGTCGGCGAAATGGTCGCTTCCGCGCCGCCGCAAATCATGACATCCGCGTCACCGCGCTGAATGATCTTGAACGAATCCCCAATCGAATGGCTTCCCGTGGCACAAGCCGTCACAGCCGTCGTATTGGGACCCTTCGCCCCGGTGGCCATCGATATTTGTCCGGAAGCCATATTGGCAATCATCATCGGGATAAAGAAGGGGCTTACTCTCTTGGGACCTTTCTCCAGCAAAATCTTGTGCTGCTCCTCCCAAGTGGTTAAACCGCCGATTCCCGATCCGACAATAACCCCGACCCGTTCCGGATCGGTCTGATCTCGTATATTTAAATCCGCATCCTGCAAAGCCTTCTGGCTGGCCGCCAGTGCAAATTGCACGAAACGGTCCATGCGGCGCGCATCTCTTTTATCCATATAATCTTCCGGGCTGAAATCTTTAATAGATGCCGCAATGCGCGTGGGATACTCGCTAACATCGAAGCTCTCGATCAGAGAAACACCGGACTTACCTGCCATCAAATGATCCCAAAATGTTTCGAGCTCATGACCGAGTGAAGTCATAATCCCCAAACCTGTTACAACCACCCGCTGTGCCATGGTTTCACCTCTATACTTAACATTTATGGCTGATTTCCTGTGAAGCGGCAAGGCAGGATAAGTCCCGTTGTACTAGACCAAACGGGACTTACCGGCTTATTGCTTATTAGATTCTATGTAGGCGATAACTTCTCCCACGGTTGTAATCTTCTCCGCATCCTCGTCGGAAATCTCCATATCGAACTCGTCTTCCAGCTCCATAACCAATTCCACTACATCTAAGGAATCAGCGCCTAAATCGTCTTTAAAAGATGCTTCAGGGGTAACTTCGGATTCCTCCACCCCAAGGCGATCAACGACAATTCGCTTTACACGATCCAAAACATCGGACATCCCGGCTCACCTCCTCTTTGGTATTATACGAAAATTAGCACCAAATTACCATAGAATCGTAAACAAGCTTTTACTAGAAATGAGACTTTCGGCAGAGCGGTTCTTTTAACGGCCGCAGCCGTCTCCCAGACTTTTCATTTCCTAGCAACAGAAGGAAGCAATCCGGCGGTAACCGCTAAAGCGTGACTTGACTTCCGACTGATGGGAGAAAGTTGCAGGCACACCGGTCCCGGCAGAGCTACATGTACATTCCGCCGTCGATATGAAGCGTCTGTCCGGTCATGTAGGCTGCATCATCGGAGGCCAGAAAACGGACCGCCTTGGCAATTTCCTCGGGCTGTCCCAGCCTCGCAAGCGGAATCTGCCTCAGCAGTTGGTCCCGGGTCTCTCCCTGCAGCTGGTCGGTCATATCCGTCACAATAAATCCGGGAGCTATTGCGTTAACTGTAATACCGCGGGAGGCCAGCTCCTTCGCCGCCGTCTTGGTCATGCCGATGACACCGGCCTTGGCCGCGGCGTAGTTAACCTGTCCCGGGTTGCCCAATGAACCGACAACGGAAGAGATGTTGATGATCCGTCCGGACCGCTGCTTCATCATCGGTCTGGTCACCGCCTTCAGGCAGTTGAACACTCCCTTGAGATTGGTGGCGATGACTTCGTCGAACTCGTCTTCTTTCATACGCATAATTAGATTATCCCTAGTTATTCCGGCATTATTCACCAGAATATCCAGGCGGCCGAATTCCTCCACTACCTGCTTGACCATTTCTTCGACCTGGGCGGAATCCTTCACGTCGGCTTTGATTTTCATCGAGCGCCGGCCGAGAGCGGTAATCTCCTTAACCACCTCTTCGGCAGCGCCCTCGCTGCCCGCATAATTAACGACCACATCCGCCCCGGATTCAGCCAGATGAAGAGCAATGGCCCGGCCGATCCCTCTGGAAGCTCCGGTGACGAGGGCGATTTTTCCTGTCAGCATCAAGTTCCCTCCTGTTTCACAGATTGTAATCCGATTAGTTACCTATTGAGGTGTTGCAGCAAAGACGGGTGTTAACTACAGCTCGGCCAGAGCCTGGTCAACCGCCTCTTTGCTGTTGACGGACAGAACCCGGACTGACCGGTCGATTTTCTTGATCAAGCCGGCCAGCACGGTTCCCGATCCCAATTCGACGAACGTATCCACCCCTTCGTCGATAAGCCGGCGAATGCTATCCTCCCAGAGAACAGGAGCGCATACCTGCTCGACGAGCAAGCGGCGGATCTCCTCCGGATCGGTTACAGGCTGGGCGCTTACGTTGGCGATGACGGGAATCCCCGCCGGATTCATCGGAACATTCCGCAGCGTATCCGCAAGGCGCTCGGCCGCCGGTTTCATCAGCGAGGAATGGAACGGACCGCTGACCTCCAACGGCAGAACGCGCTTGGCCCCCGCTTCCTTCCCGTGCTCGATGACCGCCTGAACGCCTTCCTTGCTCCCCGATACAACGATCTGGCCGGGGCAGTTCACATTCGCGGGCTCCACTATCCCCGCTTCGCGGGAAAGTCGGGCGCACAAGCTCTCCAACGCTGCGCGGTCGGCACCCAGTACAGCGGCCATAGCCCCTTGGCCTCCCGGCACCGCGGATTCCATATATTCTCCGCGCAGCCGGACGATCCGGACCGCATCTGCGAAGGACAGCACCCCCGCCACGACCAGAGCGCTGTATTCTCCAAGACTGTGTCCCGCCACATAATCCGGGGCGGGAGCAGCCTGGCGTAACGCTTCATAATAAGCAATGCTTGTCGTAAGCAGCGCGGGTTGGGTATGATAAGTTTTCTTAAGCTCCGCTTCGGGCCCCTCGAAGATCAGCTTCTTCTGATCAAATCCGAGCACCTCGTCCGCTTCATCAAATATTTTCCTGGAGTCCGGGTTCGATTCATATACATCCTGCCCCATCCCCACGGATTGGGCTCCTTGCCCCGGAAAGACAAAAGCTAATTTCCCCATCGTCCGTCCCCTTTCCACAGTTCATAACGTTCTCATGCAAAAGCGGTCGCCCGCCGTTTCCCGGACGGTCCCTTATGCAGCCAACTTCCTGATTCTCGGCGCCTTGAATTACCAGATAAGCACCGAGGCCCCCCAGGTCAATCCGCCGCCGAAACCGACGAGAACGATGCAATCGCCTTCCTTGACCCGTCCTTCCTCCACCGCTTCAGCGAGGGCGATCGGTATCGATGCGGCCGATACATTCCCATACTTCTGTAAATTGATCATGCATTTATCCTCGGGCAGCTCCAAGCGATTCAGGGCCGCCTGAATGATTCGAATGTTCGCTTGATGCGGAACCAGCAGATCAATTTCCGATTTGCTGATTCCGGCCTTGTTCAATGCTTCTTCAGCGGCTGAGCCCATGATTTTGACCGCAAATTTGAATACTTCCTTACCCGCCATATAGATATAGTGCTGCTTCTGCTCCAGGCTGGCTGGGCTGGCTGGGCAGCGCGAGCCGCCTCCGGCAATTTTCAGCAGCTCTCCGCCCGAACCGTCGGCTCCAAGCTCGAACGAACGGAAGCCTCTTCCTTCAGCGACCGGACCTAGCACAGCCGCTCCCGCGCCGTCTCCGAACAGGATGCAGGTATTGCGGTCGGTATAATCCGTAATTTTGGACAAGCATTCTGCTCCGACAACGAGAGCATATTTATAAGTGCCCATGGCAATAAAATTGGAGGCGTTGGCAAGCCCGTAGATAAATCCCGAGCAGGCGGCGGACAAATCGAAAGCGGCGGCCTTCTTGGCGCCAAGGCGATCCTGGAGTATACAGGCCGTCGAAGGGAACGCCATATCCGGCGTGATCGAGGCTACAAGGATCAGGTCTAATTGTTCCGCCGTTATCCCTGCTTGCTCCAGAGCCACTTGGGCCGCTTGGAAGGCCAGATCCGACGAAGCTTCATGCTCCGACGCCAGCCTTCTTTCCTTAATTCCGGTGCGGGTGGAAATCCACTCGTCATTCGTATCGACCATCTTCTCCAAATCTTGATTGGTAAGTACTCGCTCCGGAACGTATTTGCCCGTCCCGATAATGCCAACCGGTGTCAACTTCATCTAATACACTCACTTCCCGCTGCTAATTTCGGAGGAGATGGAAGCGACCAGATCGTTCTGCAGGGCCATTCTCGCCTGGCGGACTGCGTTCTTGATCGCGTTGGCGTCGGAAGAGCCGTGGCTTTTCAGCACCAGCCCGTCAATTCCGAGCAATGGCGCGCCTCCATGCTCCGTATAATCGAGTTTCTTCTTAAATTGGGTCAAGCCCGGCTTCAATACCGCCGCAGCCAGCTTGGTTGTGAAGCTGCGGGTGAATTCTTCCTTGATCGCGGAAAAAATCGCCCCTGCGGCTCCCTCCAGGCTTTTCAATAATATGTTACCTACGAAGCCGTCACATACCAGCACGTCGCAATTTCCATTCAGAACATCGCGAGCTTCCACATTGCCGACAAAATGAATGGGCGCCTCGGCCAGCAAAGGATAGGCGGCCTTGGTCAATTCGTTGCCCTTCATTTCTTCCGTTCCGACATTCAACAGACCTACCCGCGGCTTAGCCAGTCCATGCACCTTGCTCCGGTATACACTGCCCATGATGGCGTATTGGAGCAAGTTGGTCGCGGAGGAATCCATATTGGCGCCCAGGTCGAGCGCCAGCACCCCTGTCCCATCCATGGTCGGGATCATCGGAGCAAGCGCCGGCCGCTCAATCCCGCGGATCCGGCCGACAACGAGCAAGCCGGTCGCCATCAACGCTCCCGTATTGCCTGCCGAGATCATGGCATCGGCCTGCTTCTGCTTGACCAGGGTGCCGGCGACGACCATGGAGGCGTCTTTCTTCCTGCGGACGGCCTTGACGGGCTCATCATCCGCCAGGATGACGTCTTCCGCATGGTGAACGGACAGGTTGGCGGGCTTGTCCTTCAACAGGGGCTCCAGCTTCTCCGAATGTCCGACGAGAACGAGCTCCACGTCGTTCCATTCTCTGGCAGCCGTTAAGGCCCCTTCCACTGTGGCCCGAGGAGCGTGATCCCCGCCCATGGCATCAATCGCGATCCGCATTCAGATAGCCTCCTTCGCCGCGCTCTTTCTTCGAATGATAAATTAAGAAGTTTCCTTGAAACACAAGTTCGTCATTGACATAGGTAAACACTTCTACTTTCGCCTTCCCCCTCGTCACGGTTCGGACATAGCATTTGGCTACGCATTTCTCCCCGAGCATCACCGAACGGATAAACCGGATATCCGCGGAGGCCGTCAAAGCGATAGCGTCGTTAATCACCGCTACAGCCAAAGAATTCGCCTGCGCGAATATATGATGGCCGCGGGCGATTTTGGTCCGGGAGAAGACATGCTCTTCCCTGATTTCAAAAATCGATATTCCGCTTTTATCCAACTGCAAATCGATAATTTCTCCGATCACTTCGTGAAGCGGCAACGAGCGGACCTGATCATACGATTGTTCGGCCATCAGTTTGATGCGCTCCCTTAATTCAGGGATCCCCAGCTCCAGCCGGTCCAGCCGGATCGTCTGGATGCTGACCCCAAACCGCTTGGTCAGTTCTTCGTCCGTAACGAAGGGATTATCTTCAATCGCCTTCATCAGCTGCTGCTGGCGAAGCCGTTTAGGTATGCGTTCTATGGTGCCGCACCGCCTTCTTCTCAATGATTATCCGGAGTTACCCGGCCGGTTTCTATCCGGTTATTACTTCATTTTATTACCTGGTGCTAATCTGTAGTATATATAATTCTGGGCCAAATGAAAAGAGAAGCGCGAAAACAAAAAAAATAGCACCCCACCCGAAAAGATGAAGCACTACTTCAAACGATTATTGTTTGATAATTTCTCTGCCTTTGTATGTTCCGCAAACTTTGCATACGCGATGAGCCACCTTAAGCTCTCCGCAGTTTTCGCATTTGACCATGCCAGGAACAACTAATTTAAAGTGAGTCCGGCGCTTGTCACGACGGGTTTTGGATGTTCTCCGCTGAGGTACTGCCATGGATTTCCACCTCCTTTAACGTGGGATAAACCATCGCCGCCTTGGCGCGGCAATTCAAGTTTATCTGGCTATATTAGATTCGCCCGTTAGGAATCACGGCACAATCTAACGAATCTGCTCATTGTTGCTTGAAATAACCCCGGAACTTATAAGTTCTTTACTATTTGAAAAAATCGGCCAGACCGGCAAGCCGGGGATCGATTCTCTCCACCTTGCATTGACAAGGCTCGGTATTCCGGTTACTCCCGCATACGGGACACAGCCCCCGGCATTCTTCTCCGCACAGCGGGGCATATGGAAGGGCAAGCACAACGGCCTCTTCCAAGTAAGGGATTAAATCTACTTTATCTTCGGTCACTACGTGGGCATCCTCCAGCTCGCTCTCCGGCAGTAATTCGGCCGATCCCGCGAACAATTCCCGGAAAGGTATGACCAGCGTTTCCCGAACCGGATCGAGACACCGGGAACAAGCCATCTCCAGGTCCAGAGCGAGTTCTCCGGAGACAACGACCATGCCGGATTCCCCTCTAGCTTCGAGGTCCGTCTTGAGCATTCCAAAGCTGCGCAAGTCTTCGCGATCCTGCAGCAGGCCGGACAGATCCAAGGACTCTTTGATCTGCACAGACTTCTCTTTGGCGATCAAGTCCTTCAGATGAAGCAGCATCATTATTCACCCCAAACAAACAAAGTTAATTATAGCGATAGTGCCGATCTTTTGTCAACATTTTCTGTCCATGCTATATTAAAATACAGTAATCGCGGTTCCCGGCCCGGCCGAAATGACGCTGGCGCGGCGAAATCGTTTATAGTGTTTGCCGCAGGACTCCGGGATGGCCTCGAACGGATGATCCGGACCGGGCCGCAGCCTGCCTGACGCTTAACCCGATCATAGCAGGTCCTGCCGTGATGAGCAACTGCAGAAAGGAGGAAGCTTCCTGAAAACTGTCGGTCTTATTGTTGAGTATAACCCGTTGCACAACGGACATGTATATCATTTCGAGCAGTCCAAAGCCGTTACCGGGGCCGATGCGGCGATAGCCGTCATGAGCGGTCATTGGCTGCAGCGCGGCGAGCCGGCCCTGGTGAACAAATGGGCGCGGGCGGAGATGGCTTTGCGGATGGGCGCCGATGTCGTCCTGGAGCTGCCCGTCGCCTATTCTTCCCAGGCCGCGGAATGGTTCGCTTACGGCGCCGTGCGCGTGTTGAACGATTGCGGCGTAGTGGATTCCCTATGCTTCGGCAGCGAAAGCGGCAGCATCGATTGGCTGTCCGGTCTGGCGGAACGTCTATACATAGAGCAGGATGACTTCCAACAGCGGCTCGCCCGGCGGCTGGAGGAAGGAATGAATTATCCTGCCGCCTACAGCGCCGCCATCCGGGACTGGGTCGGTGAAGAGGGCGGACGTCTGAACGAGCCCAATAACACGCTCGGGCTTCATTATTTGATCGCCTTACGAAGGCTGAACAGCCCGATCATCCCCGCCACCATTGCACGGCACAAAGCCGGCTATCATGACCGGAACGCTTCCGACGCACACATCGCCAGCGCAACGGCCATTCGCCAATGGCTGGGCAGCGGCCGGCAGAAGGCCGGACTGGAGAAAATCCGCTCCTATGTTCCTTCCTATACGCTGGAGATTCTGCTGCGGGAGCTGGAAGCCGGACGGGCGCCGATTAGCTGGGGCCGCTACATGCAGCCGCTGCTGAACCAGATCGTCACCCGCTCCGCGGACGAGCTCCGGCTGATCCATGAAGTCAGCGAAGGACTTGAGCACCGCATCAAGCGCTGCCTGGCCGGTTGGCGGCCGGACAAGTCCGAAGCTTCCACGGTCGGGGAAGCCGCCTTCGAGGCCCTCATCGAGCAGATGAAGACGAAACGGTATACGCGAACGAAGCTTCAGAGAATGCTTGTACGGATTCTGTTGAATCACCGAAAAGCGCAGCTTACCCGGGAATCGCTGGCCGGCGGGCCGGGATATATTCGGGTGCTCGGCTTTTCCGCCAAGGGCCGTTTGCTGCTCCAGAGAATGAAGAAGAAGGCGGCCTGTCCCGTCCTCGTCAAAATCCCGGGAGAACGCCCGCCTTTTCTGGAAATGGACATTCAGGCCGCAGGCGCCTACTCTCTCGGATATTCGCAGCCGTCTTCCGCCGAGCTGCTGCGGGACTACTATCAGGCTCCTTTGCGCATAGGCTCCGAATAAGCGGTTTTCCCCGATGCTTCCGCTTTGGGAGGCAATGATTTCAAATACTCCAGAGCATCATCCATCGTTTTCACAGGCACGATCTTCATGCCGGTTTTGAGCTTCTCCGCCTGCTCCTGGGCGATCGTCGCATTCAGAATCGGCTTGAAGGCTTCTCCGGGGCCGGGCAGCAGGTCCTCCGGAGCAAAGAAAATATCCGCTCCTTGCCGATGGGCCGCCACAACCTTGAACTGAATCCCCCCGATCACTCCTACGTTCCCGTCGGAATCGATTTCCCCCGTCCCGGCAATCTGATAGCCTTTCGTAATATCTTCTTCCACAAACTGATTATAGATTTCCAGCGAGAACATCAGTCCGGCCGAAGGGCCTCCGATGTTTCCGGCCTTCACTGTAACCTGCTTCGCCTCGTCCTCGGGCTTAACCTCCTGCAGGGTACCGATCGTGACGCCAAGGCCGCTTCTCGGCTTTCCGTCCTGCGTTCCTTCATCTGCCGGAAGCTCGGCCAGCTTCAGCGTCTCCGTCCTCGTCTCCGTTCCCCGCCGGAAGGTGATACGAACTTCTTCTCCAGGGGCTTTGCTTTGCAAATAAGCGGTCAATTCGGAAGCGGCTGCAGCCTTATGCCCGTCCACGTCCTCAATGAGGTCGCCCGCCTGCAGTATTTTGTAAGCCGGCATATTCTGAAGAACCTGCAGCACGATGACTCCCGTATTTTCTATCCGGTAGGGAACCCCCGCTTTCTTGTACGCAGCCTGGATAGCATTGCTTTGGGAAGTCGTCATATTATATTCCTGGCGCTTATTATATTCCCGGTCGGTCTCTCCCTTGCGGTGAACCTCTTCCTTGGGACGAAGCTCATGAATATCGCTCCATTTGGCATAGAGGTATCCGATCAGATTGGAATCGCTGACCCCGACGGTCGTCAGCATGAAGGAGCCGCTCTCCGGCTGGCCTCCCTGCTTGATTTCGATCATCGGTCTGACGTTTTCCGCCGATCCCGGTTTATAAATGTAGTATGGCAGCGGAATGAAATAAAGCAGGCAAAAAACAATAACCCCGACCAAAACCGGGGCCAAATACCAGCGGACCGCGGAATTCCCGCGCCGCCTCAGCTTGTCATTCCGGTTCCATCCGGATGCTCCCCCTTGAGTATGATCCGCCAACTCGATCCTCTCCTTTCCATATACGAGGCAGGCTTGTTCTATTTCCCCGCCGCTTGGCGTAAACATGTAGCAGAAACGCGGGACGGAGGTGATTTTAATGCGAAAATGGATTCCGTCGGACAGCCGGTCGTTCACTATTCTACTCGGAGCGTTAGCTATTATTCTTGTAATGTTCATTGTGATCTATCCGGATCAAATATTTAAATCTTCCTTGCACGGATTGACCATATGGTGGACCTTTGTATTTCCCGGCCTGCTCCCATTTCTTATCCTGTCCGAGATCATGATTGGCCTCGGTCTCGTCCATGCCTTGGGAACGCTGCTGGAGCCGGTGATGAAGCTTGTCTTCCGGCTGCCCGGAGCAAGCGGCTGGGCTCTGGCCATGGGGCTGACTGCCGGGTTTCCGGCGGGAGCCGATGTCACCGGCCAGCTCAGACGGGAAGGTGTGCTCAATGCCTCAGAAGCCCAGCGGCTGTTAGCCGTGAGCCATTTATGCAGCCCCGTCATCATGATTGCCGTCGTGGGGGTAGGTTTTCTGCAAAGCCCGGAGGCCGGCTTCATGATCGCCGTCGTTCACTATCTGTCGGCATTGGCGATGGGCATTACGCTGCGCTGGACAGATTCATCCGGGAGAACTTCCGTCCCTTCCGGCTCAAGCACCGAAACCGCCGGCCGTAATCACGGGTGGCTCCGCCGTACGGCCGGGTCCTTGCGCTCCGCCCATCGGAAGGACGGGCGGACATTCGGCAAGCTCCTGGGAGATTCCGTCACCTCCGCCGCACAGAAGCTGCTCGGGATCGGCGGTTACATCATCCTGTTTTCCGTGCTTCATCGCATCCTTGTCCTGGCATTGGGCCCAATAGTCTCAGCAGAGCCGGTGAATACCCTGCTGTCGGCCTTCCTCGAGCCCCACCTGGGGATGTACGGAATGAGCCGGCTATCGTTTCCGCTGCTGATGACCGTAGCCGTAATTGGTGCGATTCTTGGCTGGAGCGGGTTGTCCCTGCATGCACAGGCCCGCAGCCTGGCCGGCAACAACGGCATTCGCTATTCGCGATTTATCCTTGCCCGGCTTCTGCATGGAGCTTATGCCTTTATTCTGACCGTACTTCTCTGGAAGCCGCTGACCGCCACTTTCGGGGTCGTCGGGACCTTCGCTATGACGGATACATTGGTCAGCCCGCCGAACGCTGCCGGTTCGCTTCTGTCCGACGCGGGCGCCTTCTGGACCCAGGGGCTGAAAATATGGCCGCTGCTTGCCAAGCTGTATGTTTTTGTTGCGGGTATCTTTGTGCTCCTCATATGTATATCACTGATTAATCGCGCTTATCGTAAGAAAACCGGCTAGCCAAAAGCCATTCAAAGGATGGTCCTTCTGTCCTTTTCGAAGCATTAGTGCGGCAACATCCGGCCGCGTCGATGAATGACCAGTTTACCAATACAACAACCATCTACCGAAAAGACGGGCAAAAGTGCATGTCTTTCCGCGAAACGGTAACAAATACCCGGAAAGACGAGCGAAACTGCAGTACAATAAACGGAAATAGCCGAAGATATGCAAAATAGTTAAATTTACCTGCACATTTGCATGTCTTTGGCTGATTTAATGGAAATCCTCGCAAAGACCTGCACTAATGCCGGTTCTTGCCTGCCGATAACGATCTGTCGGCTTTCCTCGGCACATCGAGACAAGGATACATAGCCTCTCAAAGAATCATCGTATTGGTATGAATGATTTCATTCGCCGCAACTTCTAGCGCGTCCCGAATTTCTGTCTCAAGGCCTGCTCCACCACTTCGGGCACGAGATCGTTTACGGGGCCGTGAAACTGGGCGATTTGCTTGACAATACTCGAGCTTAAGTACGAATACTGGCTGCTGGCCATCATGAAAAAGGTCTCGATATCGGAATTCATCTTCCGGTTAAGAGCAGCCATTTGCAGCTCATACTCAAAATCGGATACTGCCCTCAGGCCTTTGACAATGACTCTGGCGTTGCGCTCGCTCATATAATTTATAAGCAAGTCGTCAAAGCTGTCCACTTCCACATTAGGCAGATGTTCGGTCACCTGCTCCAGCAATTGTTTACGTTCCTGAATACTGAACAACGGCGTTTTGCTGGAATTTTTCAATACCGCCACAATGACTTTTTCAAAAACCTGCGATGCTCTCTGAATAACGTCCAGATGACCGTAAGTGACGGGATCGAAGCTTCCCGGACAGACGGCAATCGTATGCTCTTGGTTCAGTTTATTCATGCTGGTCAACTCCTTCATTCGTGTGCGAACCGCTCTCCGGGATTTCGCTTACATATCGATAAACATAAATGGCCGTATCTCCATAGACGGAGTGGCGAACCTGGGACAGGCCTCCGATTCGGGCCTCATAATGCCGGGAGGCATCGCATTCGATCAGCACCGTTGCTCCGGGCTTCAGGAGTGCCAGCTCTTCCAGCATCCGCGCAAGCTCGTCCAGCTTCTTCATCCGGTAAGGAGGATCCAGCAGCACAAGATCGAAACGCATCTCCCTTTTGGCCAGCGCTTTGAGCGCCCGCGTTGCCTCGTTGCGGTAAATTTCCGCACGGTTGTCCAATCCCGCCGACTGCACGTTCTCGCGAATTACGTCAACGCTCTTCTTCTCCAGGTCGACGAAGATCGCCCGGTCCATCCCCCGGCTGAGCGCCTCAATTCCAAGCCCGCCCGTCCCCGCGAACAAATCCAGTACCTGTCCTCCGTCGAAATAAGGGCCGATCATACTGAATATGGCCTCTTTAACCTTGTCCGCCGTAGGTCTCGTTCCGGTGCCGGGTACTGCCTTCAGCGGCCTTCCTTTGGCTGTTCCTGAAATGACTCTCATCCGTTGACCCCTTTTTTTGCGTATGTCATTCGTTGCTATATTATCACATATTGTTGCCGCGTTTTACAAAAAAATTTTTATCCCGGATGTATATTTTCACGGCAAAGGGTCAATCCTGACAATATCGACATTAGAGTAATGTCGTAGACAACCGCGGAGAAGGCTTACGTTTCCCCATAAGCTCTTCGTCCGGTTTCTCCTCTCCCATGAAAAGGGCGTCCCGCAAGGGACGCCCGATTTATTTTTCCAATCCGATTCCGACTTACCCTATATTCAAATAACTTCCGCCTTTACAAAATACGCATGCTCATAAGCATAATAATCATCGGAACGGTTCTGAAAATAGCTTTCTTGTATATCGGCCGGGCTTAATTGCTCCACCATCCGCAAACCGGCCGGTTCCAACTCCGAGGCCAAGGCGGTAGGATCCATTCCTGTAACCATAGGCTCGCCTGCCTGACGCAGCATGCCCAGCATTAAATTAACGCGGTGAGCTGCCGTTTCAGAATTAAAGGCTTTCTTATCCCAATAATCAAAAATAATTCGGCTGCCCGCAGGACTGATTTTCGAAATGGTCCGGAATGTCGCGAACACCTTGTCGAGCGGCAAATAATGCACAACTCCAAGCCAACTGAAGAAGGTCGGCGCCTGGGGATCGTAGACGGTATGCGCCAATTCCTTGTCCAATGGATGAATCGTAAAGTCTACCGGGACGAAATGGAGGTTGGATGGAATGTCCAGTTCCAGCTCGGCGAGCCGTTTCCTCTTAAAATCCTGCGTAGCCGGATGATCGATTTCGAAAATTTGCGTTTGCGGATAGCGTCCGGCATTTCGCAGCGCAAAGGTATCCATCCCGGCTCCCAGAATAACGTATTGAGTCACTCCTTGCCGGATAGCTTCCTCCAGATGATCTTCCGTATATCTTGAACGGCTGAGAAACAGCGAGGTCGGAAAATACAGCTGGACCATCGATGCTACGGCCATAGCCGGGTCCGGACTCTCAGCTGCCCGCCGGGGGTCTATCTTGGACAGACCGGCGACCATGCCGTGATCGAACGCGGCAAGGTCCTCCTCCGTCAGCAGACGGGGGGCCATAAAATCGTCAAAAATTTTAGGTTCGGCATGAATCGCATGGTGGGCTCGCAGGTAGGCGCTCATCAGCGCGGTTCGTTTAATACTGGAATTGTCCATTCCCGTTCCTCCTCGGCATGAGCTTATTTATCCACCATTATACAGGAAATAAATAGAATATTGGTAATTTTTTTGAAAAACGCACAGATTTCCGGGTATAGCAATTTTACGCAAGGGGCTTAAGCTTGCAGTTGGCTGCTCCGGCCAAGCGCGGCTCAAGCAGAGCAGAAGCATGCTATATTCATCCCTGCTTCAATAACATGCTCCAGCATAATCGATTCGTAACCTGCAGAGGTCTTCACTATAATCTGTTCAGGACCCAAGCGATAGATCCTTCCTGCCACTTGCCGTATTCTATCCGGATCTTGTATCAGCAATCGTATCGGCGCCTTGTGCTCCATGGAAAACCGGACAAGATCACGAATCAGGCAGCTTGCCCTATCTTCTCCCGATAGAGCCGGCTTTCCCGTACATGGCTCCGCCTCTTCCTCTTCCGGCAGCGTCAGCGTCATCGATCTGTACCATAAATGGAAGTCTGTTCGCCCGGCATTATTCACGCTGCTGCACCTGCCTTCCCTTCTTCTTCTCCGCCCATTAACAGAACGTACGTTCCTATTATAGTTTACCGGGTACCATTAAGCAAGAATAATATCGGACTACATCGCACGATCAACCTAAATGGTTTAATGATAAAGGACACCGGAGACTTTAATCGGTCGGAAGGTGCACATAATACAACTAGCCCCCCGCGACATCATCGGATGATGGAACGGAGGGCTTATTTTCCTGCATTCAATTACGGCAAGAAAAAACTGATCACAAGGGTCAGCAGCACAAAACTGGTCAACAGCACATACAAATAGTCCTTTTCCGCCAGAAAGACAAATAATGAAATCGCCACGCGCAATACCGGAGTCAGAATGAGCAGAAACAAACCCGCCATCATTAAGGCGAAAGGCTTCAAAGCCGCTACCCCCGTCACGATATCGGATAAAGCGGTCGGGTAAGCTCCCTCCGGATAGCCGCTGTCTCCCCTCAAGATAAAATAGATCAAGCCGGCCAGAATAACGGCTCCGCTAATCGCCACCCCCGCCCTCAGCCAACGGCTGACGGCCAGCTCCACCTCCGCCGCGCGATCCCTTGTCTGCGGCTTTCCAGTTATTTGCCCCTGCTTTTCAGTCATAGCTGCCCCCCACTCCCTGCACGATCATCTGTATGGCCACATAAGCGAGAATCGGAATGAACAATTTGCGGATGGTCTTGCTTTTCAGCTTCTGCATCACCTTGGTGCCGATCATCGCTTCCATTAGAACCCCCAAGGCAACAGGCTCGGAAATAACGGGATCGATATCCCCCCGGAAGAAAAATACGCCGGCGCTCGCCGCTCCCGTAACCCCCATCATGAAGTTGCTCGTCGCACTGGATACCTTCAACGGCAGCTTCATGAATACGTCCATGGCCATCACCTTGAAGCTTCCGCTGCCGATGCCCAGCAGTCCGGAGATTACACCGGCGCCGTACATAACGCCAAACCCTCCGTAGACGTTGCCTACATTGTACGGAACGGTCTGCTGCAGAGCTTTGTCGTAGTATTCTCCCTGCAGCTTCAATTTCCCCGCCATGGGATGAAGCGGGACTTCTTCCGGCAGCTCGTCTTTTGTTTTCTTGATCATGGCCAGGACGGAATACAATAGAATCAGTCCAAAAATGATATACAAAATACCGGGCGCCATTAGCCCGCCGATAAATGCTCCCGTTATCGCTCCGATCGTTGTCGCTACTTCCAAGAACATTCCGACTCTCACATTTGTTATGCGGTCCCGAATATACGCAATGGCCGATCCGCTGGAGGTCGCAATGACGGATATGATGCTCGCGCCAATCGCATGCTTGATATCCACGCCGAAAAGCAGGGTCAGCGCAGGGGTAACGATAATTCCGCCGCCCAAACCCAGCACCGACCCCACCAACCCGGCCAGCACGGATATCCCCAAAATCTGAATCGCTATTAAAGCCACATTATCCCCTCCCGAAACAAAGCAGTGGATACCCATATGTATATCATATACTTTACATTCGATCAATATATAAAAAATAAATTTTACAATGTAAATAAAAAATAGACGATTAAAACACCTTAAACTAAAGGCAAATAGCCATTCCTTCAGCACAAAATGTTATAATAAAAGCTAAATTCAACCTTAAGGAATGATGATATGCAATTTAAAAACCTGGATAAAACCGATACCCTGATCTTGAAATATTTATCGGAAAACGGGCGCTTGAGCAACGCGGAGCTGGGGCGTCTCGTGAACCTGACCCGCGCGGCCGTTCGGGAGCGGATCAACGAATTAATCAACGATGGGGTCATTGACCGTTTTACGATCATCGTTAATCCTCTTAAAGCGGGGAAAATGCTGTCCATGTTCTTTAATATTGAAGTGGAATGGCCCAAGCTGCAGCAGGTGGCCGATGAATTGATCGCTGCGGAAGAAATTACGAACGTGTATCAGATGAGCGGCAAACCTCACCTGCATGTTCATGCCCTGCTGGACAATCCTGAACACGCGGAACAATATCTCAAGAAGCTGCAGGCGATTGAAGGCATCGTGGATGTTCAGAGCGAGGTTCTGATCGCACGGTATAAAGAGCGGGGAGGCCTGCTGATTTAAATTGATCGGTCTGACAATAAAGAACGGCCGCCGTATTTCCGTCGAGATTATCTCTGTCGACGATACGGCGGCCGTTTATCCGTTATAGAATCAGCTTGCTTTCTTTGGCTTTCTCCAAAAATTTGTCGCTCGATTTGTTAAATGTTTTCTTCAGGGCGACGCCCATTAGAAATGCGATTCCTACATAAATGAATAGAATAAGCGCATGCTTCCCGGCGACGCTCCACAACAATCCGCCCACCGCCTCCCGCATTATGGTGATAGCATGCGTGAAGGGCAGGAACGGATGAATTTTCTGGAAGAATTCCGGTGCCATCTGGATCGGGAATGTTCCCCCGGAACCGGACAGTTGAAGCACCAGCAGAATGATCGACAAAGCTTTGCCCACATTGCCGAATACGGAAACAAGCGTATAGACGATCATTACGAATACTGCGCTAATCAACAGCCCGAACAATACAAACCAGACCTTGTCGACTACATAGGTTTTCAGCAGGAAGATATCCCCCAGCGTAACGATAAGCGACTGCCCCAGCCCCAATGTCAGGAAGGTGAAGAAACGGCCGAAATAAACCTCGTAGCTCTTATAGTCCTGCTTGTTCTCCACATCGGCCCTTAACAGCGAGACGAGCAGCAGAGCGCCGACCCATAATGACAAGGTAGTGAAAAACGGTGACATGGCCGAACCATAGTTAGGAATCGGGAACAGCTTGTGCTCCTCAAGCTTAATCGGATGGGAGAAGAAGTCGCTCTCCTTGTCGGCATCCAGGCTTAACAGGTCCATGATCTGATCGAGTGTCCCGTTCTTCTCAAAATCGCGGATCCGGTCGGCAATCTCCTTCAGCTTGGTTTGGGCGGCGGGAAACTTATCGCGAATTTGAGCAATTTCCTTCTGCCCCAATTCGACTCCCTCACCGGCCTTCAACAGAAGGTTCTCAATATCCGGCAGTGCCTCATTGGCTTCGTGAATAACGTTGTTGGCCTTGCGCACCGTTTGCTGTGCAGCCGCAGACGCCTCATCGAAAGCCGGAGCGAGCTTGGTCTCGTACAGCTCCAACAGCTCCCCGACCGATTGATCGATTTGCTTGGACAGCTCGTTGACACGTTGAACGAGCTCCGCTGCAGGCTCTCCGCCTTCCTCTACCGCCTCATAAGCCTTGGCCAGCACTTCCTTCAATGTATGGAGGCGCCCCTGTATGGCTTCCAGCCGTTCTGCGGCATCGCGCAGCGCTCCATCCTTCACGGCTGTCTGGGCTTGATCCAACGCACCAATCAGACGGCCTATAGCGGCCTGGCCGCGGTCGATTCGGGCCATCCCTTCCAGCAGCTTCGTTCTCACCTTGCCGGTATCTACAGACAGAATCTTGTCCGTCAGGGCGACGGTCTTCCGCGCTGCTTCCTGCAGCTTATCCATCTCCGCCCTTACTTGCTTGTCAAGCTCCGCCGCTCGGTTCAACGCCTCCTGCAATGCCGGAATGACAACGGGGTCATAGGCTTGAATTACCTCCCCAAGCAGGCGATCCGTCTCCTTGAGCAGCCCTGTGATATCCTCCAGCAGCTCCTTCGCGGGCTGCTGTCCGTTCTCGATCAATTGCAGCGCTTGATCCAGTCTTTCTTTCGTATTCTCCAGACGCTTCTGGACTTCCTTAAGCACCGTAACGGGATGCTGCAGAAGGTCTTTGCCCGTCAATGCGTCAAGCCGCTCCAGCCCGTTGATTAATCGCCCTGTTACCGTAAGGCCGGCATCGACCCATGAGGTGACCTTCTCCAAATCTTGTTTGGCACGTTCGGCATCGAACGGCATATCCAGCAGCTTCTCCACCGCCTGCTCGCCCGCCTGAACCTTCCCCTGCAGTTGAGTAAGCCCTTCTTTAAGCTTCGGCGCTCCCTGCTTTGCCTTCTCGACAGCTTCCTGCAGAGCGGGAAGAATTTGATTGTCGTGAAGCTGAATAAGCTGGCCGATCAGACGATCTGCTTCCCCGGCAAGGTCATGGATTCGTTGAATCAGCTCCCGTGCCGGTTCTTCTCCCTGATCAAGCACACGGACTGCGGCAGCCATGGCATTCTTTAATTGCCCCAGCCGGTCATGGGCCGTGATCAGCGCCTGGATAGCCTCCTGCAGCTTTCCTTCCTCCGTCACCAGAGTATCGATCGATTTCAACACATCCGTCAGCCTTTCCAACCCGGCCGAACCTTTATCGATAAGCTCCATGGCCTGCCCTAATCCGCTTAATAGGGTATCCGCGTTGATATCCGAAGCGATCAGCACATCCGTCAGCTCGCCCGTCATGTGGGCAACCTCCTGAAGCGTCTGCAGATCGGCCTGAATAGCCGGGGCATATCCCCTTATGACACTGTCCCCTTCGTAAAGCAATTGCTCGAATTGCTGGCCCAGCGTCTCGGCATGCTGCCCTATCTCCTTAACTTTGCCCAGCCCTTCATCCACCTTGCCCACGATAAGCTCGGCCTTGTCCAGATCCGTCTGCGCAAGCTGGATCATCCGCTCGATTTCCGGCAAATCGGCCTCGAGCTGGAAGACCAGCTTCTTCATCCGCTCCATGGCAGGAAGATTTTGTTCGATTTCTATACCCATCTCGTTAAAGGCTTTGAATATCGCGCCATTGGCCACCTTGACGAAGTGGCTGCTGACGTTCTCGACAATGCCGGATGCGCCGGCCGATGTCACCTTGGGCGCAATGGCATTTATTTTTTCATTAATATAATAATCCAATTCCGGCTTCTCCGGGTTGCTCGTCAAGACGGATGTAATCTTCTCCGAGAAATCTTCCGGGATGACGATTCCGGCATAGTAATCGCCTTGCTCCACCCCGCGCAGCGCCTCTTGCTCGTCTACGAATACCCAGCCCAGCTTATCATTTTCCTCCAGCGATTTAATAATTTCATCGCCAACCCGCAGTTCCTTGCCTTCCAGCGTCGTCCCGCGGTCCATATTGGAAACGGCAATGGGGACGTCCTTCGTATTGGAGTAAGGGTCCCACGAGGAAATAATGTTAAACCAGGCGTACAGTGACGGTAAAAAGACAACAGCAGCTATGACGATCAAAGCTGCCGGATTCCTTGCTATATTTCTTAAATCTGTACCGAAAATTTTAAAAATGTTTTTCATATTGTCCAATCTCCCATTTTTCTCTCTCTATTGGCCGTACAATGCTCCGTCTCTCCATCCGCGAAGTTCATACGAGCCGAGTCTCCCGTCTGTTAATATTAAAATATAGTACCTGATAGATTTCCAGAACGCAACGAGCCGAATAGGGAGAAAACCCTCTGGTAAAGGAGAATAATCGGACCGAAAGCTGTTTTTTAGACAAATTTCGCAAAAAAAAAATAGCGCGGCAAAAGCGGCGCGTGGGCGGCATTCGTTTTCGTGCCGCTTATCCTTATTGGGATGGTGGCTTCGTACCAAGCTACCGGCTGTTCATCACTTTAACGACGTCTACGTTCCTTCCGCGCAGCGTGTCCACAATCAATTCGATAAATTCCTTGGACGTGTTGGCTGCCACAGCTTGCCGGTAAATATTCACCAATTCTTTGCTGTCCAGCGTTTCCAAAGCCGATGGCCTTGGAGAACGATTATAGTGATTCCTGATGACCTCCACCCAATCATATGACTTAACGGCATGGAAATGATTCGTTATATTTTTCCAAGATGCTTGTATGGTTTTCTTGGAGGCTTCGGCAACATCGGTCATGATGTCTTCCTCCCCGACGTTCCCTGCGGTCTCTCTCTCGTTATCCGGCGTCTGAACATGCTTTCCACCAGACACTTAACCCCTCTCCCTTCGGGAAATTTCTTTCTGATATCTTTTACTTTAGTCCTAGCATAACATGAGCCCACCGTCCCGTCTTTACCGTTTCGCGCTCCAAAAAAAGCTTTACATATTGTGGAAAATATGCAATAATATTTCCTTTGCTTTCGGAAAAGGATCGAATAGCGCCAATGAGAAAAACTCCTATCGGAGTATTTCATGGATGAGCGACCGCGTTTAAAGGATGTTTTTATCGCCAAATAGAATTTGAAGTTATTCAGGACGCATAACTTATAAATTCTATTGTGGTAAAAAAAGCTCCTAACGGAGCCTCTTCGAAGACGAATAACCCGGTTTTAAAGGAGACCTGAGGGAAAACCAACATCGCATCCGGGTCGGTAAAGACATCGCAAAGACGAGCAAAAATACATTAAAATCGTGCCCTTTTCCAAAAAGAAGGCGAAAGACGCTCAAATGTGCAGGTCTTTTTCAAAAAATGGGGCCATTTCGCAAAAAATCGCTCCAAAGACCTGCATTATCGCTTTAGAATCAGGTATGTGGCGACTTTTCTCCAAAAAGACGTGCATTATCGCTTTAGAATAGGGGGAAAATTCCGGTGCTAGCGGTGCTGAAAAATCGCAAACTGGATTTTGGGGCAGCCCCTTGATTGAAAGAAGAGCTATCCGCCAAAACGTTCGGTTTTAAATAAGGAACTAAATAAGCTCTCGAAACTTATACTTTTTAATGTGGTTAAAAAAGAGCCCGACCTGTTTCAGGTCGAGCTCTTCTTGTTTTCCTCCATATATCTTTTGATCCGCTTTTCATTCGATTCGGAAACGGTTGCGAAGGTGCCGGCTCCCTCGAAGCTGACGATCTTTCGCTCGGAATCGTAACCGGACACATTCTTGAGATTAACGACGTTGGAGCGATCCAATCTCTCAAAACCGCTCGAATGATAGGCGGCATAAAGATCGGAGAGAGTGGTGGGGACGACAAATTCGCCTTCTTTAGTATGGACGTATATTGTATTTTTATGATTGGAGAAATACAATATTTCTTCCTCCTGGATTTCACAAGAAGAACCGTCATTTTTCAGAACACGCATGTACTCCCCACCTTACTATCCTTTACTGCTTTTTCATAAGCTCTTTAGGCGCTTGCGGGCTGTGAAACATCGGTTTAAGGATTGCTGCAAATACGACTGCGCAAGAAGCCAGGACGGAAGACGCGCACCGGGCTACGATTTGTCTCATAGCGTTCCCCCCTTTCTCCATGGTATAACTGTTAAGGACTGAACCAGAAAGGCCAATCCAATAACATGCGAGCCAATAATGAAGTTGGAGCTGACCAAACCTATGGAAGTCCATTTTAATAAAGGGTACATCTTGGCGGGAATAGCGACGTTAGCATCCGGACGCGGGGCAAAAGCGATCATAACGGTCAGATTCGTGAGATTAATCAGGAAGAGCAGCGTTTCCGGATAGACGGGCACATGCGGAATTCCGGCACACAGCAGCACCGAGACGATATTGCAGGCCCACACCGACTTGAAGTGGGTGCCGCCCGACGCCATTCTTAGACCGCCTAAACCGATCAGGACCAGCAGTGTAGATGCCAACTCGCCGGTAGACCATCCGATAAACAACGAAGCAGCGACAATCAATCCGGTATTAAGCAAAATAGCCAGCGAATACTGCATGACCTCAATGGAGTGAGTGCGGTCCGGATCGGCCTTCTTGATCGCCACGGCAATTCTATATGCTAAAGTGTTCATCTTCGCCTCTATCCTTTTTGTAAGAAACGTATAAGTACCCATATAGAATGACTGCATTGGCAGTTGGCACTAGAAAAAACAAACCCGATAGGTAGTTGGCAAAATACATCGTCAACAGAACGATCAGGACGGAAGGAATGTTCAGTATTAATAAAACCTTTTCCCACGTCTTAACTGCAATTTTCCCATTGGGCTTGTCCGGCACGAAATCGAAGCCCTTGCGCTTTGCCGATAGGAAATAACCTGTTCCGATGGCCGTGGCCGCAGAAAGCGCCTGCAAGACGAACGTGCTGATGCTCAAAATATAAGGAAGGTCGCCATCAAACAATCCGGCATTATCCATAATGAAATAATAGAGCGTTTGAATCAGCATATAGGCCTGATACGCCATTCCCGTCAAAATCGCGGTATAAAAAACATGAATTTTAAAGAGCAGCCATATAAAAGAAAACATGAGAAGAACTTGCACGACAACATCCACTTGCGGAAGCTCGTAGACTGTTCTCAACACGTAAGAAATGAAGGACATGATGAGACTCGCAAAAATCATTTCTTTAGGGAATAAATCAATTTTAAACAGTTTAAAAATCAGATAAAACATGGCATAATTTTCTAGCATAGAGAAACCGATGTACAGCCATAAGTCCATCAATCCGAAACACTCCCGCTGCCGACAAAGTTCGACTTTTTTCTATATCCAATATACTAGATGGAAGATGTTTCTACAATAGCCTTTCCCGTTCTTTCAGTGTAAAACCGCCTTTTTCTGCCTCTTTTCCGACATTTCGGTTAGTAGTATAATCCTATTATGCTATGGAGTGACGATTTTCCTATAAAAACCGTCTATGGAATGGATAGAAAGCGGGTAAAAAGATGACTTTGGATGAAGTTATGGATCAGCTCAAGCTTCTCGGAACCGAGCAAACCAAGAAGACATTCTCCCGGCATGGGGCGAAGGAACCTCTCTTCGGCGTTAAAATAGGAGATTTAAAGCCGTTGGTCAAGCAGGTGAAGAAAGATCAGGCTCTGGCCTTGGCCCTATACGATACCGGAAATCATGATGCTATGTATCTCGCAGGGCTTTCCGTCGATCCGAAAGCCATGACCCGGGAACAGCTGCAAAATTGGGTAGAGCGAGCATACTGGCATATGCTTGCCGAATGCACGGTGGCCAACGTGGCTGCCGAGAGCCATTATGCGCTGGATCTGGCCAGGGAATGGATGGCGTCAACGGAGGAAACCGTCGCCTCCTGCGGCTGGAGCACCTATACGTCCTACTTGTCCGTTACTCCTGACGAACAGCTTGATTTCGCTGAAATCCGCCGTCTATTAAAGCAGGTGGAGAAGACGATTCATCAGGAAAGGAACCGTGTCCGATATACGATGAACAACTTTGTCATTGCCGTCGGAAGCTTTGTGGTGGGGCTTCATGAAGAGGCTCTGGAGGTCTCCGGGAACATAGGGAAGGTTCATGTCGATGTCGGACAGACCGCGTGTAAAGTGCCTTTGGCTGCGGATTATATCGAAAAGGTGAAAGCCAAGGGAAGGATCGGAGTCAAGAAAAAAACCTGTATCTGTTAAACGGGACTTTGCTCAAAGGAAGGCCAGCCAACCTTAAACGGTCGGCCGGCCTTTATCAAATTGCTCGATCATCCGGTTGCCGGCCAGGGTGACTGTTCTGCGAGCGTGTCATCCCCAGCCGAGGCATCGGCAAGATCCTCCAAATCTTATTTTACATAAGATTGCAGCGGCCGTTACTCCACCGCCAATTTTCCTCTGTTAATCAGTTCGAGCTGCTCCTCCGAATAGCGGCCGATTTTATTTTTGGCCTGCACTCCGCTTAAGGTAATATCATAATTCTTCTTGATATATTGATGAAGCTTCTCCATGTCCTTCTCCGAAAGCTCTGCCAGTTCGCTCTTGCCGTCGATCTGGCCGAGAATAATCCCGATCACTTCCCCGGCCAGCGAAGTATTCGGCTGGATTCGGGCGCTTCCATAAGCTACTGCGGATGCCCCGACATTCTTCCCGGCCGTGAGCACGTTGGAATAGCCTTTTAACTGGAATGCCCGCAGCGGCATCCCATATTTATCGGGCTTGCCCGTGCTTGTCCCCCATGGATTCGCCTGGTTGCCCTGAAGATCAATCGGATAGCCCGCTATGCTTACGTTATCCCAAAACATGGCTCCGCCCAACAGATCCGTCGCCTGCAGAACATATTCCGTTTCGTAGCGGGTCGAATCACGAATATAGAGGTAATCGGGATAGCCATTGACCTCGGCCTTCTCCCATCCCGGCAGCTGCTGCCGCAGGTGCTTGACCACCCGGTCCGTTTCGGTCTTCCCGGCTTCCAGCGCCTCCTGAATCCGCCGATCATCGGACGGATCCACATTGAAAACAAGAAGGGCGTTAATCAGCGCTTCCCCATCCCGCTGATTAATGATGTTTAATCCGCGCAGGAACACATCCTTCTGGCTGGATGAGTAGCTTTTCCCAATATTTCCGAATCCGTAAGCAAACGTACCGGTGAGATAGGTGTTCGAACCGTAAATTTCTTCCTTCTTATCCTGGCTCAGACTATTTATTTCTCCGGCAAACTTCTCCCAATCCACCTGGCGGAATTTCATCATGATGGATGCGGCCATATAATCCGTCGCTTCCCCGCCGAACACCGTCTCGATTCCTGGAATCCGCGTCGTCTCCAATCGGCTGGACAGGGCGCCGAAATCCGTATTCTCCACCCAATACTTGGCAGACACCGTCCTCTCTTCCCCTCCTGCAGTCCGATAGGTGAGCGATTTGATTGTTTGCTTGGAATGGGCATCCGGCTCGCTATCGATTTTCACAATCTGGATTCCCGATTCGATCGGTATCCCTTCGGCAATCGATTGGAAATAGTCCACGAACTCTTCTTTCTTGCGGATTTCCCCTTGTTTATAACGGTCAAAGAGCTCCTTGACGCGCCCTTGCAGCAGCGATTGGCCGGCATCATCGAAGGGCTCGTCCAAATACAGCATCTCTCCCTGAATCAGCTGTCCGCCCGGCTGCTTCCGCGGATCGAGAACCATCACGTTAAGCCCTTCATCCGCAGCCGCCCGGGCCAGATACATCCCTTCTATTTCGGAACCGATCAGCACGATATCCGGGTCCGAGCCCCGGTCTTTGCCCCCAGGCTTCTTCTCTCCTTCACAACCGGCAACAAGCAGTACGACAAGCGACAACAGCCACACGACACGTTTCACTCCAAATCCCCTCTCCCTGTTCACTCTCTCTTGGTACAACTATGCAAAAGGATAGCAAATCCGGCGCCTGATTTCCAGCGAACGATCCGGCCTGGGCGAGTAAAGATTCCTGGAGAAAAAAATGCCGCTCTCTTCCGTTAGCAGAAGGGAGCGGAAACAACAGACGGGAAACCGATCCGATCCCCATAGACCCTTTCCCAAGGCTGAACAACAAATCGCCAACCTATATGACGCCCGGATATCCAAAGTTCATTGGTCTGCATTCATTCGACCAACTAGTTCCTTGATATACTTTGACAGGCGGATGCTAATTTCCGCACGCATAACATCCCGGACCATTCCAAAGCGATCCTCGTATCCTCTGCAAATAAAACGGTGATATATGACCATATCTGCCTGTTCATCACTAATGATTTTAATATTGCGCTTGGACAACTCACGGCGCAGACTGTACAAATCCGTACTTATTTGATTCATGAGTGCCCGGCCTGCTGTCAAATAAAGCTGCTTTAAAAGGTTGGAATGATTCTCTATATCTTCGATGCTCTTCTGCACCATGCTTAACATGTAAGGCAGCAGGATGTAGTCCCGGATCATTTTGAACTCCTCCTCTGTAGGTTGTTTACGGGAGTTCTTTTCGCGGCGATTTTCGTATTGTTCTTGATGCTCAGTGAGCAGCATTTTGGACTTCCATCGTTCATTGCCGTCCAGTTTGCTCATTTGTAATGGCCTCCAATCTGTTCCGCCCTCTCACGGGCCACTCCGGACCGTAATAATGAAGATACCCGCATAATAGCAGCACTGCCGTATCTATCCTTGATTTCATCCGTTGCTCTCTCCAGATTGTATGCCTTGATCCGGTCCTCGAAAAAAGTGAGCTGAATGACGTTATCGTCGGTCAACTCCGTCAGTGCAATATTCAGGTGGCTAACAGGCATGCCGCTCCAATGTTTATGGAAAATTCCAAGAGCTGCAGCAGCGACTTCATGCGAAAGGGAGGTCGGCTGCGGAAGGGTTACCTGTCTATTAAACGATGCCGACCTCTGGCCGTCTGTTTCCATGGCTCCCACGGATACAACTCGCCCGATGTAACCCAGTCTCCTGCTGCGGCGGCAGACTTCCACCACCAACTCGAGCAGTACTACTTCAATATCTTCAAGCTTCCGATAAAGGCTACTTCTGAGCGTCTTGCCGTGACTAATCGATTTTAATTTATTGCGAATACTCGCCACGACAGGGCTAGGGTCTATTCCACGTGCCGTTTGCCAATAATATTCCGCCTGTATATCGCTTTGCTTGCCCATCTCTTGACGCATGCGCCGTTTAAAGACACCCAGTTCCTGACGCGCAATGTCGCCAATCGTGTAGAGACCCATGCGCGTAAAATGGCGAGTCATCCGGGAGGCAACCATAAACATTTGATGTACCGGCAGTGGCCATAATACTGATTCCAAATTGTCGAAATCAAGTTTGAAGATACCTTCGGGCATCTTTTTGGCAAAATTATCAACAGCCATCTTCGCCAACACTTTTGTTGGTCCGATTCCACAACGGGTCCAGACCCCTGTCGACAGTAGAACACGCGTTTGTATCTGGCGGGCGATCTCCTCCGGAGCCCCGAAATAACCGATAGAGCCCGTAACATCGAGAAACTGTTCATCGATCGAATAAGGTTCGACTTGATCTGTAAATGATTCGAAAATCTCGGTAATGAGCAGGGACACCGTGATATAGGTCTGCATTCGGGGCCGTATGACGACCAAATCGGAACATTTCGCAAGCGCCTCGCCCACTCTTTCGGCTGTCGTCACGCCGCGTGCTTTGGCGACCGGGCAGGCAGCCAATATGATACCCGATTTTCTGGAGGGATCGCCTACGGCTACCGGCTTATCCTTTAAGTCTGGTCGGGCTGCTTTTTCAATCGAGGCATAGAAGGACTGTCCGTCAACTAACATAATGGTTCGCTCTTGATACATGACATTTCACTCCTATAAAGTCACGATTCGGAGATCGCCTCTCACGCACCCTCCGAATAAGAACATATATTCTTATTATATACAGAATGTATGTTCGTGATGCAATGAGAATAACTGGAAAACCAAAAAAACGCTAATCCCATTTCTGGTTAGCGTTTTCCGTTAGGGTGGACCGGCTCATCTATTCATTATTCCCAAACAACAAATCCTCGAATTTGCGGTGGATTCCGATGGTGCCCTGAGCATCGTAGTTGGATAAAATCACCAATGTATAACCGCTAAGCATATACATGTTCAAAAGCGCGCTAACACCGGGAAATCCGCCGTTATGACCGACGATCCGCTCTCCGTGCTTCCGGATATCCATAAAGCCATACCCATAGTGCTTCTTCATATCCGGTCCGTAAGACTGAAATTTGTCTGTTATGGCCAGAGCGGTCCATTCCGGGCTCAGCAGCTTATTCCCGCGAAGGGCGATGTCGAACCGCAGCAAATCCTCCACAGTAGAATATCCCCCGCCGGCCGGGCCTCCCTTAACGGCATGGAGGAACCAGTTATTGCGCCGAGGCTCCCCCTCCTTCGTTCCTTCGCGAGTATAACCCGCAGCCAGATTGGGGACATCGTACTCCAGATCATAACAATCTGTATCGGGCATATTGGCCGGTCCATAAACGTTTTCTTTGACAAATGTAAAGTAATCCTTCCCTGAAACCGACTCAATGATGGCACCCAGAATGATATACCCTGAATTACTATAAAACCATTGGGTGCCCGGTTCGAACAACAGAGGATCTTCGATAAAAAGCGGAAGGTAATCCTCCACGGTTTTGAGTTTCGTGAAGCTGGCCTCATATTTATCATTCCAGTAAAGTCCGGTTCCCGACGTATGCGTCAGCAGATGGTGGATCGTAATTTTGTTAGCCGGCTCCGGCGGAAAATGAGGCAAATATTTTCCAATCAAATCATGGACATGCAGCAGGCCGTCTTCAGCCAGCCTCAGGATGGCAACGGCAGTAAACATCTTGTTCACCGAGCCGAGATTAAATTTGGTATCCGTTCGGTTGGGAATGCCGTATCCCTTGTTCGCCAGGCCGAAAGCATTTTTGTAAACCGTTTCCCCATGCTTTGCCACCAATACCGCCCCCGAGAATTGATCCTCGGCAACCAGGCTTTCAATATGAGCATTAAATTTGGCCAGGTCCATATCCGTTAATGTCATGGTCATCCATTGTTCCTCCCCTATGAGTTTGTCCGACAACGGGTCCCGGATTTACCTGCACATTCGCATGTCTTTGTGGCTCATTTTAATCAAAATCCCTGCAAAGACCTGCACAGTCGCCGGTTCTTGCCGCTCTTTAACGAGGGGTTGGCTTTCTGTGATGCTTTATCGTTGGACAGGTAAATTATTACATTTTTCATTTTATCAAAAATTGCTTCCGCTGAAAACAAATGGTTTTCCTTTTTAAATGCTTTTTTACGACGGGCTGCTCCCATAAACAGAAGGCGGAGTTTCCTCTGCATCGGAAACTCCGCACTTGTATATTTCATCCTGCTTCTATAGTCAGGAGGTCACCTTCAATTGCATGTATCGGGCAAATTCGACCGCGGGTAGCGGCTTGCCGATCAAATATCCTTGAACCTCGTCACAATGATGCCTGGTTAGAAACTTAAGCTGCTCCTCCTCCTCTACGCCTTCCGCAATCACCCGCAAATTCAAGGCGTGTGCCATATAGATGATCGCCTTGATGATCGCCGCATTATTCTCTTCTCCCAGTGACTGGATGAAGGATTGATCAATTTTCAGCGTATCAATCGGGAAACGGCGCAAATACCCTAATGAGGAGTAGCCTGTCCCGAAATCATCAATGGAAATCGATATACCGAGCTGCTTGAGCTCCTTGAGCACATCCAGGGAATGCTTCGTATTCCGCAGCATAATGTTTTCCGTAATTTCCAGCTCCAAATACTTCGGCTCAAGCCCGGTTTCCTCCAGAATTTCCTTCACTTTTCGGGCAAAACCGGCTTGCTGGAAATGGATTGCGGAAATGTTCACCGCCACACGCATCGGCGGAAATCCCGCTTCCTGCCATTGCTTGTTCTGGCGACAGGCTGCCTCCAGTGTCCAATAGCCCAGAATGGAGATTAGTCCCCGCTCCTCCGCCAAAGGAATAAACTGGCTGGGAGGAATGGAGCCGAGCTCGGGATCGGTCCAGCGTACAAGAGCCTCCATGCTGTAGATATTCTCCTGCAGCATGTCCATCTTCGGCTGATAATGGAGCTCCAGGCCTTCGGACTCGATAGCTTTGCGCAGCTTCGTTTCCATCAGCAGCAGGGATGCGTAGTCCTTATTCATGGCAGTCTGGTAAACGGTCACCATGCTTTCGCCATACTCCTTCGCCCGGTACATAGCAACGTCCGCATGCCGCACCAGTGAGTCCATATCATCGCCATGATCCGGATAGAAACTGACGCCGAGGCTGACCGTCACGAAAAATTCGTGGCCCTGAATAATAAAACTCCCTTCAAACAGCCTCAAAATATCGGCGCTCTTCTGTAGCGCCTCATCATTATTGTGCACCGGAAGCAAAATAGTGAACTCATCCCCGCCCCAACGAAACAGCCGCGAACGGACAAAAGACAGCGTCTCCAGCCGCTCTGCGACTTCGATTAACAGCATGTCTCCTACGGTATGCCCCAAGCTGTCGTTCAAGGTTTTGAACCGGTCTATATCCAAAAACAAGAGAGCCAATTTCTGGTCCTGTTCTTTAGCCTTATCGATCTCCTCGGTCAGACGCTCCTGAAACATTCTTCGGTTAGGCAGATTAGTAAGCGAATCATGATACGCCATATGCCGGATCGTCTCTTGAGCATGCTTCAATTCACTTATTTCGTTTCGGATAGCGATAAACTGATAGGGAATGCCTTTGTCATCAAGCAGAGGAACAATTGTTGTCTTTACCCAGTATAGGCTGCCATCCTTGGCCCGGTTGCAAATTTCTCCATGCCATACCCGACCGCTGCGGATCGTCCTCCACAGCTTAGTGAAGAACTCCTTGGGGTGATACCCCGAATTAACTATCCGATGGTCTTGTCCAAGCAGTTCCTCTTTAGAGTACTTGGAAATCAGGCAAAATTGATCGTTCACCGAAATAATTTTGCCCTTCCGGTCGGTCACCGCCAGAATAGACGATTGATCCAGAGCATATTTAATATCCTGCAGCTCTTTGACCGTTCTTTTTAATTCAAATTGATAGTCCTTCTGATTCTCTTGACTGTTCATGAGTTCCTCCCCCCTAACCTGCTTCAGGGAACGGGCATTCCCTTCATCTCCCTTTATATACGCAGCAAAGCTTTAATTGGTTTCGATGCAAAAAAATAATATACCCCCTTTTTTCTTATAGATTTTAAAGGATATTACGAAGACTTTATACTTTCTCCATGAATCTGTTGATTTGTTATATAAAAAAAGTGATAATAAACACGTAAGGCAAAATCAGAGATTACCAGTTAACCGCTGGTTCTCTTATAGCTAATACTACTTACCATTTTTTAAAAAGAGGAGGTTATTACATTGGCTTTCGTTATCACCTCTCCATGTATCGGAGAAAAAGCCGCAGACTGCGTGACATCCTGTCCGGTAGACTGCATTCATGAAGGCGAAGATCAATACTACATTGATCCGGATACCTGTATCGAATGCGGTGCTTGTGAAGCCGTTTGCCCAGTAGCCGCTATTTTCCATGAAGATGATGTACCGGATGACGAGAAGGAATTCATCGAGAAAAACCGACTATTTTTTCAAAATAATTAATAGTATCGTACACATAAACAAACTGCACAGATTCACAAGTCTGTGCAGTTTGTCATCTTACCCGTTAATGCGTTCCTCTGGATATGGCGGTCGCTCCGGTACAGGTCAGCTCGACAATGCCATATGGCCTCATTAGCTCCGTCATCGCCTGGACTTTGTCCGCATCTCCCACTATCTCGATAACCATCGTATCCGATGATACGTCGATAACGGAACCGCGGAACGTCTCGACAACCCCGAGGATCTCCGGACGGTCAGCCGGCTGCACGTTCACTTTGAGAAGAGCGAGCTCCCGCGACACCATCGGCTTCGCGCTAAGCAGCCTTACTTCCAGGACGTCAATCAGCTTCAGCAGCTGCTGCCTGATTTGCTCCAGCGTCCGTTCATCCCCTGTGGTCACCACAATCATCCGCGACAAACCGGGCTCTTCGGATGTGCCTACGGTAATGCTCTCGATGTTAAAACCTCTGCGCCCGAACAGTCCGGCCACGCGCTGCAGTACCCCTGGCAAATCATTGACTAGAATGGATACCGTATGCTTGTTCACTGTTCTCCCCCCAATATCATTTCGTTAATGGCTTTGCCCTGAGGAACCATCGGGAATACGAATTCTTCCTGGGAGACAACAAAGTCAATGAGCACCGGCCCCGGGATTTCCATCGCTTCCTGCCATGCCCTCCGCGCTTCCTCCTTGCTTGTCGCCCGCAGTCCCTTGATCCCGTAAGCTTCCGCCAGCTTGACGAAGTCCGGACTTCCTGCCAGATCGCAATGGCTTAATCGGCCTTCATATACGATTTCCTGCCATTGCCGGATCATTCCCAGCACCCCATTGTTAATAACGACAATTTTAACAGGGATCTGATGAATCGCGCAGACTGCCAGCTCCTGGGCACACATCTGCATTCCTCCATCTCCGTTGATGGAGATGACCAGTTTATCCGGATTACCGATCTGGGCCCCCATGGCCGAAGGCAGGCCAAATCCCATAGTTCCAAGGCCTCCGGATGTAATCAGTGAGCGAGCTCTCCGAAACGGGAAATATTGAGCGGCCCACATTTGGTGCTGTCCAACATCGGTTGTGACAATCGCTTCTCCTCCGGTCATTTCCCCAATCATTTGAATCACATATTGAGGCTTCAGTTCTTGCTCCGAATCTTTGTAGACGAGAGGATATTCGATCTTCATCTGCTGGATGCGGCGGAGCCACGATTCCGCTCTTGCCGCCCGCTTCGCCTTCCGGTTCGCTAGGTTCAATACGGCCTTAATGTCGCCGACCACCGGATACTGCGTCTTTACATTCTTGCCGATTTCAGCCGGATCAATATCGATATGGGCAATCGCTGCGTGTGGTGCGAACCCGTCCAATTTCATCGTTACCCGGTCGTCGAACCGGGCTCCGATCGAAATGATCAAATCGGCCTCCGTCATTGCCATATTGGCGGTGTAAGTCCCATGCATCCCGGGCATTCCCATCGACAGCTCATGCCCGCTCGGGAAGCCTCCCAAGCCCAGGAGCGTCGTCGTCACCGGAATCTCCGTCCGGCTGACGAATTCCAGCAGCTCGGCGGAGGCGTCGGCGTATACTACCCCTCCGCCCGCGAGAATGACCGGGCGCTCCGCCTGTTCAATGGCATCCAGCAATGCATCGATCTGGGCCTCGTCCGCTTCTGCAACCGGCCGATAACCGCGGATGCTGACCGTCTCGGGATAGACAAATTCGGCAAGAGCGGCGGATACGTCCTTGGGAATATCAATGAGCACCGGTCCCTTCCGTCCTGTATTGGCAATGTAGAAGGCTTCCCGGACCGTCCGGGCCAGGTCCTCAACGTTCCGGACGAAATAGCTGTGCTTCGTAATAGGCATCGTAATACCCGTTATGTCCGCCTCCTGAAACGCATCCGAACCGATCAGCGGACTCGGAACATTACCCGTTATAACTACCAGAGGAACGGAGTCCATATAGGCCGTAGCGATTCCCGTGACCAGGTTGGTCGCCCCGGGGCCCGAAGTGGCGATGCAGACGCCCACCTTGCCGGTGGAACGGGCATAACCGTCAGCCGCATGGATCGCTCCTTGCTCATGCCGCGTCAGCAGATGCTTGAAATCCGGATTGCCGTGCATGGCATCATAAATGTAGAGAACGTTGCCCCCGGGATAGCCGAATACGCACTCGACCCCTTCAAGCAATAAAGACCTTAACAAAATTTCAGAACCGGAAATACGGTCGGGCTGCAGCAGCCGGTTGCGGAGATCCGCTGTCGAGCCTGCCTCGGAATAAACGATACTCATGAAACTCATCCTCCTCATTCATACTGTTTTTTATCGATAAAATGCCCCCACAAACATACACGACCTGTCGGTCAAATGTGGGACGTTGTGCCGAGAGGCGAAAGGGTGGCTTGATACGGAAATTGCTGTATTATCGCAGACTTTTCACTGGAGTGCTCGGGATCGATTCAAGATAGGCGTATAATCGCAGGAATTTGTTCCCGCTTTAATACGTCTAAATCTTCCTCTGAGAGCTGCCGCTCTTGCCGACTTTCCAAATATATAAAAAAACCTTCCGTCCCCGCGCTCTAATGCGCTGCGGGACGAAAGGATTGCTCGCTTCCGTGGTACCACCCGGATTTACCGGCACTTTCGCAAGTTCCGGCCTCCAAGGGTTGGAATCAGCCCCTGCCGGACGTCACGACAGGAATGAAGATTCCAACCCGGCACGGTAACGGGTGCCAACCGTCTTGCCCTACTACCTTCGGGCATGAAGCTCCGAGGTGACATCGTCGTAAAGGATTATGGCGCGGTCTCAGCTTCTCCGCCGCTCTCTGTACATAAGAGCCTCTGCGACTTTATCCTCTTCACAGCTTGTTCTGCTATTCCTCTGTCCGGATCGAAATAAAGCCCCTCACAATGTGACATATGGCCATCTAAGCTTATTCCGTCCGACAACTGACAGGGCCGCCGTCTAACCTTCGGCCGCTCCTTCTGACTTTACTTCGAAAGTGGTTTAATCCCTACATTGCAGGGAGCCCCCGGAATTACAAATTCTAAATGAATAAAAAAAACCTTCCGTCCGCACGCTTATTCAAGCGCAGCGGGACGAAAGGGGCTCTCTTCCGTGGTACCACCCGAATTCACCGTCATCTTGCGATGCCGGACTCGACAGGTCGAAGCTCCCGGAGGTTAACCCGGTTTAAGCTTCTACCGATGCACGATAACGGGTGCCAATCGTTCCTTCCTACTGCACTTCGTTTCGGAAGGAAAGCTCCGAGGCGACATCGTCTAAAGGATTATGGCAGTGGTTTCAGCCGTTCCACCGCTCTCTGGCAACATAAGAGCCTTTAACACTATAACCTCTTCATAGCTGTCAATATGAATGAATAAAGCTATTATAAGAAAATTCCCTTAATTCGTCAATCCTATTCATTTCGCAAAGATGGTTAACGAAACATCCCCCATAATTTGATTAAATGAAAGGTGTTGTTGGGATCTATTTTCTGCGCCAGGACAAAATTAACAATTTGACTGGATTGTTTCTCGGACAAATTTTCGCCTAACACCTTGGCAATCCGGCTCAGCAGCCCTCTGACCTTCGCACGGTCTTGAAGATCATGTTTATTAACTCCATGGAGCACGGCTTTAACGCGCTCCTTGACCAACGGATTTTTCATCTTCATCTTGACGCGTTCCACCAATTCCCGGTCAATGCCATATTGCTGGTAGCTCATCTTCTCCCCTCCACAGAAAAGTCATTCTCTATTCTATGTCGGTTTTCCGCCGAATGTGCCTATTACCCGCTAACTTCTTCGTCATTCTTCGCCCGCACTCCCGTTTTTCGACCGGCTAAGGAAGATGGACCTTATATCATTACCATAAACAAACGTGCAACGACAACGGACACCAATAACTTTATTCTTTGGCCGGCCAAGCTCATTTCGCTTGTTTTGACCCGAATAAGTGCATTGGTGTCCGTTAAAATTGACGCATATTAGCTTCGGCCGAAAAAACAGATTCGGCCTATATTTAGAGCAGGGAGCCGTACCTTCTATCGAACCCGCCCTTCTAATCGAACGGGCGGCCGCCAAAGACCTGCTCCCGCTGCAAGTAATCGCGAAGCGGCAAGTAACGCGCAGCCGTCCAGAACTCCGACTGGGCGACAAGCTTGGCCGCATCTTCTCGCGCATACTCCAGAATTTCATAGTCGCTCATCAGATCCGCCACCTTAAATTCAGGCAGGCCGCTTTGTTTCGTTCCGAAGAAATCGCCCGGCCCTCTAATTTCCAAATCCCGGCGCGCGATTTCGAAACCATCGTTAGTCTCCGTCATGACCTTGAGCCGTTCCCGGCTGACCTCGTTCTTCGGATCGGCAATCAGTATGCAATAAGACTGATGCTCGCCCCGCCCGACCCGGCCGCGGAGCTGGTGAAGCTGGGACAATCCGAACCTGACCGCATCGTATACCACCATAAGAGTGGCATTAGGGACGTCGACCCCAACCTCTACGACCGTCGTAGATACCAGCACCTGAATCCGGTTATCGCTGAATTCAGCCATCACCTGTTCCTTCTCCTGGTTGGACATTCTGCCGTGCAGAAGTCCAACCGACAAATCGGGAAAATGATAAGTAAGCTGTGCGTGAACATCAATCGCATTCTGCACGTCTAGCTTGTCCGATTCTTCGATTAATGGACAGATGACGTAGGCCTGACGGCCCGCGGCCGCTTCTTTCCGGATAAAGCGCAGCACGCGCTCCAGCATATCGTGGGGTACGGAGTAGGTTTTGATCGGCTTGCGGCCTTTGGGCAGCTCCTTGAGCGTAGATACATCCATATCGCCAAAGGCAGTAATCGCCAGCGTGCGCGGGATGGGAGTTGCCGTCATCGTAAGAACATCGGGGTTAAGCCCCTTGCGGCGCAGTATGCTCCGCTGGTTGACCCCGAACCGGTGTTGCTCGTCGGTAATCACCAATCCGAGACGGCGAAACACAACGTCCTCCTGAATCAGCGCATGGGTGCCGACGACAATGTCGGTCAGCCCCATCTGTATGGAGGCCAGTGCTTCCCGCCGCTGCTTCTCGGTAAGGCTTCCTGTAAGCAGCGTAACCTCGATGCCGTATGAGGCGAACATCTTCTCCAGCGACCGCTTATGCTGCTCGGCCAGGATTTCCGTCGGCACCATCAGCGCACCCTGAGCCCCCGCCTTCACCACGGCAAACAGGGCGACAGCCGCCACTACCGTTTTACCCGAGCCGACATCTCCCTGAAGAAGCCGATTCATCGCATAGGGTTGTTTAAGGTCGTGCAGGATTTCGGCAACTACCGTTTTCTGAGAATCGGTAAGCACGAAGGGCAGAGAGCGGACGAACTGCTTCACCGCCTGGGAATCTACCGGATGGGCCATCCCATCGGATTTACCCCGGTTCAAGGCACGGAAAGCTTGCATTTTCAACTGAAAAAGAAACAATTCCTCATATACGATTCGTCTCCGCGCCTTCCTGCCCTCCTCCCAATCCTTCGGCTGGTGGATAAGAGAGAAGGCCTCACGCCGGGATATGAATCGATAGCGGGCAACCAGTTCCTCCGGCAAAATCTCCTCCACCCACTGCCCATATTCCGCTAAGACTTGACGGATAGCTTTGCGCAGCCAATTCTGGGTGATTGGCCCGGCCACCGAATAAACAGGCTGCAGCGTACCTGTTCGCGAAGCTCCGCCCCGATCTGGGAATTCGTGCTCCGAAACGGTTATCTGCAGCCTGGCCTGCTCCCACTTGCCGGTGAGAACAATCCTCGTACCGGACGTCAGTTGATCCTTGATAAAATGCCTGTTAAACCAGACCGCCGTAATCACCACCTGATCGACCAACACTTTACAGGCCAGGCGGGACTTCTTGCGGCCGTACATCTGTACCAGGGGAACCCCATATACCGTTCCCTCAATCGTAATCTTCTCGCCGTCCTTGACACCGGCTAAATCCCGGATATGGTAATCTTCATAGCGATAAGGAAAATATTCCAGAAGGTCGTATGCTGACTCTATGCCAAGCGCCTTAAGGTCTTCCGCTTTGCGGGGACCTACTCCGCGTACTTGACGGACAGCCAATTCCCTGAGATCCATAACGGCTACACCGGCAGCATGAATACCGCTACCGTCCCCGGACCCGCATGCGTGCCAATGACCGGTCCAATCGACGTATAGGACAAATGCTTCACTTGGAAGTGGCTTTGAATGAGCGAGCTCAACTCCTCGGCCGCCGGCAGGGAGTTGGCATGAGCAATAATCGCCCGCACGTCCTTCCCGGCAAATCCGTTTTCCTTCAGCAGTTCGATAATCCGGGCCATCGCCTTCTTCTGTCCTCTGGCCTTCTCGATGGAAGTAACCTCTCCTTCATCATCGATCGACAGAATCGGCTTGATATTTAACAGTGATCCCAGGAATGCCGCCGCTTTCCCGATTCGGCCGCCCTTCTGCAAATATTCCAGCGTATCGACCAGGAAGAACAAGCCAGTGCCTTCCCGCGTCTTGCGGATTAACTCCAGGCAGTCCTCCTTGCTCTTGCCGGCCTGAGCCGCTTCTGCCGCCGCCACAGCAAGCAGACCGAACCCGTAGGACGCGGACTTCGAATCGATAATCGTAATATCCGCCTGCTCCTCCAGCAGAGACTTGGCCAGAACCGCAGACTGGTAGGTTCCGCTCATTGCGGAAGACAGATGAATGGAAATAATTTGCGCTTCGGGGTCTTCTGCCAATATTTTCTTGTACATGTCGAGAAAATCGACGGGCGAAGGCTGGGAAGTCGTAGGCAGGGTATTCGATTGGGCCAGCAATTCATAAAACTGCTGCGATTGGATCGTCACCGCATCCACATAGGTTTCATTCCCGAAATGCACTTTGAGAGGCACCATTTCTATTCCGAGTCTCTCCCGCTCCTCGACGGGAATATCCGCGGTGCTGTCTGTTACGATGCGAACTTTACTCAATCCGTTCACCTTCCCATTTATCGATATCAAACGTTCATTACTCTACGGAAAATAAATAGAAATAGAGCGGCTGTCCCCCGGAATGAATTTCAATCTCCACCTCCGGGTAGGCTTCCTCCAAGTAAGCTTGAATGGCGGATGTCAAATCGTCCGTTGCCTCTTCTCCGGCCAACAGCGTGACGATTTCTCCATCCTCGCTAAGCATCTCGTCCAACAGCTGCTTGCAGGTTTCCAGCAGATCGGGCTTGGAGCTGACAATTCTGCCATCGAGAATACCGAGGAAATCCCCTTCGTTAATCTCCATTCCGTCTATGGAGGAATTACGCACCGCATGGGTTACCTGGCCTGAGCGGACCCGACTCAAGGCATCTTCCATCGCCGCCGCGTTCGAATCGGCATCGGCTCTTTCCTGGAAGGCCAGCATCGCAGCCATTCCCTGCGGAATCGTCTTCGATGGTATCACAACGACTTGCTTGTCCTCCACCAGGTCTCTGGCCTGCTGGGCAGCCATCACAATATTGGAATTGTTGGGCAGAATAAATACCGTCTCCGCCGGCACCTTCCGGATAGCTTGAACGATATCCTCCGTACTCGGATTCATCGTCTGGCCGCCGGCAATAATCTCATCCGCCCCCAAGCTTTCGAAGATGTCGGATATTCCTTGCCCAACGGATACGGCGACGAAACCGTATGGACGGAGCTCTTCCGCCTCCACTTCTTCTTCCGCGGGTCTCTCCTCTTCTTCGGCTTTAGGCGAAGCATAGGTCGTGTCGGATTCGTCAGCGTGAAGGAGATGGGAATGCTGTTCGCGCATATTCTCAATTTTAATCCGGGTCAGATCGCCGTAATTCATGGCGTAATTCATTACTTCTCCCGGATATTCGGCATGAATATGAATTTTGACCAGATCGTCATCGGCCACAACGAGCAGGGAATCCCCGAATTTCTCCAGATCCCGGCGGAATTTGCTCTCCTCAAACTGATACCCGGGAACCTTCCCCGGCACAAGATTGACCATGAATTCGGTACAGTAACCAAACTCAATGTCTTCCGTGGCCAGCTTCGACTGGGCATTAGCCGCCTCGTGCAGCGATTGTCCTGCAGGCTGAACAGCCTTGTCCCTCGCTTCGGGTTCCGCATCGTAATCGAAATCCCCGGTAAGAGCGGCAAGCATTCCCTCATAGATCAAAACGAGACCTTTGCCCCCGGCATCTACAACTCCCACCTGTTTAAGCACCGGGAGCATGTCCGGAGTCCGGTTCAGCGTCTCCTCCGCCTTGTTCAGCACTTCTCGCATCAAATCTGCCAGATCATCGGTCCTCCGTGCATAAGACAAGGCATGTTTGGCTGCTTCACGGGCTACGGTCAGGACCGTGCCTTCCACAGGCTTGACCACCGCCTGATAAGCGGTATCCACCCCTTGCTGGAGAGCCTGGGCGAACTGCTGTGCGTTAACCGTGTCCAGATCGTGAACCGACTTGCCGAATCCGCGAAAAAGCTGGGAGAGGATGACGCCGGAATTCCCGCGCGCCCCCATCAGCAAGCCTTTGGAAAGGGCCTCGGCCGACTTGCCGACATGATCGCTCTTCCTTCTCTGCAGCTCTTCGATGCCCGATGACATCGTTAAATTCATATTGGTGCCGGTATCGCCGTCCGGCACAGGAAATACATTGAGTGCGTTTACCATGCTGACATTGCTCTGCAGCCGCGCAGCTCCGGACCTCATCATATGAATAAAATCCGTACCGTCTAGAAAATTAAAGCGCTTACTCAAACAAATTCTCCTTCCTGGGCTAGCGGGTTACACGAACTCCCTGTACAAATATATTAATATGATTAACCTGAAGCCCCACAATATCGTTCAGCACATACTTCACCCGGTTCTGGACGTTATGAGCGACTTCCGATATTTTAGTTCCATAGCTGACAATAATGTACAAGTCAATTTGCAGTTCGTCCTGATCCCGTCTCACTTCCACGCCTCGACTTAAATTCTCCTGGCCCAACAGCTCGGAGATACCATCCTTCAACTGCTTGCGGGAAGCCATGCCGACGAGACCATAGCAGTCCAGAGCAGCGGAACCCGCTATGACGGCAATTACTTGATCATCTACATTAATGCTGCCGTATTCGTTAGCTACTTTAATTGGCATGTGAACCACCCTTTTCCGAAAATATTAGGGACTAAGTCTCATTGTACTATAATAAATACAAGAAATAAATGCAAATCGGCGTTTTTCTGCCGTTGACTGACAACTTTCTGCTATGCTATCATATTGTAGTATGTTCATCTAACGAGATTGATGATTGTGGACGTTGTTTGAAGGCGTCAGAGGAGGTGGAATCATGGCTCGCAAATGCTTCATTACTGGTAAATCGCCGAAATCGGGACATCATGTATCCCATGCCAATAACAAAACCAAACGTACCTGGGGAGTTAACGTGCAGAAAGTAAGAATCCTCGTGGACGGCAAGCCGAAGCGTGTCTATGTCAGCACGCGCGCGTTGAAATCCGGCAAAGTTACCCGCGTATAATCAATAAGCTCTAATAGACAAAAAGCACCTTTTTACGAGGTGCTTTTTTTTTCGCCCGAAAGAAGGTATGATTAATTTTTGCTGAAAGTATTCAGGATTGCTTTGACAAACCCTCCTAAAAACTTCGGGAGTTTGATCGTATAAAATTTCATTCCTACCCCTCCTAACCAGTTTGTCACCGAAACGGCTTCGAAACGATCCTTCTTACGGCACCGCCCGCTTCCATCCCCGTCTTCCTTGTGCCTAATCATTACTATTACTATATTCCGCCTACGACAAAAAGTGCCTGGCCGAACCTGAGTGCTCCAGTTTTTTTTGTGTCCCGCTGCGAGGATAACGGCTTCGCCGGGTATTCAATAGACGACAGCCCGTCGGTCAATCAAATTTCGGGGACCCCGGTCATACTCATGCTTTTTACAGCCATCCGAATAGAGACTCCTCTTCGCCCGCCATCAGCTTAGCTTCCGAATGGGCATAAAAAGGGGTTACAAAAGCCACCCGGCTTCTGTAACCCAGTATATTCCGCTATTCGACTCATGATTCCTGCTGTTTCACTGTACCCCTTCCAAAAATTGCGGCGGGACATACCATCCGTTGGCATAAGCAAATAATACGTAGGTAGGAGGCAGCAGGAAGGAAAATACCAATGTCAACAAAATAAAGGCTATCTTCGGCCCCTTCGTTTCATAGGATTTAAAGACATAAATCCCGATCAGGACAGCACCGAGCGAGAAAAAATGCTTATAAAACCCGGACATAAAGACAAAAACCGACATTAAGCAACCGGCAGCCAGACTGAGCAGAAACAGCAGCAATTTTCGCATCGTTAACGCTCCCCTGCCGAACGAATGCGGCGGATCGCCGCGGCGCGGTCCGGCATCCCGAATACCGCGCTGCCGGCCACCAGCACGTCGGCTCCCGCTTCAGTCACTAGCGGCGCCGTTTCCTCGTTGATCCCCCCGTCGACTTCGAGGGCGATCTCCCGTCCGGTCCGTTCAATCCTGCGGCGTAATTCACTGATTTTGGGCAGCATGGAATGAATAAAGCGCTGTCCGCCGAAGCCGGGGTTGACCGTCATAATCAATATAAGGTCCGCTTCCTCCAGAACATGGTCCAGAACAGACAGCGGAGTGGCCGGATTCAGCGCGATTCCCGCTTTGGCCCCTTCCTCCTTGATCATATGAAGAGTGCGGTGGAGGTGCGGACAGGTTTCGGCATGGACGGTTATGTAATCCGCCCCCGCTTTGGCGAAGGCGGAAATGTAGCGCTCCGGCTTCTCGATCATCAGATGGACGTCCAACGGCAGAGAGGTGCCCGGACGGATCGCTTCCACAATGAGGGGACCGAGCGTCAGATTAGGAACGAAGTGCCCGTCCATCACATCCACATGAATCCAGTCTGCCCCTCCCTTTTCCACTATGTCGATATCCTCTGCCAGCCGGCCGAAATCGGCGGAGAGAATGGATGGTGCAATTCGCAGCTTCCCCAACATCAATACCTCCGTTTTTTGTCCCTGATTTCCGTAAGGAAAGTCAGGTAATGATTGTATCGCGTAGAAGCGATTTCATCAGCATCGACCGCCTCGCGGACTTTGCAGCCCGGTTCATGCTGGTGCAAGCAGCCCCGGAACCGGCAGCCTTCGGAATAGCTGCGGAATTCCCGGAAGCAATCCGCCAATTGCTCCGCTTCCACATTCATGAAATCAAGCTGGCTGAAGCCGGGAGTATCCGCTACCCAGCCATCCGGCTCCAGTGCAATCAGCTCCACGTGGCGGGTAGTATGCCGGCCTCTTCCCAATCTGTGGCTGATTTCACTCGTCTCCAGACGAAGCTCCGGCTCGAGCGCATTAAGCAGCGAGGACTTGCCCACACCCGACTGCCCGGCGAAGACGCTGATCCTCCCCTGCAGGCGGGTGCGGATCTCCTCCAGGCCGGACCCGGCCAGCGCGCTGGTCGTCACGATCGGATAGCCGATCGATTCGTACAGGCTTCGAATATCGCCGAAGCCCGAATAGGAATGAACCGTGCCGGCCGCAAGCAAATCGTGCTTGGTGAACACAAGCACCGTCTCCAGTCCGGCACTTTCCGTATGAACCAGAAATTTATCCAATAGCGGCAAGCTGATGGCGGGCTCGGCCACAGAGAAAACAAGAATGGCCAGTTCCACATTGGCTACCGGCGGTCGGATCAATTCCGTGGAACGGGGGAGGATTTCGTCTATCGTTCCTTCCCCGTTCTCCGTCAGCCCGTACACGACCCGATCCCCGACAAGAGGGCTTATATTCCTCTTCTTGAAGATCCCCCTTGCCCGGCATTGGATCCGGTCGCCCTCGCGGGCCTGACCGTCCGGCAGCACATAATAGTAGCCGCTCAGCGCCTTGACAATCATCCCTTGCGGCATCCTCATTGCCCTCCTTGTTCCGGCGGATTGGCGGATTCGTTCGGCTGCGGTGTCGCCGCAGCGGATTGATCGCCGGCAGGATCGGGAGTAGGAGTCGGGCTGGCCTGATTGAGCTTCATCCCTTCCTTCTGCTGCAGATAGTCGTTATAGGTGACCGTCTTCGTGTCATAGTGCTGGTCGTTGCGGAACATCTTAATGACCGCATTCCGCTCCTTGGTCACGATCACCGGAACATTCAGCAGTTCCGGCTTCGTTATATCGAAGGTCCGGTATTCGTAATTCTCATATTGGGCATCGGTAATAACGATCCTGAACGACGACGCACTGCCCTCTTCTTCCGGCTTAAGCTCCGGCAGGGTGACGAGCATCTGTCCCGCATCCTCCGGAGGGCCTGCGCTGACATAATAAATAATGTTGTTCGTTCCCGATTCGACCTCCTGCCCAGGCTTGTAGGGCCATTGATCGAATATTTTCCCCTTAGGCTGCAGGAAGGTATGCTGCTCGGTAATTCCTTCCTTCCCTTTCACCCTGCTCAGGTTCTTCTGGAGCAGAATGGCATCTGCCTCTTCTACTGTTTTTCCGGTTAAATCAGGCATCTTGTGCTTTTCCTTGCCCAAGCTGACTACGATCTTGATCTCTACCTTGGCCGGGTCAAACTCCTCGTCCGGCTTCGGGGACTGCTCCAGAATGGTGTCCTCCGGCTGATCGTCATACCTGGTGGTTACATCAATCTGCGAATCGTCAATACCCATCTCCTTCAGCGTCTTCTGCACGTCCTTCCACTTCTTGCCGACGTAATCGTCCAAGGTCTTCAATTCAACCCCGTGGCTTACGGTAAGCGTGACTTCACTTCCTTCGACCAGCTTCATATTTTTGTGGCTCTGGTCAATGACATGGTCCTTCTCTATCGTATCGCTGTTTTCGTAAGTAATCTTTGGAGTGAGGGAGGCCTCTACCAACATTGCCTCGGCTTTTTCTACGTGCTCGCCTACTACATCCGGTACGAGAACTTCCTTGACGGCAAACTGCGCCTTCACATAGTAAATCCCTGCCAGCAATCCCCCGACCACGACCAGGAAGACAATCGTCCATATCCAGGGGGCAGCCCTTCTGCGCTTCTTGCCCTCCGGCTCGGAATCCTCTTCGAAACGGTCGGAACGGATCGCCGGCACTACCTTGGTCTTCTCGTCATCGTCACCGTCATCCATGTCGGGATCGTCCAGCTTCGGTTCGTTCCTCCGCTCCGGAAGCAGGCATGTCTCGAGATCGCTCAGCATCTCCACCGCCGATTGATAGCGCTGCTCCGGCTTTTTGCGCATCGCCTTCAGAATGATATTCTCCACGCTTTGCGGGATGAGAGGATTCACCTTGCGCGGCTCTTCCACGTTCTCCTGCAGATGCTTAAGCGCCACGCTGATCGGACTGTCCGCGAGAAATGGAAGCTTCCCCGTCAGCATCTGGTACAATACTATGCCAAGCGAATACAAATCGGACTTCGCCCCGGCAGCAATCCCCTTGGCATGCTCAGGAGAGAAATAATGAACTGATCCGACGACGGACCCGGTTTGGGTAATACTCGACGAAGTTCCTGCCCGGGCAATTCCGAAGTCGGTTACCTTCACCCGGCCGTTCTTTCCCATCAGAATGTTATGGGGTTTAATATCTCTATGAATAATTTCATTCGCATGAGCATGGTCCAGAGCATCGCAAATCTGGGAAGCGATGTGAACGGCTTCCTCAACCTGAAGCGGAGCTTTCTGCTTAATCAGATCATTCAGCGTCATCCCTTCCACATATTCCATAACGATGTAGTGGACGTCCTCATCCTGCCCGACATCATAAATGCTGACGATGTTAGGATGAGACAGGGCCGCTGCCGACTGCGCTTCCCGGCCGAAGCGATGGATGAACTCTTCATCGTGAATATACTGCTGGCGAAGAACTTTAACGGCTACATGGCGATTGAGCAGCAGATCATGGGCTTTGTAGACGAGCGCCATTCCACCCCCGCCCACTCTCTCTAGGATTTCATATCTCCCACCGAGTATCTGACCTGTCACTTCTCAATCACCTCGCTTCCCCCGAAGGATTGGGGTCGTTGGCCATCAGAACCACGGTAATATTATCGTCTCCGCCGGCTTCCAGCGCCTTATGAACTAAGCGGTCAGCCTTCCCGTCCAAATCGGCATCCGATTTCAGAACGAGTTCAAGCTCCTCCTTGGGCACGGCTCCGCTCAATCCGTCCGTACAGATCAGGACAATATCTCCGTCGGACCATTCCGTCTGAATAATGTCCACATCCACCTCAAGCTCGGTCCCAAGCGCCCTCATCAAAATATTTCTGCGCGGATGCCGCTCGGCTTCCTCCTCCGTAATTTGGCCCGTTCTGATCAGGACGTTGACCAGCGAATGGTCCTCGGTCAATTGCCGGAAATGACCGCCCTGCAGCAAATACGCACGGCTGTCGCCGATATGCCCCAGAATCAGGCGCTCCCGGTCGGCCAGCGTAACGATGGCTGTCGTTCCCATACCGCTGTATTCCACCGTTCGCGATGCCGCTTCGAAAATCGTGCGATTGGCCTCAAGCACGGCTTTTTTGACCGTTTGCCCGCATTCCTCGGGGCCCGACCCCGGCTGCAGAGTACGGACGAGAGATTCCTGAATGGTCTCAATGGCCAACTGACTGGCGATATCGCCGGCTTTATGACCGCCCATGCCATCAGCGACAACCGCCAGCGCATAACCGTTACAATCGGCCATCACCGCGGCGCGATCTTCATTCACCATCCGAATCCGGCCGACATCGCTTCGGTTAGCTATCCTCATTCTTCATCACCTCTTACTGGTCTCCAAATGCTTCGCGCGAAGCTGTCCGCAAGCGGCAGCAATATCGCTTCCCTGCTCCCTGCGAATCGTTGTGTTGATCTTATGCTTCTCCAGAATGCGCTGGAATGCAAAGATGTCTTCCCGCGGCGTGCGGACAAATTTACGCTCCACGACATGGTTAACGGGAATGAGATTGACATGGCAAAGCGGGATTTCCTGCAGAACCTGTGCCAATTCCTCCGCATGCTCCGGCTGATCGTTGACCCCGCCCATCAGAGCATATTCGAAAGTCAGCCTCCTGCCCGTTTTGTTCACATAATATTTGCAGGCCTCGATCAAATCTGCGAAAGGATACCGCCGATTGACGGGCATTAGCTTGGACCGCAGCGCATCATTCGGAGCGTGGATAGAGATTGCGAGACAGATTTGTGTCTCCTCATCGGCAAATCTGTAAATATGGGGGACAATGCCGCTGGTCGATACCGTAATATGACGCTGTCCGATGTTCAAGCCTTTATTATGGGTCATGATGCGAAGGAAGGTCATCATCGCATCATAATTTTCGAACGGTTCCCCGATTCCCATAATGACGATGCTGCTCACTCTTTCTCCGACTGCATCCAGAAGCTGCTGCGCCTTGACGATCTGCGCCACGATCTCGCCCGGGGCGAGATTCCGCTTCAGTCCGCCCAGGGTGGAAGCACAGAAGGTACATCCGATCCGGCAGCCTACCTGCGTGGTCACACATACACTGTTGCCGTAACTATGCTTCATAATAACCGTCTCGATAGCATGCTTATCCCCAAGCTCGAACAGAAACTTGACCGTGCCATCTTTGGATTTCTGCTGGGCAATCTCCTTCAAGGTGACAAACTGGAATTCCTCTTCCAGCTTCTCCCGAAGGGATTTGGGAAGATTGGTCATGGCCTCGAAGGACACTACTCTCTTGACATACAGCCAGTCAAAAATTTGACCCGCGCGAAAGGAAGGAAGCCCGTTCTCTTTCATCCACTGCTGCCAGCCTTCCCATGTTAAATCATATACAAATGGTTTCATTATAGGATCACAACCTGTTTTTTCAAATATTGTTGCTAATCCCGTCTATTTTATCATAAAAGTTGGGATGGAAACACTTTTGCTGTCTGATCTGTTCTTACAGCGATAAGGACCACCTTATCAAAGTCGGAACTGCGTCCGTCGGAATGCAATGGGGATGACACGGCGCAAGACATAGAGATAGAACAAGTGCACCTTTATTCAGGTACACTTGTATGCAGTGGTCAGGCCTTTTTTTGCAGTCGGGCAATAAAAAAACCGTCGCTGTTATAATCTTGGGGAAGCAATTGCAGCATGCCTTCCCGCCACCTGCTTTCCGGCAGGTGCAACGGCTCTTGGGAAGGCGTCCATGCCGCCACAGAAAATTCCGGATGACGCTCCAGGAAGGAACGGATCTGCCCTTCATTTTCATTATATTCGATCGTGCAGGTGCTGTAGACAAGAATTCCGCCCGGCTTCAAGAGCGGATGCACCGCCTCCAGCAGCTCCTTCTGAACCCGCGCTACAGCATCGGTCTCGGACTCGCTTTTGGCCCATTTCAGATCCGGCTTGCGGCGGATCACTCCCAGTCCCGAGCAGGGAGCGTCCAGCAGAATGCGGTCGAATGTGCCGGGCGGGAAACGTTCGTTCAGCTTTCTCGCATCCGTAACGACGGTATGAATGCAGGTAAGCTGCAGCCGCTCAGCCTGCTCACGAATCAGCTTTTCTTTATGCTCATGAACATCGCAGGCGATCACTTCCCCATCGTCGTTCATTCTTTCCGCCAGATGGGTCGTTTTGCCGCCGGGGGCTGCGCAGCAATCCAGCACCTTCATGCCCGGCGAAGGCGCCACCGCATCCGCCACGAGCATGGAGCTCTCGTCCTGGATGGTCAATTGGCCGCTTCTATACCATTCGGTATCGGCCATATTTCCGGCTTGCTCTACTACAATGCCGTCGCCGGCCAGCCGCGATGGCTCAGCCTTCACCCCAGCCTCCCTCAACCGCTCCACCATTTGGTCCCGGCTGCTGCGCAGGCTCTGGACGCGAACGCTGGAGCTGGGAGCGGAATTGTTGGCTTCACATATCCTCTCGGCGGTTTCTTCGCCATACTGCTTCACCCAGCGCGCCACCATCCATTCGGGATGGGAGGTCGTAAGCGCAATCCGCCGAACCGGGTCCTCCAGCTCAGGGAGAACAAGCCGGTCCGCCTGGCGCAGAACATTCCTCAATACGCCGTTAACCATCCCGGAAATGCCTCTGTGGCCTTTTTTCTTGGCTAGGTTGACCGCCTCGTTAACGATAGCATGCGATGGGACACGGTCCAGATAATACAGCTGATAGAAGCTGACTCTCAACAAATTCCGCACCCACGGCTCCAGCTTGTCCAGCCCTTTGCTGACAAATTGCCCGAGGAAGTAATCAATCGTAGACCGGTGCTGGATAGTCCCGTAGACAAGCTCTGTCGCAAAGGAAGCCTCCAGGCGGTCCGGCTTATGTTTGCGCAGCATCTGGTTGAGCAGCAGATTGCTGTAGGCCCTTTCCCGGTCTACGCGTGTAAGGATATCCAGAGCGAGCTCACGGGCGGTTGGCTTTGCATGGGCAGGATGGGTTGGTTTCACCCGCGACGCCTCCTTTTATTATCATTCGCCCAGAACGGTGCCGGGTAGCAGTTGTGTTCCCCTTAACACCTGAGCGACTTCCATCGCCTTCTTGCCTGCGGGCTGAATGACCGTCAGCCACAGGCTTCCCTGGCCGGTAGCCACCTCAATCCCTTCCGGAAGAGCCTGAAGTATAGTCCCGGGTGCGGCCGCCGATTGCTTCTCCTGCACATCAGAGGCAGGCTTGCGGCTGGCCCAGATCTTGAGCACCTCTCCGTTCCAGGTTGTGAACGCTCCGGGCATCGGATTCAGGCCGCGAATTTGATTGTACAATTCCGCAGCGGGACGGCTCCAATCGATCCGCTCATCCTCTCTGCGGATATTCGGGGCCAGAGTCGCCTGTCCATGATCCTGGGGCACAGCCTGAATGCGCCCGGCCAGCAGATCGGGAAGCGTGCGCTTCAGCAGATCGGCTCCGGCCAGACTAAGCTTATCGAATAACGTACCGGCGGTGTCCTCATCTTCTATCGGAACCTCCACCCGGCTGATCATATCCCCGGTATCCAGGCCCTCCGCCATATACATAATGGTGACTCCCGTTACCTTCTCTCCCCGCAGAATCGCATGCTGAATCGGCGCTCCCCCGCGATACTTGGGCAGCAAGGAGGCATGCACATTAATACAACCATGCCGCGGGAGCTCCAGCAGCGATTTGGGCACAATTTGTCCATAGGCCGCCGTTACAATCAGGTCCGGCTCGAGATCACGAATCTGCCCGACCGCCTCTGCCGCGCGGATTCGCTCCGGCTGCAGCACGGGAAGCCCATGGGCCAGGGCAACTTCCTTAACCGGAGGAGCGGTCAGCACCCGTTTGCGGCCCTTCGGCCGGTCCGGCTGGGTGACCACCGCCTTGACCGGATAATTATTTTCCAGCAGCATCTTTAAAGAAGGGACGGCGAAATCCGGCGTCCCCATAAATACGATATTCAAGTCAGCCTCAATCCCCCTCTTCCGATTCGCTGCGGTACGTCTTTTCAGCCAGATCGGTGAACAGGACCCCATTCAAATGGTCGACCTCATGCTGGATGCAGCGGGCCAGCAAATCGGTTCCTTCCAGCTCGAATTCCTCTCCGTTCCGATTGAGCCCCTTCACCTTTACTCTCTGGGAGCGGCGAACATCGCCGGTCAGCCCCGGAATACTCAAGCACCCTTCCGGTCCGAACTGCTCTCCTTCTCTCTCAATAATTTCCGGATTGATCAGCTCGATCAAGCCGTTCTCGTCCCCGACATCCATGACGATGACTCTCTTCAATATTCCGACCTGGGGAGCAGCCAGACCGACCCCTTGGGCGTCATACATCGTCTCGGCCATATCGTCCAGCAATTTGTGTATGTTCGGGGTTATTTTGGGAACCGGCTTAGCTTTTTCCCTCAGTACCGGATCCGGATCTTTAACTATGATGCGCAATGCCATAGGAGCACCATCCTTTATTCAAGTTCAAACATCATGTTCGCCCATCCGCCCGCTACATTAGTAAATACGGGTCGACATCCACGCTGATTTGCAGCCGTTCCTGCCTGACCAGATCGTCGAAGGAGGAGACCGCTTCGCGGACGCGTTCGGAAACAGACGTATCTTTCCGATATTTTATCAGACATTGAAACCGATATCTATCTTTGATGCGGGAAATGGGAGAGGCTACCGGCCCCAATACTTCCATATCCGACAGGACTCCGGTACGGGCCGCTTCCGCAGAGGCCATCTCCTTCACCCGGGCGGCGAACGTTTCCGCCGTTCTGACGAGCAGAGGAATCTGCTCATGCGACAATGTCACCAGGATCATCCGGCAGTACGGAGGATAATCCCTCAGCTTTCTCATCTCCAGCTCGGTGTGCACGAAGGAATGAAAGTCATGCCGACTGGCACATTGAACGCTGTAGTGCTCGGGAGTGTATGTCTGCACGAACACTTCTCCGGGCAGATGATGCCGGCCTGCCCTGCCCGCCACTTGAGTCATCAGCTGGAAGGTTCTTTCCGCCGCACGGAAATCCGGCAGATTGAGCATCGTATCCGCCGCAATCACTCCTACCAATGTCACGTTGGGGAAGTCAAGGCCTTTGGCTACCATCTGCGTGCCCAGTAGGACATCCGCCTGCTGGTTGGCAAATTGGGTCAGCCATTTCTCATGGGCTCCCTTCTCGCTGGTCGTATCAATATCCATCCGGATGACGCGGATTCCAGGGAACAGCTTGGCGAGCTCTTCCTCCACCCGCTGGGTTCCGGTCCCGAAGTAACGGATATGCTCGCTTGCGCAATTAGGGCAAACTTGGGCCTGCCTCTCGGCATAGCCGCAGTAATGGCAGCGAACCGCCTGCGAGCTTTGGTGATAGGTCAATGAAATATCGCAATGAGGGCAGCTTAGCGTATATCCGCAAGTGCGGCACATGACGAAAGTGGAATAACCTCTGCGGTTAAGCAGCAGAACCGTCTGTTCCTTGCGCTGCAGCCGCTGTTCGATAGCGTTGTATAACGGCCGGCTGAACATGGAACGATTGCCGTCCTTGAGTTCGCTTCTCATATCTACAATATGCACCGGAGGCAGGGGGCGTCCTTCCACCCGGTCCTTCATGACCAGCAGACGATACTTGCGGCTGGCCGCCAGGGCTTCCTCATCCGCATCCGGATGATCCGGCTTCTCTTCCGCCGCTCTCGCATAGCTCTCGAGCGAAGGGGTGGCGGAACCCAGCACCACCGCCGCACCGAAATAACGGGCCCTACGAATGGCCACTTCCCGTGCATGATACTTGGGACTGTCTTCCTGCTTATAGCTCGATTCGTGCTCCTCATCGAGAATGATCAAGCCAAGTCTGGTGAAAGGGGCAAAAACCGCAGAGCGCGCACCGATGGCCACCTTCACTTGACCAAGCGTAATTTTGCGCCACTCATCATATCTTTCTCCTTGTGACAGACGGCTGTGCAGAACGGCCACCTGATCGCCAAACCTTCCCTTGAACCTCTCCACCATCTGGGGAGTCAGAGAAATCTCCGGAACGAGCACGATGGCTTCCCTGCCGAGGTCAAGGCACTGCTGAATGGACTGCAAATAGACTTCCGTCTTGCCGCTTCCGGTAACCCCATGCAGCAGAAATACCCGGTGAACAGAGTTCGTCAGGGAACGCGAGATCGAGCCGAACACCTTCTCCTGTTCCGGTGTGAGAGGCAGCGGGGCCGTCCGCCGGAAGTCCCTGTCCGCATAGGGGTCGCGGAATACTTCCACCTCCCGGATCGAGATCCAGCCTTTATCCGCCAATCCTTTGACCGTGCCGGCCCCGACCCCGAGCTTCTTGGTCAATTCCGCGAGCGGCACCGGATGCGGGTTGCTTCGCAGATAGTCGAGCACATCCTTCTGCCGGGCCGCCCTGGCCGGAAGCTCTCCCGCATACTGCTCCAGCAGCTCCGGCGGTTCGGGAGGATATACTGTAAGCAGCTTCTTCCGGCCGACCCGGTCGCGAATCGAATTCGTCTCGCTGAACCGGCCTTTGCGTATCTGCTCCTTGATCCATTCTCCCTCTCCCGGATAGCGTTGGATGAGGTCATCCAGCGGCACACTGCCCTTCGCTTCCAAATACCGGATCAACTCGAGCTGCCGTGGAACAAGAAAAGCCAGCTCCGACTCCTCATACGGTTCCAGCCGTACCAGCCGCTCGTATTTCGCTTTCAGTGCACCCGGAATCATCGCTTGCAGCGCGGTAATTTCATGGCATAGATAGGTGCGGCTGATCCAGCGCCCCAGCTCCACCAGCTCCGGAGTCAGCGGAGGGTGGGCATCCAGAACACCCGCAATATCCTTCAGTTTGCCGGCGGCCACGTCGGGCCGTTTCGTCAAGTCGACGACAAAGCCCTGAACCGTGCGATTGCCGAATGGAACACCTACCCTGCTGCCTACTTCCACCCACGGAATCAGCGCAGGGGGAACGAAATAGTCATAAGGGCGGTTCGTCTGCCGGGAGGGCACATCGACAATAACCTTGGCATACATTTAACGCTTCCCTCCCGCAGATGGGAGGCGTTCCGCCGCGAGCTTCAGCAGATGCCGGGCGACCTCGCGCTTGGACAGAATCGGCAGCCGCTCCACATTCCCGTCCTTGTCCAGCAGAGTAACGATGTTCGTATCCGTACCGAAGCCGGCTCCTTCGAGAGTGACATCGTTGGCCACCATCAAATCGCAGTTTTTGCGACGCAGCTTGTCCAGACCGTTCGCCTCCAGATCATTCGTTTCCGCGGCGAAGCCGATGACGTACTGCTTGGTTTTCCGCTCTCCGATTTGTTGCAGAATATCCGGATTTTTGACCAGCCGGATGGTCATTTCCTCGTCTTTCTTCTTGATCTTGACGGGGGAGGCTTCAGCCGGACGATAATCGGCCACAGCGGCCGCCTTGATAACAATATCGACGTCATTCAGCCTTTCCATAACAGCCGATAGCATATCCAATGCGGAAACAACCGGAACGAACTCCACTCCTTCCGGTCTGGGCAGAGAGGAAGGTGCGCTGATCAGAACGACCTCCGCCCCCATCCCCCGGGCCTCTTCGGCAACAGCATAGCCCATCTTGCCGGAGGAATCGTTCGACAGGTAACGAACCGGATCCAGCCTCTCCACTGTCCCGCCGGCCGTCACCAGCACCTTCTTGCCCTGCAGGGGAAGATCCGGCTGCAGCATAGCAACGATCGCTTCATAAATCTGCTCCGGCTCCGCCAAACGGCCTTTGCCCACATAGCCGCATGCTAACTGGCCTTCTCCGGGCTCGATAAAGCGTACCCCCCGTTCTCGAAGGGTTTCCATATTGTTAAGCACCGCCGGGTGCTCGTACATATGTACATTCATCGCGGGGGCGGCAAGAATGGGGGCCGTCGTAGCCAACAGTGTCGTGCTTAACATATCGTCCCCGATGCCCAGTGCCATCTTGGCTAATATATTGGCCGTAGCGGGAGCGATAACGACCAAATCCGCATGATCGGCCAAATCGATATGGGAAACAACGGACGGGTCCTTCTCCTCGAACGTATCCGTCATGACATGATGCCTGGAAAGAGTCTGAAACGTTAACGGCGCTACAAACTTCACAGCCGATTCGGTCATGATCACTCTGACATCGGCCCCAGCCTGCGCGAGCTTGCTGCACAGCGATACCGCTTTGTAGACAGCAATCCCGCCGCTTACGCCCAGCAGAATCGATTTCCCTTTCAAAATCATGCTTCTCATCCTTTCTCCACGTCCATTATAATCCGGCAAACCAGACAAGCTTCCTTCGTCATAAACATTATCTAGGCATTCCAGGCAGCAAGGATAAACGGCCGTCGCCGTCCTTTGGACAGGCGCGTTTACCGATGAAATTTAAGAACAGGTATATGGCGAAACTTATAATTTTTTAAAATAAGCACCCAAAAAGTGACGTGCCGCCTCCGAAGCATATTCTGTCCGCACCCTACCGGGGTTGGCGTTTAAACCATCCTCTAAGCTCCGTCACTCTATAGAATTTCGACCTCACACCCATGCTTGCAGAAAAAAATAACAACCTCGAAGGGTTGTTCAAGCATTGCAGGCAGAAGATGCCGTTATTCGTTCTTATGATCTAGTTTCTCGTAATAAATATAATCGGCATATAATTCTTCCAGGGCGACTCCTACCGGCTTGTGTGATTTGGGATTCTCCAGCTCCGAGACGGCCCCCTCCCTCAGCATTCTGGCCCGCTTGGCCGCGGCCACCACCAGGGAATATTTACTGTCTACTTTGGTTAACAGCTTATCGATAGATGGATATAGCATTTACAGCACCTCTTCGATCCATTTTTTTATTTTGGGAAGATACCGCTCTTTCTTGCAGTGTTCGGCGACCATAATTGAGCGGATACGGTTGCAGGCCGCTTCGACCTTATCGTTGACAATGATGTAATCATAATGCTCGGATAAGCTGATCTCCTCCACTGCCGCCGTCATCCGCTTACGGATCGTCTCCTCCGATTCGGTGCCCCGGTTTGTAATGCGGTTCTGCAGTTCGTCTATCGAAGGAGGAAGCAGGAAGATAAAGACGCCTTCCGGGAACTTCTCTTTCACCTTAAGCGCTCCCTGCACCTCAATCTCCAGAATGATATCTTTGCCGGATGCCAAAGTCTGTTCTACAAATGCTTTAGGCGTTCCATAATAATTGCCCACATATTCCGCCCACTCCAGAAGCTCCTCATTATCAATCATGGACAGAAATTGCTCCCGGGTCTTAAAAAAGTAATTGACCCCGTCGATTTCGCCTTCCCGAGGAAGCCTCGTGGTAGCGGAAACTGAATAAACGAGGTCTTTGGACATGGAGCGAAGAGCAGAGCAAACCGTCCCCTTCCCTACCCCGGAAGGTCCGGAAAGAACAATGAGAATCCCTCTTTCTTCGCCTCCCCACTGACATTCCTTATTCGTCATGATCATCTTCCTTGTTGGAGAGTCGGTGGGCCACCGTTTCCGGCTGAACTGCAGACAAGATGACGTGATCGCTATCCGTAATAATAACTGCCCGGGTACGCCTTCCATAAGTAGCGTCTATCAGCATATGACGGTCCCGCGCCTCCTGTATTATTCTTTTAATGGGTGCAGATTCCGGACTGACGATCGATATGATCCGGTTGGCGGAAACAATATTGCCGAACCCGATATTAATAAGTTTAATAGCCATTCTGTTCCTCCCAAAAGTTTTGCCCTGACATCGCCTTCTCAAACGTCTGTCTGGGTTCGTCAACAAGAAAACAAAGCATATCAACCGTTGAAAAAGCGGTTCGTGCCCCCTGCGCCGCAAGGATAAACGGCTATCGCCGTCCTTTGGACAGGCGCGTTTACCGATGAATTATAAGAACAGGTATAAGGTGAAACTTATATTTTCTTATATTTCAAGTAAACCCGGCAATGATAACCCTCTTATAAAGCTATTCCCTCTGCCGGGGGAGCCGGCTTTTCAATTATGCTAATCGCCATAAGCGCTATGCCTTCCGGATATCTATTTAAACGAGTGTGACAAGCAGCATATCTCTATTCTAAATTCTGAACCTGCTCGCGGATTTTCTCCATTTCCGCCTTCATTTCTACAACGAGTGCGGCAATTTCCGCCGAATTCGCTTTGGAGCCAATCGTATTGGCTTCCCTGTTCATTTCCTGCAGTAAGAAATCCAGCTTGCGGCCGGCAGGTTCCGACCCTTCTCCTATACGATCGAAATGATCGAAATGACTCTTCAATCTGGTGATTTCTTCCATAATATCGGCTTTATCCGCGATTAATGCCACTTCCAAAGCCAATCTTTGTTCATCTATCGAACGATCCTCTAATAAAGTGCTCAGTCGCTGCTTTAACTTGCGATGATAATCGTCAACGACTGCAGGCGCCAATTCCTCAAGAAGCGCAACCCGTCTTCTTAAGCTCAGTAATCGCTCTTTAATATCCGCATGCAAATGAGCCCCTTCTGTTTCTCTCATAGCAGCAAGCTGCTCCAGCGCTTCCTGAAGAGCATCCGTCATGGCCTCCTCGACCAGATGAATTTCGTCGGCGTCTTCCTTGAAAGCCAGCAGATCGGGAATGGACAGCAGGTCCTGGATCGCGAGCTTCCCATCCAGCGAATATTTGTCCGCCAATTGCCGCGATGCGGCCAAATAGGCATCTGCAAGAGGCCAGTTGATCTCCGCCTTCTGAACGGATGCGGAATCCCGCTCCATAAGAATGGACAATTCCAGCCGGCCGCGAGTAATCTTCCCCTGAATCAGCTTCTTCAAGCGCTCTTCCATATAGCTCCACTGCCGGGGAATACGGACTACAGTTTCCAGAAAACGATGGTTGACGGACTTGAGCTCCAACTGGATTCCGTACCCGCCCGCCTGACGCAAAGCTTGTCCGAATCCGGTCATACTGCGCAGCATCTGCATCACATCCATACCATATTTTAATTGATTTTACTTGCCGGTACAAGGGGGTGAGAACGATTGGTCTTGCTCCAGACGTACCTTGTCAGCTCCGCGGTCATTTCATAGTAAAGCATCGGCGTCATGAAGTAAAATCCTTTAAAATACTTTAACGCTGTATCGATAAGCTCCTTGGCTATTTCGACCCCTTCTCTTCTTCCTTCTTCCCGTTCCAGCCCCTTCATCCGCTGCCTTACCTCGTCGGAAATCCGGATTCCCGGCACCTCGTTATGCAGAAACTCGGCATTCCTTCCGCTGACGAGCGGCATAATTCCGATAAAGATCGGAACGCGGATGTGCTTCGTCGCTTCATACAGTCTTTCTATCATCTCGGGCTCATATACCGGCTGCGTCATGAAATAGTCGGCTCCGGCCTCGATTTTCTTCTCCATCCGCGCCACGGCTCTCTCGATATATTTCACATTCGGGTCGAATGCGGCGCCGATGACGAAATTGGATTTATGCTTGAGAGCCTTGCCGGAGTAGGCTATTCCTTCATTCAATTGCTTCGCCATCCGGATCAATCCGAACGAATTGAGATCATAGACGGAGCTTGAGCCCGGCAGGTCCCCGAATTTGGCCGGATCGCCGGTCAGACAGAGAATATGATCCATCCCCATGGCATGCAGACCCATCAAATGAGATTGCATTCCGATAGAGTTGCGGTCCCGGCAAGCTATATGAACAAGCGGCCGGATGCCCAGCTTCTCCTTGACCAAATACCCGGTAGACAGGTTGCTCATCCGGGTCATGGCCAGCGAGTTATCGGCCATCGTGATCGAATCGACCCCCGCTTCCGCAAGCGCCGCCGCTCCTTCCATAAATTTGTCAATGGACAGTCCTCTGGGCGGATCCAGCTCCACAATGATCGTATGCCGCTCGCGAACAAGATCGACGATCGTCGGTTCCGTCCCTCCCGGTTCTCCTGCGCTGACGGACGGATTCAGCCGATCTGCTGCCGGCTTGGCCTCCACCTTCAACCCGACCGCTTCAGGCCGTGCCCCTGTGCCTTCGGTCTCCAACGCTCCATCCTGGTTCCGGCCCAGCCGGTAACCGTCCAGCGCTTGGGCGATCGCGGCAATATGGTCCGGAGTCGTGCCGCAGCAACCTCCGATGATGCGCGCGCCGCGGTCCGCGAAGCGGAGCGCTGTGTCGGCCAGATATTGCGGAGTGGCGGTGTATGTGAACTGCCCGTCCACAAGCCCGGGCAATCCGGCATTGGGGAACACCGAGAACGGCAGTCCTTCTATCGGCCGCAGCTTATCCAGCGCGCGGAGAATGCCCATAGGCCCGCTGTGGCAATTGAATCCGACCACATCGGCTCCGGCTTCCTTGAGTTTGACGAAGGCCTCTTGCAGAGGTACGCCGTCCTTCGTTACGCCTCCGCCTTCGGTGGCGAATTGACAAATAACCGGAATCTGGCTCGCGCGGCGAATCCACTGCAGGGCCAGCAAGATTTCTTCCAACTCGTAGAAGGTTTCGAGCAGAATGCCGTCGACATTTTCCTCCAGCAAAGCTTCCAATTGTTCAACAAGGTCCGCTTCGATTTGCTCGCGGGTCAGGCTTTTGCGCTTGCCTCCCCGTACCGGGCCGACAGCCCCTACGACATATGCGTCTGTCCCGGCGGCCTGGCGTGCCAGAGCAACCCCTGCCCGGTTGATCGCCGACACTTCTTGCTCCAAACCGTATTTAGACAAATTTTCCCTATTCGCGGAGAAAGTATTCGTCTCTATCAAACGGGCACCGGCCTCGTAATACTTGCGGTGCACATCCTTAATAACCTCCGGCTTGGTCAGGTTGAACTCCTCGTAGGAGACACCAATGGGAAACCCAAGCTGATACAGATATGTCCCCATAGCCCCATCGCCGGTTATGATCTGCTCCTGAAGAGCCTGTTTTAAATTCGGCCTCATTCCTCATCCCACCCATTATGCATCTTATCCAGCAGTTTCTCTCTATCTGCATTGAACTCATTATAGCGAAGCCGATATCGGGGAACTCGATGGAGGCGGCTCCATCGGATTATAGCAGTCTATGTGCAAAGTTCTCCCTCCGATAAGGCACTGCCAAAACAACAGAACGGACCGGCGGCTTGCAGTCCGGACAACCGGGGACTGCTATCCGCCGGACCGGCCGGCTTGACTACTTCAATATTAAGACTAAATCCCGCTGGATACCGTGTTATTCACCGAAATTTATAGTTGTGCCACTATCATATCGTAAAAGATCGGGAATGCATAGCCTTTTCTGCCTAAAAGAATGGATCTCCCGGCATTAAAGCGGTTATTGCCGCTTCTGCCCGTTTCCTGCCCGCGATCCTAACGTTGCCGCGCCTTCCCGTGAAGTAATTATCTCGTAATCGGTCTCGAGGTGTAACGCGCTCCCTTCTTATTGGAACGACCGGACATAATGCTGCCGAGTCCCATCAGGAAGGTAGGTATGGAGGCCATAATCAGCACGAGCACCCAATCGGCGAAGTTCAGGCTGACCGTTTTGAAAATTGGCTGGAGTGCTTCAATATACACGACTCCGAGCAGCAGCACGATGGAGGATAGGACCGACAGCACCAGGTACTTGTTCTGCAGCGGATTGCGATGAAAGATTGAGCGGGAGCTGCGGCAGTCGAATACATGAATGAGCTGAGCCATCACCAGCGTGGCAAATGTAACGGTCTGCGCTTTCATCAGATGACCGGGATCACCGGGATTCTGGCGAAGCGTCAGCCAGAAGGCCGCAAGCGTACACAGACCGATCAATACTCCGCGGCTGATGATTTTCCATCCCAGCCGGCGTGCAAATATATTTTCTCTGGCCGGACGGGGCTTCTGCTGCATCAAATCCTTCTCGGCCTGATCGACGCCGAGCGCCATAGCCGGGAGCCCATCCGTAACCAGATTGACCCACAAGATTTGGATCGGCACGAGCGGCAGCGGCAGCCCTGCCATCATCGCCAGGAACATCGTCAAAATTTCCCCTACATTAGATGCAAGCAAATAGCGGATAAATTTCCGGATATTCTCATAAATTCCCCGTCCCTCTTCAATGGCGGCGACGATGGTGGCGAAATTGTCGTCGCTGAGAATAAGAGCAGAGGCTTCTTTGGAGACATCCGTGCCGGTAATGCCCATGGATATGCCGATATCGGCCGCCTTGATGGCCGGGGCATCGTTGACGCCATCTCCGGTCATGGCCACGACATGACCTTTCTTCTGCAGCGCTTTGACAATCCGCAGCTTATGCTCCGGAGATACCCTTGCATAAACGTAGATCTGCTCCACACTCTTATCAAGCTGCTGGTCCGACATAGAGCTGAGCTGCGCCCCGTTGACAACGAGTCCGTTGGCCGGAAGCATTCCCAATTGCTTGGCGATCGCCTCCGCCGTCGTTTGATGATCTCCCGTAATCATTACCGTGCGTATGCCGGCTTTCTTGCATTTATGAATCGCTTCACGCACTTCTTTGCGCGGCGGATCGATCATTCCCGCCAACCCGATAAAAACAAGATTCTTCTCGGCATCCTCTTCGCTCTGGCAAGAATCCGCGGACTTAAGCTCCCGGTATGCCATTCCCAGCACCCGCAGCGCAGACTTGGCCATTCCTTCGTTGGCGGCAAGCACCTTCTGCTTCATCGTATTGGTGAACGGGATGACCTTGTTGTCCCATAACACATAATTGCATCGCTCTATCAGCATATCCGGGGCACCCTTGGTGTAGATCACCCGGCCGCCTGAATCGCTGACCACGACGGACATCCGTTTGCGTTCGGAGTCGAAGGGAAATTCCTTAATCCGCTCCGTCTCCCCGGGCTCAGACGAGTTTAGTATTCCGGCCTTGGCACTCAGGACAACCAGCGCTCCTTCGGTGGGATCCCCGTTAATATTCCAAGTGGCGGCTTCCTCGCCTTTCGCTTTTTTGCCCTTGCTTTCCTGCGGGCGAATCTCTACCAGCCTGGCATTATTACAGTAGGCAGCCACTTTAAGAAAGCGGTCGAGCATCGGTTCCCGGGCCGCATCCAGCTTCTTGCCCTCATAGACGATTTCCCCCTTGGGCTCGTAGCCCTCTCCGGTCACCTCCAGCAGCCGCCCGCCAAGCCAAATGTGCGTGACGGTCATCTTGTTTTGGGTTAGCGTCCCTGTTTTGTCCGAGCAAATCACCGAGGCGCAGCCCAACGTTTCTACAGAGGGCAGCTTGCGTACGATCGCTTTGCGCTTGATCATCCTCTGCACTCCCATAGCGAGCGCTATCGTCACTATGGCTGGCAGGCCTTCGGGAATTGCCGCCACCGCGAGCGTAACTCCCGCCAGGAACATTCCGTAGGCAGGCTGGCCATGGGTCAACCCGGCAACGACCACCATAACGGTCAAGCCAAGGGCGACGAGAATAAGGATTTTCCCCAGCTGCTCCAGACGATACTGCAGAGGGGTCTGCATCTCCTCTGTATTCTGAATCAGGTCGGCAATTTTGCCCATTTCGGTCTCCATCCCGGTCCGGATGACGACTCCCCTGGCCGTGCCTCGGGTAATAAGCGTCCCCTTAAAGCCAAGATTACGCTGATCCCCTACCGGAAGCTCCTCGCCAACGAGCCGTTCCTCCATTTTGCTGACCGGAACGGATTCTCCTGTCAAGGCCGACTCTTCCACATATAATCCATTGGCGGCCAGCCAACGGACATCGGCCGGAACCCGGTCACCGCTTTCCAGCAGAACAATGTCGCCCGGAACCAATTCAACCGCCGCCAGATGCAGCAGGTTTCCATCCCGGATGACTTTGGCCGTCGGCGCCGAAAGCTCCTTCAATGCCTGAAGGGACCGTTCCGCTCTGAACTCCTGAATGAACCCCAGCACACCATTCATCAAAATAATGGCAATGATCGTGATGGCATCCAGGTATTCCCCCAGCAATCCGGAGATTAGCGTCGCCCCCATAAGCACAAGAACCATGAAATCTTTGAACTGGTTTAAGAATAACGTCACCGGCGATATTTTCTTCCCTTCCGCCAATACGTTATCCCCGACCGCCGCACGGCGTTTTTCCGCCTCGGCTTGTGTCAGCCCTTGCCCGCTATCGGTCTCCAGCAGCTGCAGCGTTTCGTCCACGGACATCTGGTACCATTTTTTCTGACTCATCCGAATTTCCCTCCTACTGTTTTGCCCTGGCAAAGCTTCCTAGATCCTCTCGGACAGACTTCTAGAGTAAATCTATTCAGACGAGCTGCAAAATATCCCTGTTTGTCCTTTCTTAGTAAGAATTTATAAGTTCCGGGGCTCCCCGCAAAGTACCCGGAATACGCTTCGAAGGCCATGCGTCACTTTGTGGGGGATTTTACAGGGCTCCCCGCAAAGTACCCGGAATACGCTTCGAAGGCCATGCGTCACTTTGTGGGGGATTTTTACGGGGCTCCCGCAAAGTACTTTATAAACCTACCGAAGCAAAGCAAGAAGAGCGACCGCGTTTAGAGGAAGGTTTAGACGCGATTAAACGAATTCCTGCGATTATGCATCCATTTTGAGTCGATTCATACCACTCGTGAGAAAAGCCTGCGATAATACATCAATTTCGGTCTCAAATCACCCAATCACCCCTGGAACGAGAAAAAAGATGTATTTTTACAGGCATTGCGGCGGACATGGAGCTAACCAGCCAAAAGCATGCAGATTTGCAGGCTTTTCAGTGGCAGTGGCAGTGAAATGTACAAAACCCTGCAAAATTCCAGCAGAATTGCAGGCTTTTAAATTCGGGGCTCCCGCATATAATGTCTGGCAGCAATTAGAGGTAATCTTAATTTGCAAGCCCGGGGCAAAAACAATATAATGATTCCCGGCCTTTCCTTCGGGGGCATAAGTGTGGCATCATTAGAGGTGCAGTCCGACATATTAATGGAGTGATAAATTATGGCATTAGACGGAATCGTCGTCCGCGCGATCGTTCACGAGCTGCAAGCCTGCGTCGGAGGCCGGATCGGGAAAATCCATCAGCCTTCCGCACATGACATCCTGCTGCATATCCGGTCGCACGGCAATAATTATAAATTGCTGCTGTCCGCCAACCCGACCTATCCCCGGGTACATCTGACGGAGGCCCCATTTACGAATCCGATGGAGGCCCCGATGTTCTGCATGCTGATGCGCAAATACTGCGAGAACGGAACGGTCGAATCGATCACTCAGGACGATCTGGAAAGAGTGATCCGCATCCAAATCAAGCATCGGAACGAGTTAGGAGATTTGAGCTCCAAAACGATTCTGGTGGAGCTCATGGGCCGCCACAGCAACATTATTCTGCTCGATTCGGCGGCTGAAGTCATTCTGGACGGCATCCATCATGTCACGCCGGCCATAAGCAGTTACCGGGTTGTCCTGCCCGGCAGCAAATATACGGCCCCTCCCGCACAGAACAAAGCGAACCCGTTGAGGGAAAATGAAGCCTCCTTTCGCCTTAACATGGAGCGGATGGAAGCTAACGGAGAGGAGCAGACTGACAAGCCCGAGCAGTTGCTGGTCCGTTCGTATAGTGGGCTCAGCCCGCTTCTGGCGAAAGAGATAGTCTACCGCGCAGGCAGCCGTCTCGATGGCGAGTCGCTGTGGGCGGAGTTCCACTCCTTGATGAGGAGCTTTGAGAAGAATGAGTACGAGCCTTCCATCGTAACGGAGGATTCCAGCGGCAAGCTGTTTTTCTCGGCCACCCGGCTCACTCATATTCAAGGGGAACGGCAGACATTCAGCTCCATCAGCCAATGCCTGGAGAGCTTCTATGGCAGCAAGGCGGAGCGGGATAACGTCCGTCAGAGAGCTTCCGATTTATTACGGTTTCTGCAGAATGAAAAAACGAAAAACGTCAAAAAGCTGGATAAGCTCCGGGAGACGCTGGAGGAGGCTAAAGAGGCCGACCGGTACCGGATTCTCGGAGAACTGCTGACGGCCTCCATGCACCTGTTTCAAAAAGGGGACAAAAAGGTCGAGGTTGTCAACTATTACGACGAAGAGCAAGGCACGGTCACCATCGAGCTCGATCCGATGCTTACCCCTTCGGAGAATGCCCAGAAATATTTTAGAAGATACACGAAGATGAAGAACAGCCTGACGGTCGTCCAGGAACAGATTGCCGGGACCCGAGAGGAAATCCGCTATCTGGACTCTTTGCTGCAGCAGCTGGATAACGCCGGATTGTCCGATATCGATGAAATCCGCGAGGAGCTCATGGAGCAAGGCTACATTCGGGATCGCGCCCGCAAAGCCCGCAAGAAGAAAAAAAACGGCAAGCCGGTGCTGACTTCATTCCTGTCCAGCGAAGGCGTACCGATTTATGTTGGCAAAAATAATACTCAGAACGAATATTTGACCAACCGCTTGGCGCATTCATCGGATACATGGCTGCATACGAAAGATATTCCCGGTTCGCACGTCGTCATCCGGGGACAATCCTTCGGGGAGGCGACGCTGCATGAAGCCGCAATGCTGGCTGCTTATTACAGCCAGGCAAGGGAATCGAGTCAGGTACCTGTCGATTATACACTCATCCGGCATGTCCGTAAGCCGAACGGTGCCAAGCCGGGCTTTGTCATTTATGAACAGCAGAAGACCTTGTTTGTTACGCCGGATGAAGCTCTCATTAAGCAGCTTCCCAGCGGGCAGCAGCCCTAAGCCTGCACAGGGTAACCCGCCGACCTTCAAGCATGGCGTCTTGAAGGCCGGCCGGGGATGCCGGCAGTTACTCTTCTTCGGAATCCGTCTCCTCCAGATCCAAATTTAGGATAATGGTATAGTGGACAGAATCATGCTTGACAACCTGAACCACTTCCACATATTCCGACCCCAGCTCCTCCTCCGCCTGATTGACAAGCTGCTGAAGCCCATCGCTTAATGTTTCTCCTTCTCTCAGGGCCAGCTCCGTAAAGTATTGTCTGAGCATCCTTTTTCCCTCCTTGTTTTTGAATTGCTGCTTCCGTCCGTTAATGTTTGCATTTTGCTGTTAAAACATCCAGTATCCCAATGGAATGAACCCTGTCAAATGAAAAAACGCCGGCACATGGCCAGCGCTGCTATATTGTTTTCTTCTCCAGTTGATCGTTAAGCCATTGCTCTATTCGCTTGGTCGCTTGCTCGGGCGATTCCATATTGGCCCACAGCAAATTCAAATCTTGCCAGATGGCGTCCATCTCTTGCTGACTTAAGTTCAAGGAGCTCATCGGGACCGAGTATGGAAGGACTTCCCTGAACACGTTATAATTCCGGGGATGAATCCCGTCAGTCAACCACTGGTCGTCCTCCGCCACCGATCTCAGCATCGGAATCGTACAGCCCATCTGCTTGGCGGTCGTCTGTGCCTCCTTGGATGCCAGGAAATCAACAAAACGGCGGACCAAAGTCGGGTTGGCGCTGTGCCGGTTAATCCCTACGCCGCTTCCGAGCAGCAGAGAAACCTTCCTCCCTCCAGCCGGAACCGGCAGAACATTCCACGTAAAGTCCGATTGACGAAACTCATTCATATAATAGTAGGTAGTCAGCACCATCGCGACCCGGTCCATCAGAAATAAATGCTCCGCGCTATTCCGGCTTCCGTGCAGATAGACGGGAGATACATGGTGCTTGTACATCAAATCCACACAAAATTTCAGCGCCTCCACCGTAGCAGGAGAAGAGAAGACCGAACGGCTCCGGTCCGGTTTCATGATGCTCCCGCCATTCTGCAGCATGAAAATCGGCCAACGGTTCGCGCTGGTGGAGAAGCAGAAGCCGAATCGATCGGTTTTACCGTCGTAATTCAGATCTTGCGTACAGCGCTTGGCCGTCTCCAGAAATGAATCCCAGCTTTCAACGGCCTGCCGCGGATCGAGGCCGGCCTCTTCAAACATTCTCTGGTTGTATGCGAGCACGACCGGTGAGAAAAACAGCGGAACGACCTTCTGCTCGCCGCCGTCCTTGAACATATCGAACAGAATCGGATAGCTGTCCCTCCCGGGATCAAGCGATTCCGGCAAATAAGGATCCAGCAAATCGGTTCGATTAAGTTGATGGAACTGCCGGAAATGGAAGTCGGAGACAACGAACAAATCGACGGGAAAGCCTTTGTCAATCATTTGAACAAGGGAGGAGGTATACTCCGATTGGGGCAGCAATGTCAGCTCCACTCGGATGAAAGGGTGAAGGGATTCGTATTGCCGGATCAAATGCTCGATAATCGGAATCTCGTAAGAGCCGGAAAACCAGTATAAATGAATAACGGTTCGCTCCACCTGATCCGACGGCGGCTTGACGCGGTTCCCCTTGCCCGCAATTTTTTCGATTAGCCCCTCTTCCACTAAAGCAGCCAGTACTTTTCGCACGGAAACCCTGCTTAGACCGTATTTCTGGCTTAGCGTATTTTCAGGCAGAATGAATTCGCCCGGCGGGATCGATCCGGTCAAGATCTCATTCCGCAGCTCGTTTTCAAATTTGGCGTAGCGCTCTTGAAACAGATTTCTTCTTCGTAGCAATATGAACCGCTCCTATTTCAACTTACTAATCAGCTCGCAGGTCAAACCGTACCTTCTTGGTTATGTATATATCTTTAATATCGTAAAAACAGGAGGAAGTGCGGATTTGCACGTCCCCCTGTTTATGATCACGTCAGAATTATCCGTATATTCTATTCTATACATATTTCACTTTGTTGACAAGACTAGCTGCCGCTTCCTTGATCCGCCCCTCCACGCAAGGGTGGAAGGCGGAGGGCAATCCGAAATAAACGGCGGACTCCCCACCCTCATAGCCTCCCTCTTCGACCTGGATGGCTGTTGGAATGTAACCGATCATTCCATTGCAGTAGGCCAGAGGGAGTACTGTCCCGGAGGAAAATTGCTTAATGAATAAACCATATTCAACAACGATCTCCCCGTTCATCGTCAGGAAGGAAAGTCCGTCTGCGATCCTGACAATCTGGAGCGATAGCGGGATTGTCGGCTGATTCCGTCCGGGATGCTCCCTGAGCAGCCGGCTCCAATCGCCCCAGACTCCGCCCTCCGCCGCTTTGGCCGCCAGTTCTTCGGCATCCGGCAGCCGCCTGAACGGTAGTTCTACGATATGGGCGAAGCTCGCAAGGCTATATTGCTTAAGCGGGTTCATAGGTCTTCCGAGTACCCGGAAGACTTCATCGCTAAGCTGCCGGCCGAGCCTGCCTATATCCTCCTCGGTTCCCCTGTAGAACCTGTCTTCCTCGATCAGTGCGGGACGGATGTCCCCGCAGCAGCCCTGCAGGAAGGAGGCTATGGCGCCGTCCTCCAATTCTCTCTCGATATTTTCCATAGCGGCTCCCGGAAATTCGGAAGTCACCCGGTTATCTCCTGTTGTCGTTGAATGGCAAGTATAGTGGAACATGACGCCTTTAACCTTATTGTCCTCGGTCGTATAACGGATTACGGTTACCTCCGGATCGATAGGCCCTTGCGGATTGGGAGCCATAACTATCCTGCCGTCCACTTCTTTACGCCGATTGATCCCGATTCGGCAAGCTCCGCTGCCCTTTGCCGCCGTAACGGGCTCCAGGCCGGCATAGGCCTGCCCGATTCCAGCCAGCAACTGCTCCTCCATCCATTCCACATAGTCCGAATCCATTGGACCTAACGCCGGAACAAAGAGCCGGGTCGTTTGCGGCCCTCCATGGGTATGACTTGCATGAAGAATGACCTCTTCGCGTTCGAGCCCCCAGCGTTCTTTCAGCTTGCGGTAAAGCGCGTCCATCCGTTCCGTACCCCACCAAATCAGATCGGCCTGGACCAGTAGGGATTGACGCTGCCGGCCTTCCCCGTCTGTCTGACGGAAAGCCCAAACTCTCAGGTATAAACGCCGCGCAATACCGTCAAAGTTCCCTTGACGGTGGGCAAAGCCGGATAGCGGAACCGGATGGGGCGGAGTGATGTCCGTCTTGGCTGTTCCCAGCAGAAGCTTCCCGGTCATATCCAGTCCTTGTCCCGGGTAATTTCTTTGCCCAGCCGGGAGGATTTGTAGATGGCTTCCACCAGCTCCACAGCTCTTAAGCCGTCCTTCCCGGGAACGGCCACCTCGCGGCCCGTCTCAAGCGCTTCAATGACATCGGTCAATTGTAATCGATGGTATAAGTTCGAAATGCTTTTCGGATCGGCTACCCCTCCGCCGGAGCCGGATTCCGTTATCTCCGACGGCTGATCCACCCCTTCTACGGTCCAATGCTTGATGGACGTTCCTTCGATTTGGATCGAGCCCCGATCGCCGTACAACGATAAGGCAGGCTGAAATCCAGGTTTGATGCTGGTGGATGCCATAATGGTGCCGAACGCCCCGTTCGCGAATTTGATGATGGCGAGACCCATGTCTTCCGCTTCCATTCGGTGCGTCTGGGTAGCTATCTGGCCGTAGACCGAGCTGACTTCACCCGCCATCCAAAGCATCAGGTCTATGGAATGAATTCCTTGGTTCATCAGCGCTCCGCCGTCCTCCGAGATCGTTCCCCGCCAATCCGCCGAATCGTAATATTCCTGAGTCCGGTAATAAGGGGCCGTAATTTGTACCAGGAGCAGTTTACCGAGTTTCCCTTCGGCCACTACCTGCTTCACCCATTGATGCTGAGGCTCGAACCGCCTCTGGGAAATGACTGACAATATTAACCCCTTGTCCTCCGCCAGCCGGACCAGTTCTTCGGCCTGTTGACTCGTCATCGCGATCGGCTTCTCCACGATCAGATGCTTGCCCGCCATCAGCACTTCCTTACCGATGGATGCATGGGTTCCGCTGCTTGTCGTCAAGCAGACTATGTCTACCCCCGGATGATCGAGGAGCTGTCTGTAATCGGTTGTCCAATCGCAGCCTTCCCGCTCCGCCACTTCCTTGGCCCGATGCTCCTTACGATCCGAAATAGCAATCAGTTCAGCTTGTTCGATCTCGCGTATGGCATTCATGTGAAAATCGGCGACACTTCCGCAGCCGATCAGTCCGAATCCCCAGCGTTTCAATCGATACCCGCCTCCTTCAAGAGCTTCTTAAGCGCTGCCAATGTCATCGCCGTGCCGTCCTTGGCCGTGCCTCCCTCGGGAACATAGTGTGTTTCGATAGTAAACAACCCGTCGTAGCCATCCCGCTGCAGAGCACGGAACTGCTCCAGGAAAGGAACCTTCCCCGATCCGATGGGAACACACTTCGATTGGCCTTCCGGAGTGATATAGGCATCCTTCAAATGAACATGCGCAAGCCCGTCCTTGACCGCATTATAGCCTTCCGGGAAAGATGGCCTTCCGCCGTATTCCTCATTCCCCGGATCCCATAGCACCTTCAAGCTGGGGGAATTAACCTTGGCCACGATGCTTCCAACCTCGCTGGCAAATCCTCCGTTACATGCCGGTTCGTTCTCCAGCAGCAGCATAATGCCTGCCTTGCCGGCAGTTTCCGCCGCTTTGCGCAGGTGGTCTACGATTTCCAGCTCGTAACGGGCAGGCTCCTCCTCCCGCCAGAAAGAGAAGATACGGATTTTATCGGTACCCAGCAGCCGGCAAATCTCGATCGCCCGATCCAGCTTGGCGAAATGGGCCTCCACTGTTTCCTCCTGCTGTCCGAAAGTGTCTCCGGATGCCACGGGCCGGGCCGGGTCCAGAGCACATTTGAAAAGGGGAGAGGCGATCGCAGATACGAACAGTCCGCGTTTCTCCACTTCCTCTTTAACTGTAGCCACTTGCTCGTCCGACAATTGGGAAACGTTCTTCCCGTCAACCATCCGGACCTCCACATGAACCAGCTTCTGCTCCGCTATCCAATCCAGAGCTTCGGTGAAATTAGCCGACACTTCGTCCGTCAATACTCCCAAACGGTTCAATACCATTGCTCTCACTCCTTATTCTCGGCGACCAGAAATCGTATCTGTGACCTATCGTATAGAGTCGCACGTTGTTCTAACCAAATAGTACCATGACCGTCAGCGCCTTGCCATATAAAGACTAAACAGACAGGCAGGACTGCATTACCTTCCGGACGCCATGGGCAATGTCCTGAATATCCTGTTCGTCACCGAGAAGCATATTCTGAACTATCCACAGCACTTCCTTCTCGCTGGCTTTCTCGCTGACCGGGCATGAGAACTCGCGCCGCTCTCCGGTCCACTTTTCAATTTCCGCCAGCACCGCTTTATTTTTGTTTAAAGGAACATAGCCGGCAGCTACCGGAATTCCTTCCGCATTAAGCTTGGCGATCACATCCTCTTTGGAGATGCGGTCGGTCAAGCCGGAAGCGATTTTGAACATATACAGATGATGCGCGTGGGTAGTGATCCTCGGGTCTCTCTTGAACACTTCCACACCTTCGATGTCCTGAAGCAGCTCCGTAAGCAGGGCGGCATTTTTCTCGCGGAGGGCAATTTGTTCATCCAATCGCGTCATCTGGCCCAGCAAGATCGCAGCCTGAAATTCGGTCATCCGCAAGTTCCAGCCGATATGCTCATGCTGATACCAGGCGCCATCGCGAACCCGCCCCACATTAGAGAGGGACCAGGCCATATCCGCAAGCTCCTCGCTATTGGTCAGAATAATACCGCCTTCGCCCGAATTGATATTTTTACTGGATTGGAAACTGAAGGTTCCCAAATCGCCGATCGCTCCTACCCCGACATTTTCCCATCGCGCTCCCACCGCCTGAGCAGCGTCCTCGATCAGCTTCAACCGATGCTTGTGCGCGATCTCCTTCAGCCGGGTCATGTTCGCCGGAGCTCCTGCAATATGAACCGCGATAATTGCTTTCGTCTTGTCCGTAATCGCCGTTTCCACCTTATCGGGATCCAGCAGCAAGGTCTCCGGATCGACATCGACAAACACCGGGATAGCTCCGAACATCAATGCAGAGGAAGCGGTTGCAATAAAAGTGTACGGCGGCATGATGACCTCATCTCCCGGCTGCACCCCGGCCGTCTGCAGCGCCACGGTTATCGCTACGGTTCCGTTGACTACCGTAACCGCATGCTTGGCATCATGATAAGCCGCGAATTTCTCTTCCAGCTCGGGAAGCTTGATACGGCCGGTGCCCCCCCATTTGCCCGAGTGAAGCACCTCCAGCAGCAGCTGCTGTTCCAGCTCGCCATAAATAGGCCATTCGGCAAACGGCTTGGTTCTGACCGGAGTTCCTCCATCGATCGCTAATTTTTCCATTCCAATCCCTCTCTTCAGGAATTATAATAAGATATAGGTATGATACATGTAACTACATTAAAGCACAATAACATCCATATTTCCAGTATTTTTGTCGAAACGTTTCTAACATTTCTCCAAATGATCAACTTATCCAACCTGTATGTCATCTCATGCTATAATGAAGCCAAACCCATTTCTATAATAGAAGGAAGATCAGAGCGATGAGGAGAGAAAATGAATTTCTTTATTCGCAGTTAGCCAATATTTTACGGGAGCAGATTTGGTCGGGCTTCATTAAACCCGGACAATATCTGATGTCCGAGAACGAGCTGTGCAAATATTACGGAATGAGCCGCACTTCCGTGCGCAAATCGCTGGAGCAGCTCGCCAAGGAAGGGCTGGTTATCAAACGCGTCGGCCAGGGTACGATAGTGGCGCCCGACTTGAAAATTCCTGAGAGCAAGCAGAAGGTTCTGCGAATTTTAGCCACATCCCCTTCCCATTATATTGAGCACTGCATGCCCTATGTCCTAGAAGAATTCAAGAGACGCTACCCGAATGTGGAAGTCAAGCTGTTGAACTTCCCCACCCCCGATTTCTGGGAGTCGGTTCGTGCCAGCAGCGAGCTGGGAATGAAGCCCGATCTGTTTTTTGTCACCAACCGGCAATTGGCGGAGCTGGAAAACCCGGAGCTGGTCCTTGATCTGAGCGATGTGCTGAAGGACAGCCTGCCGTCCATTTATCCGAAGCTGATTGAAGCGTTCCGCACGGGAGACAGGCTGACGGCCGCGCCCGTCACTTTCTCAACGGTTTATTTGGCCTACAACCCGCAATTGTTCGAGCGTTACGGCGTTCCCGCACCCACCGCGAACTGGATCCGGGAAGACTTCATGCGGACAGCCCGACAACTGACGCTGGATACCGATGGAGACGGAATTGTCGATCAGTACGGCTTCTCTTTGTCTTCCTCCATAAGCCGTTGGCCGGTCATTGCCATGCAAAACGGGGTATTCTTCAACGAGGAAACCACTAAGGAAGGGCTCCTGCGGACACTCCAATTTCTGCACGATATCCTGTTCCGCAACCGTTCCGCTTCACTGTACCAGTTTTCCCGGCTGTTGAATTCCGAGGCTTTCGCCATGCAGAAAGCGGCAATGATTCTGGCCACCTCGATTGAACTGGCCGGGCTGCGCAGTCTTCCGCTCCCGTTCGAGCCGTTGGTCGCACCGCTGCCGTTCGGAGAATGCAAGTCTACGCTTCTGGTGTCCAACTCCCTGCTTATTCCGGCGGATGCCGGAGACAAGGAGCTTGCCGTCGAATTTTTGAAAACCGTTTATTCAGCCGAGCTTCAAGAGCAAGTAGGCCGCAGCACCGGATTTCTATCGGTCTTCGAGCCGGTTAATCGCAAGCTGTGGGACAAGTCCTATCTGGAATCTTTGAATATGACCGGTGACCAAATCAATCACTCATACTTTTTGCACGAGCTGTTCGCGGATTATAACCTGATTGAAGAGCTCGAAGCCGAAATGGAGATGTTCTGGGCGGGAATGGAATCCGCCTCCTCTTTCGCGGCAAGGCTGTATGAAATGATCAAAACCCGGGATCACGAGCTGTAGGGCTGCAGCAGACTAGCTCTGCCGCAGCCACCGGTCCAGAAAGCGGTAAGCCAGCAGGCGGATTTCGTCCGGGAAATCATGTCCGGAATTCCCCATTAACGAGACAAACCGCTCCTTCGCCCCCAGCCAAGTATAGAGCTGATCCAGCTCGCCCATCGCCTCCAGGATCGGCTTCCAGTGAGGGAAGATTCGGTCCTGCTGGGCACTCCAATTGAAGAACGGCACCGGGGCGGCCAATGCGGCAATTTCGTGAAATTCAAATGGCACTTGGCCCCGCTCCACCTCATCGGATATGACCGGCAGGTGGGAGAACCAGTCCCTCCGTCCCCAGCGATGCGTCTCCTCGTCCCCGGTGAACGTACTGAAGCCGCAGCTGCTGACGACCGCCTTCACCCGTCTATCGACCCCGGCGAGAAAAAAGGCATTGTAGCCTCCGAGCGAATGGCCGATAGCCCCGATGCGTTCCCCATCCACGAATTCCAATGATGTCAGTAAATCCAGGCCATATTGATGGTCCAGCATCATTTTGCCCACCGCGCTCCACTCGTTATGCCGCTCATAGAATGGCGCTGTTTGATAAGCCTGGCTTCCGGCATAGATCCGTTCCCCTGCTGTAATTGTATCGGGCGCAAGAACTACGTATCCCCGCGAAACCAGCTCCAGCCCGTAGCGTCTTCCCTCCCTGCCGCTCAAGGTCGCTACATCGTCCTTGCCTTCCGGCGCAGTGGGATGCAGGGCTAACACGGCGGGATATCGTGCGCCGGGGCTGGGAGAAGACTGATGACCCGGAATTAGCAGATAGGCCGGCACCCGGTCGCCATCTGCCGTCCGATAGGTAAGATGCAGCCGGATATGATCCGGCTCCTTACTTTCGGACCGTATTTCATACTCTAAGCCCTCTCTGTTCGGCAGGCCTCCGACCACCTCCATCCAGCGGGTATAAATTTGGCTGCGCTTCTGCTGCCATTGTTCCGCCGTCTCGATCTGATCCAGCAAATGTGGAATGCCGGATGAATTCAATTCGGAAAGCTCGTATCCATGCTTCAAAATAAATCCCCCTTGTAAATAGGCTATGCGATCGTCTAGATGACAAGAAAAGGTGCCGTTCCGGACTTCTGTTTCCCGGATGAGAATTCTCTTTTATAGGAAAAGCCTCCAGGAGGACCTGAAGGCTTAACCCAAGTGTTGGGGATCACCGCTAATTGCTTTTTTGATAATGAAGGGCGACCTTGCGGATCCCCGCAATGATGTCCTCCACATCCTGATCGGTATAGAATTCATCCACGCTCAACCGGACGGCGGTATCCAGAATCTGTTCCGCTGTCGGACACAGCCCCTTTTCATACGTTATTCCGGTTAAGTCAAACGGATAATGGCTTCCCGGATAGGCATGCCGTTCCTGGAACAAGCTCTGCAGGTACACAACCGTTTTAATATAGCCCGGTGTATTGGGAATTCCTTCGGCTTTCAGAGCCTCACAGAACTCTTCACGAGTACAGGTCAATTCCTCTTCCTTAATTCGAAGCATATAGAACCAGTAACTGGATTCTCCGCCTTCGGTTATACGATGCGGGGAAATTCCCGGGAGTCCTTGAATTCCGGCCGTAATCCGGTCGCCATACTCCTTGCGCTTGTTACAAATCCACTCCAGCTTCTTAAGCTGGGCAATTCCAACAGCACCCTGAAGCTCGGTCATCCGGTAGTTAGGGGCCAGATAAGCGAGGTCCCGGTTAAACAGATTTCCGAAACGATTATAATTTTTATCCGCAAAAGCATGAGTGACGTAATAATCCTCTTCCTCTCCCGAGTTGACCGTCACGATTCCTCCGTCCCCGGTGGAAATATGCTTGAAATCATTCGTGCTGAAGCAGCCGTAATCCCCGATGGTTCCGGCCAGCCGTCCTTTATAACGGCACATATAGCTCTGTGCGCAATCCTCAATCACCTTGATTCCATGCTTGCGGGCAACAGCCATGATCGGATCCATATCACAAGGGTTACCGGCAAGATGAACGACGACAATCGCCTTGGTGCGCTCCGTAATCCGCGCTTCGATCGACTCCGGAGTCATGTTATAGGTATGCGGGTCCAGGTCGGCAAATACCGGAATCGCGTTCTGATACAAAATGCCGATTAGCGTTCCCTGGTCGGTAATCGGGCTGGTAATCACCTCATCGCCAACCGTTACGCCAGCCGCTCCCAGAGCCACATGAATGGCTGCCGTTCCGGAGGATGCGGCTACGCTGTATTTGACCCCATACAATTCATTAAAATCATGGAGAAATTGCTTCACTTTATTGCCGAAATGGTAAAAAAGCGTATTCTGCTCCATAGCCTCAATCAGTTCCTTGACTTCCTCCAAGCCGAACCTCTTACCCGTTCCGAAGGGAGTCGTCTTTACGGGAGTTCCGCCCAATACCGCAAGTTTGTCACGTGTAGCCACTTTATCGCTCATTTTGTCATTCTCCTTTACAAGGTTCAATCAGTTTGCCCTTACCGGGATGCACAGGATCGGGACAGAACCTGCTTCATGCAGGGAACCCCAAACTTGCTCTCGATCACGGCGCCGGTCTCCGCCTCACCCGTCACGGGAATCCAGACAACCAGCCGGTCCAAGGCTTCACCGTCCGCTATAACTTCGCCCCGGTCGTTCACTCCGCGGATAGACACCTTTCTCCTTGCCCGCTCCCAATCGTTAATTTCCTTACAGGTCCAGAAGACAAATCCCCTGCTCTTGGCTTCGCGAACCACCTTGCGCACGGCATCGGTCACTTTGGGCTGCTGCATAATATGAATTTGGTGGAACAGGAAATGGGCCACTCCCTGAACCTTCTTTGTCTGCTCCAGGAACGGAACCACTACGCTGGAATCCGCCAACGTTAGATGATCAAGGTCTTGAGTCAGAAACCCGATCTCCAATACATCGTACAGCCGGTTTCGTTCGTCTGCCCACGAAATAGGGAAGTACGGGTGGCAGGTTCCGAACAAAAAGCCGATGTTCCCCTTTTTGCTCGGTCCTCTCGTCTGTTCAGCGGCAATCCCGTTCTTCTCGCAGAAGCGGAACAGCTCACCCCAGCCCTCGAAGCGGGTGTAATGGTTTTTGTTGGATGTAATTTCGGATAGCCCCGCAGCCGATTTGAGCCAGGCCAGCTGGCGGTCAAATTCCTCTTCACCCCAATGCCCCCCTTGAATATCGAGAGCATTGTAATGGAAGGCAAGCTCATGTCCGGCCTCTTTAACCCGATCATAAATAGAGCTGCTGTAACCGGGCTCCAGCATACACCAGGTTGAACGGATGCCGCACTCCTCCAGCACTTCCAGTGTTGCTTCCGCATGTTCATCCTGATTAATGTCACTGTCATGAGAAATCATGGCGACGTGGGAGATGCCATCCGGCCAATACCCCAGAAAGGGCAGTGTCAGCCCCATCTCGACGCTCCTTCTCAATAAATGGCCAATCAGCACTTCTCTCCAAAGATCGGCATAGGGATGGGCGAAATAAGGGGCCCCGGTTTCCGTTGTGAGACGATCATACTCCCAATCCATTTCGCACTTGTCGTCAGCTTTTAAAATTCCTTCATCCACATTGCCGGTTCCGTCCTCCGCCGGAATTCCATCCTCGAATACCGGACCGGACCCTTGCTGCAGCGCTACGATTGTATAGGGAATATTGACCGACCACCGATCTATAAAGCCTGAGCCCGCTTTAAACCTGAGAAGCGCCGGAGCGGTTTCTGGCCCATCGGGCCTTTCGGCATGCAGACTTCCCCAGGCTTCCCCTTCCGCCTCGTTCGTAAGAATCCAGGGCCTGGAATAGAGATAGCGAAGCGGCCGCAGGTCTTCCCCTTCACCAGGCAGACGTGCGTATCCGGGAGACCACTCCCGGCGTTCCTTACATCCGAGCTTACCCGTCAAACGGTTAAGGCCGGCGTAAGATATGACGCCTCCTCCATCCTCCGCAAACCGAAGCAGCGTCGCCGCCTTCTTCTCCTCTTCTTCACATAAAGCGACAAGAAGAATATCCACATCGGCCCGGTCAATCGTCGCCGGATCATCCAGCCATTGATAGGGAATTCCGGCATGGGACAGCACTTCTCCCAAATAGGCTTCAAACACGTTCTGTCCGAATGCCCAACGTCTCTCTGCGGCCTGCTTATCCAGCAGGATACCTACTCTTGCCATTTTCATATGAGCAGCTCTCCTTCTTCCCCGGATTCAAATTAATTTATAAAAGAACGGTTTTGCCTGTTTCGCGGCTTTCATTCGCTGCTTCAATAAACCGGATGATCTGCTCGGTTTCCTCCGGATCAATATCCGGCACTCCCGAGGCAAACATCTTCATCACTCGCTCCAGCATGCTGGCATAGTAAGGTTTCGGGTGGGCATAAACATCGACAAACTGTGTATCCTGCTCCCGATGTATCAGTGCGCCGAAACGGTTGTTGCCTTTACGATTCCCGCGAAGAGTGGCGATTCTGCCATCCTTCCACACCCCTACTACAAGATCATGATCTTCATTCTTGGTTGCCGTTACCGATAGACAGCCTTTGCCAAGCGTTCTAAACAGCATCTCGACCGTATGTATGCCATACCAGAACAATCCGGGCTGAGTCGGCTGAATGGCCATGGGACCATAGACATCCATACCGATAATCGCCCCTTTATCCTCAGCTGCTAGCACTTCGCTAAGCCCTTCGGCATATCGCAGCGCAGAACAGCTCATTAACGGAATATTATGCTGTCGGGCCAATTTGAACATTTCGGCGGCATCCTGGGAAGACAAAGTGAACGGCTTATCAATGAAAACCGGTTTTCCATAAGGCGCTATTCTGGCGAATTGTTCCCTGTGAACCCGGCCATCCACCGATTCCAGCAAAATCGCATCGCTTAATTCAGCCACCTCTTCCGGTGAATTCACAATCTGCACACCGTATTGATTACGCAAAGTTTCAGTATATCCCTCTACGCGGCTTATACTGAGCTCGAAATCTTCCGATCCGCCCGGGTAGGCTACGACTACTTTAGCTCCAGGCACATGATAGGCATGATTCGCATCATTTAACAATTCTGCAAAAGCCGGCACATGGGAAGTATCCAAGCCGATCATTCCTATTTTCATAATGTTGTTGTCCATCCCTCTCATCTCCCGTTTTAATCATTTTTCTGAAATCGGATACATTCGGACACGGGGCCGTTTTTCAGGAGTCCCTGAAGGGGCAGCCCTGAATCGTTCGAAGGATTCTCATCCTCGCAGCAAGCATCCATACATCCTGTATATAACCTGTATTCGAGTTAACCATAACCCTAACCGCGCTCTATGTCAATACAAAAAAATCGTCTATAAATCCATCGGGGGGACTGGCTGCAAAACCGGCTTCTTCGGTTCCCGGCAACGCTGCAGAATGTACCGGCGGAGCCCGGCGCCACGGATTGCTTGAAGCGGCCTGAACCTACAAAACCGTGAAAGCTATCGAAAAAAAGCGAGGAAGAGTATAACTTTCTACTCACATTCGCTCTTCTCTTTCATCATTGCCCATTGGAGCAAATGATGGGCAAGGGAAATCCACATATCGCATCCGGAAAGGTAAGGACGTCCAAAGACGAGCAAGAGTGCATTAAAATCCGACCTTTTTTCCAAAAAAGAGCGAAAGACGCTCAAATGTGCAGGTCTTTTTCACAAAATGGGGCCATTTCGCAAAATTTGCTCCAAAGACCTGCATTATCGCTTTAGAATAAGGCACCGCGCGGTAGCGTCAAGAAGTTTGTGTAAGCTGGTAGGGTTATCCATCGGGACGATGGATAAGAAATATTTTTTATGTTTAA
>NZ_JBQCLK010000023.1:0-99996 GCF_051966115.1 Paenibacillus sp. SAFN-117
AAACCTCCCAAAAGAGAGGAATTGTATACATGGTTATTTTTTTATGGTGCGGACTCCGGAATTAGGGGGCCTAGCCGCTATCGCTCTAGAATCAGGTACTTCGAGGCTTTTCTCAAAAAAGACCTGCATTATTGCTCTAGAATAGGGCATTGCGTGGCTTTTTCTCCAAAAAGACCTGCACTATCGCTCTAGAATAGGGCACTCCGCGTTTTTTTCCAGAAACGACAAACGACGGACGATTCAACTCTCAACGTCCGTCGTTTGTCGTTTCCCATCAATGGTAGGGTTCAGCCTATCATCAAAATTTCCCGGATGTCCTGCTCCGTCAAGGAGGACAGAGCTTCCTGGCCGGGCTGAATGACTTCATCGATCAGATGCTTCTTCTTCTGCTGCAGCTCGTACATTTTGTCCTCTACTGTGCCCTGGGCGACGAGGCGGATAACCTGCACCACCTTCTTCTGCCCGATGCGGTGCGCACGGTCGGCGGCCTGCTCCTCTACGGCGGGGTTCCACCACAGATCATAGAGGATGACGGTGTCCGCCCCGGTCAGGTTCAATCCGGTGCCGCCCGCTTTTAAGGAGATGAGGAACAAGTCCTTCTCCCCTTCGTTAAACCGGCTGCACAGCTCAACCCGCTCGGAAGCGGGAGTTTTGCCGTCCAGGTAGAAGAAAGGCACTCCCCGGCTCCCCAGTTCCTGACCGATCAGAGCGAGCATTTCGGTAAATTGGGAGAAGATCAGCATTCGCCTTCCCGCACTCCGGCAATCCTCCACAATGTCCATCAACTGCTCGAATTTGGCCGAGCTTCCGCCGTAGCCTTCGACAAACAAGGCGGGATGGCAGCATAACTGGCGAAGCCGGGTCAAGCCGGCCAAAATTTTGAGCCGATTCTTCCGGAGATCGTCCTCGTTCAGATGCTTCAACGTCTCCTGCTGCAGTTTGGCCAGATAGGCCAAATACAGCTTCTTCTGCTCCGGCAGCAGCTCGGAGGCCTGCAGCGACTCGATCTTATCCGGCAGCTCCTTGAGCACATCGGCCTTCAACCGGCGCAGCAGAAACGGCCGTGTCCGCCTGGCTACCACTTCCCTGGACAGCTCGTTGAAGGCCTTGCGGCCAGGGAACAGCCCGGGGAAGACCGCTTCGAAGATCGACCACAGCTCCTCCAGCCTGTTCTCGACCGGGGTGCCGGTGAGAGCAAAGCGATACCGGGCCTGAAGCTGCCTCACCGCCTGCGCCGTCTGGGTGGCATGGTTCTTGAAGGCCTGGGCCTCGTCCAGGATGAGGGTGTGGAACGAATGGCCGGCATATTCCCCGATATCCCTGCGAAGCAGAGGATAGGAGGTGATGATGACGTCCAATTGGGCCGCCTGCATCACTATATCGCTGCGATCCGCCTGGCTCCCGTCGGCAATGGCCGCCCGTATCTCCGGCGCGAACTTCTTCAGCTCATTCTGCCAATTATAGACGAGGGAAGCCGGGGAGACGATAAGCGCCGGCTGCTTCCTGTCCCTGATCTCGGGCAGCATAGAGACGAGGAAGGCGATGCTTTGCAGCGTTTTGCCCAGTCCCATATCGTCTGCCAGAATGCCGCCGAACCGGTAATGCGCCAGCGTTCGCATCCATTGGAATCCATACTTCTGGTAATCCCGCAGGACCGGGGCGAGACTGTCGGGAACCGGGAATTCCAGTTGGTCCGGATTGCGCATATTGTCCAGAAGCTGGCGGAAGGCTCTGCCCAGCTTGACGGCATTTCCGGAACGATCGGAGTCGATCAGCGAGAGCCCGCGGACGACCGGAACGCGGATTGTCGCTTCCTTCCGCTCTCCCTTGCGAATGCCCACTTCCCCTATGAAGCGGCTGATTTCCTGGAACTCCGCAGTTTCCAGCGGCATTAACGCTCCGTTCGGGAGCCGGTAATATTTGCGCTTCTCCTCGAGAGATTTCAGCAATTGGCCGATCTCCGACTCCGGAATCCCCGCGATATCGAAGCGGAATTCCAGCCAATCCGTCCGTTCATCCACATCCACCGTCACTTTCGGGGAGGCATGTCCGGTGAACAGCCGTACCTTGACGGCTGTGGTGGCATACACCTCGGCCAACTCCTCCAACCGGGGAACGACATGGTATAGAAATTCATATTCCGCTTCTTCATCATCCAGGAAATATCCGCCTTCCGTCCTGGCGAAGTCGCTCTGCTCCATCAGCTCCAGAATGCGCCGTTCCCGTTCGCCGTCACGTATGAGAATCCGATCGGAGCTGTGTTCCCGGCCATCTCCTTCCAAGGGATGGATCACTATATTTCCATAGTGAAACTCCAGGCCGGCGAGCAGCCGGTCCTTCACCCGGTCCAGATACAGCTTGGCCTTGAGCGGGGCTTGGACAATACGGTCGGACACGGCTTGCGCGATGCGGACACTGCCGAGCTTAATCAAGCTGGGGACGACCTTCTCCATCAACGGTTCCATTTGCTCGGACGGGATTCGAATTTCTTGCTTGCGGTAAGCCTCAAGCATCTGTTTCAGCTCCGCAAGACGTCTGCAAGACTCCGCCGGCAGCTTCTGCAGCTTGCCTGCGGTGAGGATCATTCCGTATGGTTCCAGGATGGTCATTTCATCCAGGCCCCGAATCTCCAGATGATAACCTTCCTCCTGCGCCTGACCGAACTCAAAATGAAGAGGAAGGGGCTCATCGGATAAGCCGATTCCTTCGTAGGTTTCCATTCCTTGCTGGAGCTGCAGCGCCGGAGCTTTGGCCAGCAGGGGAAGAAGGGCTTCCCAAGCGAGGGGAGGAATCATAAGAAGCCGGTCTTTGTCCTTGCCTCCATATGAAAAGGAGTAGGCATTCGCGGATTCGAGATAAATCGTTTCGTTACGCGTGATCTGAATTAACTGCTGAATGATGGCGTCGTCTTCCGGCAGAAAGCGGTGGACCTGCGGGTCGTATGTGAACAGCCTGGAGAATTCCTGGGCTTCCCCCCGGTCGATTCGCTCCAGAAACATCTTGATTTTCTGCACGATATACGGCCGCTGGATGCCTACCTTCATTTCTATGGCGAACAAGCTCTTCCGGAAGCCATAAGAAACCGGCTTGCAAATAAATTGAACATTCAGCGGCTCCCTGCTGTCAAACATCGTTCTGGTCCCGCTGGGACGGGTGGGCGTATCGCCAAAAAGCTTCAACAGGCCGCGGGTCAATTGAAGATCCCCTGCCGAGCTTCCCAAAGGCATGCCGGCAGTAGCAGAAAATCGCGGGGACAGCATCCCGGTGTCCTCCGACGAAGAATCCGCCAGATGCAGCAGGGAGGGAAATATGCGCTCCGGCGCTTGTCCGGAATACTCCTTCTCCTGGATGGAAAACAGCACGGCGGCAATATGCTTGCAGTAGTTGTCATAGGTATGAAACGCGGGACAGGTGCATTCCGCATCCACATCCCCGTTCCCGTCCACTTCAACGGAAACCTCGTAATGTTTGCTTCCTGTGACCACAGCTTCGTATATGGATGCTTCGGAATCGTATCGGGTGAAGGTTACTCTCTTACCGCGATGGTAAGCCGCCCCTCTATCATAAGAGGTCCGGCCGCACAGCAGCTTGATAATCCGATCTGTCAATTGAAAACTCATTGCTAAATTCCATCCTTTGTATTTATAAGAGTGAGACCTATGCGAATGTTGTATCTTCTAATAATACCAAAGTCGCCTGCTCTTAACATAACAAAAAAAGGCCCCCTGTTCTTCATTGGAAGAAGAGGGAAAGCCCGGAAATCCAAATGCCGTTATGCTCCATCCGCCGATTAATCCTGCTCCGTTATTTCCTCCTTATCGGGAGCCTCCTCCGGATGCTTAATAATTTCCACCTTGCGAATCCGGTGCTTTTCCTTTTCCCGGATAATGAAGGTCAAATTGTGATATCTCCACTCCTCGCCCTTTTTTAACTCTGTATTCTGCCCGTAGAGCCAGCCGCCGATCGTGTCCAGATTTTCGGTTTCGATCTCTGTATTTAGCAGGTCATTAATATGAGTAATCGTCACTTTGCCGTCCACGATCAGATGATGGTCATCGATTCTTTCGATCTCCGTCTTTTCATCCGCATCGAACTCGTCACGAATGTCTCCGACAATCTCTTCCAGAATATCTTCAATCGTAATCATCCCGGACGTTCCGCCGTATTCATCGGCCAGAACTGCCATATGAGCCCGTTCCTTCTGCATCTTCTTGAGCAGATGCTTGATCGGCATCGCTTCGGAAACGGTAATGACCGGCTGAAGCATATCCTCCAGCGCCAGGTCGGGCTGGTCATCGCGGGACAGGAAGAAGCGCTTGGTATTGATCATTCCCACGATATAGTCCTTGTTCTCTTTCATGACGGGAAAACGGGTATACTGCTCTTCTTTAATGATGCGAAGATTTTCCTCCAGCGGTTTATCCAGACTCAAGCAAACCATATCCGTGCGGGGGACCATAATTTCCTTGGCCAGCAGATCGTCGAAAGCGAAAATCCGCTCTACATATCCGTACTCGGTTTTATTAATTTTTCCGCCTTCATAGCTTTCCGTCAGAATAATCCGCAGCTCTTCCTCGGAGTGAGCTTCTTCGTGCTCTTTGGCCGGCTTCATGCCGAACAAGCGGACAATGCCGTTGGCCGATCCGTTCAGCAGCCAGATGAAGGGATACATGATTTTATAGAAGAAAATAATGGGACGGGCAGTCACCAGACTGATCCACTCGGCTTTCTGGATAGCGACGGTCTTAGGGGCTAATTCGCCGAGCACCACGTGCAAATAAGTAACCGAGATAAAGGCGATAATGAACGAGACGAAGGAAACAGCCTCACCCGGCCAATTCAACGGAGCGAGCAGAGGATCCAGCAGCCGTTCGACCGTCGGTTCCCCAAGCCAGCCGAGGCCGAGGGCCGTAATCGTAATCCCGAGCTGGCAGGCGGAGAGATAGCCGTCCAGATTTTGAATGACTTTCTTGACGGCGAGGGCGTTCTTGCGTTTTTCCTGCACCATTTGATCAACCAGACTGGGGCGGATTTTGACGATGGCAAATTCGGTAGCGACGAAGAAGGCCGTTGCGATAATAAGAATAGCAACCAAAACTAAGTTAAAAGCGATCATTTCCATCTCCTGAGTTCATTTTTTGTGAGCTTTCCAAATACAAGTTCTTATGAACCTATAATATGAACTTTCCCGGCAATTTGCAAAGCTCATTTTGGTTCATATTGTGCCGAATAGGACAGAATGCTTGCATTAAACTTATGTACTGAGCCCGCACTTTTATTTTCTAGCGCTTTGACATTCTTTTCGACAGGTCTTATTATAAGTTCGTATGAACTTGAAATGTGAGGGGGAGAACACAATGCAGATGTTTCAATTAACCCGCAAGCAGATGGCGGGTCTCTTGCTCTCGCTGGCCGGCCAAATCGATAAAACCCCTCTGGCTGTACTGCGGGAAGCGTGGTCCAGAGCCCATCAAATCGACATTAGGGACGGTAAATCGCTGGGGGCGTTTATGTCGACCTCACTGCCTCCGATTTTTGAGAAAATGATTAAAATGAAACAAAGAGGAGAAGGCTTCTCCCTTACGGATATTGTTGCCATGGGGAATCAGATTGAATACACTCATTTCTCCGTTACTTCCGTGCAAAATTGGGTGAAACGCGACTTTAAAGACTGGATCGGCTCTCCCCGGCTCGGAAAGAAGTATTCGATCGACCAAACCGCTATTCTGTTTATTATCGAAGATTTAAAGGCTGCTCTCGATTTTGAATCGATCCGCAAGCTGCTGGCCCTGGTATTCAACGACCCGCATATCGAGGCCGATGATTTGATCCGCCCCCTGCAGCTTTACTCCGCTTATTCTTCCATATTCGAAGATTTGGACGCCAACAACGATCAGGTGCTGGATCTGTCCGGGCATGAGAGCGGGATGCGGAACCAGGATCATATGCTGGAAAATCTGATCAAGCATAGAGCGGATCAATTCGCCTCGACACTGACGGGATTGGAAGAAGAGCAGCGGGAGGCGGTCAGTCATATGATCTTTATAGCGACGATTTCCGTGCAAACCTCCTATTTTCAGTCTTTGGCCAGAAGGTACTGGAATGCGGCTGTCTTTCTGCAGAATTTGAATTGAACGGGATCAAACCATGCGGCGGCCCGAAGACGGGAAGCCCTCGACGGTTAACTGCGATGGTCTATTGGAAAGGAAGGGATAGGTCGAATATGTTGAAGAGGCTGAGATGGATTCCAGTGCTGCTTCTTTCGGCGATGGCTTTAATCGGATGTGCATTTCAATCTCAAAGTATGGAGCGGCCGATCGAAATGGTGGCCTATAGCAGTTTGACGGAGGAGGAAGAACAGCTCATTCCCGTGAGCCCGAAGGATTCGGTAGTGGAGAAAGTGACGGTTAATGAAGACTTGGCTACCTTGTTGGGCAGCAGCTATTCCGGTAAAGAAGTGTACTCCGTTACTTTTAATCATACGGAGACTCCTTCCGTCGGAAATTTCGTCGTATATGTCGATTTGGACAAAAAAACGGTGATCGGCAAAGGATTCAGTGATAAGTAGAGTAGCAGCGACGAACAATAGTAGGACATAGACTTTCTTTGTATTGTATGGTGAAAAAACCGGCTGCCATAATCGCGGAGGCCGGTTTGTTTTTTGTATTCTTTAGAGTGGCAGTGAGGGGTTATCAAGAAATTCATTGATCTTGTGGATCATGCTCAGCGTGATCTGATGATTCACTTTTGGAAACTCAATCAGTTGGACAGGTTTCTTCTGAGTTGAAATCATAATGCCCGGAAGCCTTAAGCCGGGGGCAGCTCACTCCACTTGTTCACACCTTCAGGCGGCTCATAGGAGGCCAAGCGGTCCAGAAGAATATCCGGGTCCTCTTCCACAATCAGAAGCCGGGATTGGGCAGCGGGAATAAAGCCGGCTTTGACGCCGTTGTCGACCATATCTACCAGAGGCTGATAATAACCTTTAATATTCAACAGTCCAAGCGGCTTGCTGTGAATGCCGAGCTGCCCCCAGCTTACGACCTCGAATACTTCCTCCAAGGTGCCGTAGCCTCCCGGCAGAGCGATGAAAGCATCGGACAATTCCATCATCTTGGCCTTCCGCTCATGCATTCCGTTAACTTCATATAGCTGGGTCAAGCCGGTATGGACCACCTCTCCGCGGAACAGGCCCTTTGGCATGACACCGATGGCTCCTCCCCCTTGATTCAGCACCGAATTGGCGATTCGTCCCATCAAACCGACCGAGGAACCGCCATACACGAGTTCCAAGCCTTTCTCCGCCAGCTTGACGCCCAACTGAACGGCGGCTTGCTCGTAAGCCGGGTCATTCCCCGGGTTGGAACCGGCATAGACGCATACTCTTTTCATAAGTTTCCCTCCAAATATACTATATCTTGTATCTATATTGTCAGTGACATACAATATGTTAGTATAAACTTTTTCATATGACAAGGAAATGACAAGGAGAACGATATGGAGCTAGAGGAATTCCAGAGATGGGTGCGGCAGTTTTACAGGCAGAGGGGCTGGTCCGAATACGGTCCATTTATCCGGGTCGGCTTTCTGATGGAGGAGACGGGGGAGGTCGCCAGAGCGGTTCGCGCCTTGGAAATAGGAAGGGACCGTCCGGACGAAACGGACCGGCCTTTGCCGGAGCTGGAGCAGGAGCTTGTGGAGGAACTGGGAGACGTGCTGGGCAATATCATTCTGCTCGCCAACCTGTACGACGTTTCCCTGGAGGAGATTGCGTCGGCCCATCAAGCCAAGCTGATGAAACGCTATTCGGAGGGGGAGGGTACGGCCGTACCGCATAAGGAAGCATAGAACAATGCGGCTATGAGATTATGGGAGGCTGTCGAATAAAGGTGTACAACCAAAGATCATGCGAAAACCTACACGGTTTGGTTATAACGGACCCCGGAGACCTTAATTGCTCCACAAGGTCCTTTCGGAAATTTTAACGGAACCAGATGACCTTATTCCCAAGAAATGCAGGCGAAAGTATGAGGATTTCAATGAAATAAGCGCAACGGTGTCCGTTAGTCTAAAAAAATCGCCTATTTTGACGAAATAGGGTCTCCCAGGTCCGTTATGTTTTCGCTGTTGGACTTTTCACTAGTACAACATCCTGTTGTACACCTTTCCCACAATGAATCGACAGCCTCTATGGGATAGATAAATCTTAAATGTGGATAGGCTATCTTGAATATGTATAGTTATCAACGGATATACAATCATTTACTATGGAGTCGACTACCTAAATAAAGGAGATGGTATGTTTGATTCCAAGGAAATGGTTTTCCGGAACGGCAGTTTTGCTAACGCTTACATTGCTGGTGGGAACCCTGTTTGCCGGATGGGGACAGTTAGTTTATGCGGAATCCCCGGAGCCGGACAATTTATTGCAGAATGGAGGGTATGAGGTAGAGAGCGGCGGGATCCCCGCAGGTTGGACGCCTTATCGCTTCAGTGGAAACCCGGAGTTTACAGTGGACGATACGATAGCGAAGGAGGGTAACCGATCGTTCCGAATACATGCCGCAGAGCCCAGCCGGGCCAGTTTATATCAAAATGTCCTTATTCCGGACGAATTGAAAGGACGTCATTTTAAATTTTCGCAATGGATCAAAACGGAAAACGTGACAGGCAGCGGGGCATTCAACCGGATGTTTCTCATTAATCAGAACGGAGGGCGCACAGGCGACCTGATTGAACTGAAGAAGGTTCAGGGAACGGCGGATTGGATTCAAATCGAAGGAACCATTTTCGTTCCCAAGGATAGTGCAGTGGCCGGCGTCAAAATTGAAAATTTCCTGGAAACCGGCACCGGGACGGCATGGTTTGACGATGCCCTGCTGATCGGGGTGGAATCCGGGCCGATCGGTGAGGAGATGGTGATGAACGGCGATTTCGAGAAAAGGGATGATAAGGGCGGCTTCATTAATTGGTCTAATTGGATAGCCAGCGGTTCTCCTTCCATTCAGGCAGACAATGAAGTTTATCATTCCGGGCAAACTTCGCTCAGAATCTCCGCGGAACAGCCGTCTAGAGCGGCCGTCGTTCAGAGTGTGCCTTTGAAGCCCGAGCATATCGGACGAGCTGTAAAGCTGCAGCTCTGGATAAAGACAGAAGAAGCGACCGGCGGCGGAGTGACGAGGCTGCAATTTACCGATTCCGGCGGGAAAAGGGTGGGCGATCTCGTCTATTTGGATACGCTGCGAGGAACGAACGATTGGACCTTGCTGGAACGCGTCGTTCAAATCCCGGACAACGCTGCTGTTTCCGCAGTGAAAATCGAGAATTTTCTGGAGACGGGCACCGGCAAGGTTTGGTTTGACGACATACGGATGGTGCCTTGGCACTCTGTGGAGGGAATCCGTTTGGATCAAGAGCAGGTTTCGCTTCAAATAGGGCAATCGGTCACCGTGAATGTCTACTTGACTCCTCCTAATGCTTCTAATCCCGCCGTGGAATGGAACAGCTCCAATTCCGACGTGGCATCTGTGGAGGAGGGAATGGTCACGGCGCACTCCGAAGGGATTGCCGTCATTAAGGCAGTAACCGCAGACGGGGGGCATACCGCTTCTTGTGTAGTTCTGGTCGGGAATCAGAGGGGGATTGCGGTGTTCGATTACTCGGCAGATGTTAACAAGAACGAATACGCAAGCGGCCGGATAGAGGGCGTGTCGGAACAGGGGCTTCCGCTTGTCTATTGGAAGGCGATGGACGCCGCACAAGGTGTGGTCTATGTCCAGGCCGACGGCCATTGGTCTTATTATCCGAACGATTCCTTCACGGGTACCGACAGCTTTTTGGTGGCCGTAGAGGATGGCAGGGGTTCCTTTGCCGTTTCCAAGGTGACGGTCCTTGTGCATCCGGTCAACCATGCGCCCGTTCTGGAGGAAGGTATTCAGCCTACGGATAAGAACACACCTGTCTCCGGGCAGATAGCGGCGTCCGATCCGGACGGCGACCCGCTGGTCTTCACGGTGGAGCAGCAGCCGCAGCACGGCCGGTTATCGATGGAGGAGAGCGGAAAATGGACGTATACCCCGAATGCGGAATACGTCGGTGCCGATTCCTTCACGGTAACGGCCTCCGACCCGCATGGCGGAACCGGCCGGACGATCGTCCGTCTGTACACGGCCCCGACGGCAGAGGAGATCATAGCGGAGATCAAGGCAAGCAATCCGGGCAATCAGCATCCGAGGCTGTTGGCTGAAGCGAGCGACTTCGAACGGATTCGGAATCTGGTATCCTCGGATGATAGGGCGGCTTCCTGGTTTGAAGGGGTGCGGAAGGAAGCCGACAGCATATTGCCCCAGCCCCCGGCGGTGTATCGGAAGCCGGACGGTTTGAGGCTGGATTCTACGGCTGCGAAGCGTGTGGCTACCTTGGCCTTCGTTTACCAGATCACACAGGATTCCAAATATGCGGAACGAGCCTGGGTGGAATTGGAATATGCTGCCTCCGATGCCTATCCGGATTGGAGTCCGCAGCATTTCCTCGACACCGCGACGATGACGCACGGAATTGCGCTTGGCTATGATTGGCTGTACAGCTATTTGAGCGAGGAGCAGCGGGCGACGGTGCGCCAGGCGATCGTCAACAAGGGATTGAAGCCTGCCGTTCCGATGTACATCGACAAAACGTACTGGTGGGTCTATAACCGTGACAATTGGAACTTCGTCTCCAATGGCGGAATGGCCCTGGGCGCCCTTGCCATTGCCGATGAAGAGGAACAATTGGCCGGCCTGATTCTCCGCGAAGCTTTCAAGTCGATTCAATACGGGCTTACCCAGTATGCCCCCGACGGCTCGGCCATCGAAGGCCCTGCTTATTGGGAGTACGGTACGATTTCCCTGGTCTATTTCCTGTCCGCTCTGGAGACGGCGGTCGGGCATGATTACGGGTTCGCCGAACGGGACGGCCTGTTCGAAACCCCCGAGTTCCCGATCTATATAGCCGGGTCAACGGGAGGATTTAATTATTCCGATAATAGTGCGGGATTGGTGCCCGGGCGACTGCTGCTCTGGTTTGCCAACCGGTTTGACAAGCCGGAATATACGGGCTATCACCGGTTCGCCACAGAGAATAACGTGGCTGCCGGAATGTATGATCTGTTATGGTATCGCCCGGAAATATACGGAGCGGCCGAGCCTGCCGACCTGGACCGCTACTTCGGGCGTCCCAAGGCCGTCACGATGCGGAGCTCCTGGAATGACCGGTACGGCTTATTCGTCGGCTTCAAGGGAGGAGTGAACGGCGCTCCGCATGGCGACCTGGATACCGGATCGTTCGTCTTCGATGCGTATGGTGTCCGTTGGGCCGAAGACTTCGGCAGTGAAGACTATAATGTTCCCGGTTATTGGGACAACGGGGTTAACGGCGCCCGATGGAATTATTACCGCAAGCGTGCGGAAGGCCATAACACGTTGGTGATCCAGCCGTCCGCCAGAGCGGATCAGAGGGAAGCGGCCGTTTCCGAAATCGTCCGCAGCGAATTCAACCGCCCGCAAGGCGCGTTTGCGATAACGGATATGACGCCCGCTTATCGGGATCAGGCAGTGTCCGTCCGCAGAGGCACGGCGCTTCTGGATCATCGGAGGCAGTTTCTCGTTCAGGATGAAGTGGAGAACAAGGTGCCTTCCGAGCTGTATTGGTTCATGCATACACGGGCGAATATCGATATAGACGATACGGGAACCTCGGCCGTGTTGAGTTATGGCGACAAGCGTTTGCTGGTCAAAATCTTGTCCCCGGGAGAGGCGAAGTTCAGCGTCATGCCGGCCGAGCCCTTGCCTACCTCTCCGAATCCTTCCGGCCAGAATCCGAATATCGGGGTCCGGAAGCTGGCCATCCATATGGAGGAGGTATTGAACACGACGATCAGCGTCTGGATGGTGCCTCTCATGCCGGGAGAGCCCCTGCCGCAGCAGGCGCCGGCGGTTGTGCCGCTCGATCAATGGCAGGTCATGGAAGGGGAGTTGGCCGAGGCTGGGGGCATAACGGTCGACGGTCAGCCGGTGGCCCGTTTCAAATCCAAGAAATATGTATATGAAATGGAACTGCCGGCGGATCAGGAGAAGCCCCCTGTCGTCAATGCCGTTCCATCTGTGGACGGGCATCAGGTTCATGTTCGGCAGGCGGAGCAAATTCCGGGTATGGCTCGCATAACCGTTACGGACCCGTCCGGTGTACGAAGCGAGGGAGTCTATTATATCTACTTTACGAGCCAGGCCCAGTACGGGATTCCTGCGGACCGTCCTTCCTGGCCGATAGCTTCGGTCGCCGCAAGCGAAGACGATGGCAACGTGCCGGAGAATACGATAGACGGCAATCTGGAGACGCGCTGGTCGGCCTCGGGTAAGCAATGGATAAGCTATGATCTCGGAGAGATCCGCGAAGTGACGGCCGTCAGCTTGGCCTGGTACAACGGCGATACCAGAACCGGCTTTTTCAACATTGAGGTTTCCGCAGACGGGGAGCAGTGGACGAAAGTATTCGACGGCTCCAGCTCAGGCAGAACAAAGGATCACGAGGTGTATCCGATTGCTCCGGTGAATGCCCGTTATGTCCGGGTCAATGGATTCGGCAACAATCAGAATATGTGGAACAGCATTACCGAGACAGGGATTTACGGTCCCGCCTATGAGCTGGAAAGGGTTGTCCTCTCTATCGACCAGGAGGAAATCAAACGGAAAGACCGCGTTCCGCTGGAAATCCAAGGCTATCTCAATTCCTCCGAGCCTGTCGATCTGGCGGGGGCGGAAATCCGTTACTTCACTACAGATTACAAGATAGCGAGGGTAGAAGACGGAATGGTCGTCACACAGAAGACGGGAACGGCGGAGATATGGGCCGAGGTCACTCTGAACGGTAAGAAGGTTGCTTCCGAGCGATTGCAAATTCAAGTTGCGAAGAAAAACGGCAACGGACCGAAGAAGGGCGATTAACCGTTATAGAGGCTCCGTGGCAAGGGGCTATCCCAGAAGCGTCACATAAAACAGGAACATCCCAAAAATGAAGCAAAAAGGACCTCAAGTTCCACTATGGGTGGGAACGGGGTCCTTTTTCAGTAGCCAAATTTAACTCTAGGTGGGGCTTGAAAAATCATAGTTAAACTTATGAGACAACCCCTCTTGTGTGTCCGGCATGGGCGGCTGTGGGTAGAGCCGGGAGGGGGTATTATTTGCTCTTGCCGATCATGGATAAAACGATTTTCTCCAGCTCTTCTTGGGTTACACGCCCTTGGATATAGATTTCCGAATCGGTATAAGTCCCGTTCTTCGGCGAATGAGACTCGGGGTATACTGTTCGAGCCAAACAATTGATGCCATCCAGTTTATGGTATATACTATAGGGGTTCCGCCGCTGTCCTGAAAACCTGACGGCCGCAGCGGATACACCTATGTTTTTTCATAATGTGAGCAAGCAGTTTATAAAGAATGAGAGTTGATCCGTTTGACTACAAGGAGAAAATTAATGCTACCGGTACTGACGCTTCTATTGCTGGCAAGTGCCGCCTGGAATCTATATTTTATCAATCATAACATGAAGGAACGTCAGCAAGCGGAAGTAGACCGGGGCAAGCAGTTAATTCTGCATTACTATGATGCGATTATGTTTGCCGGAATCCTGCGCGATGCCACCGGAAGCCTGCTTCAGGAACACGAGATGGAACAGAGGCTGGGCTATAAGTATCAGGTAGGCTTGGCTTACCGCTCCAATCGGGCCATCCCCGCCTTAATTGCAGGGGCGGAAGAGATCAAGGGGAAGCCGTTCCGAACGATAAAATATACTCCACAAGCCTGGTTCACGGAGATCAATAATGCGTTGGGGAGGATAGGAAGTCACGAGGGGCCGCTGCAGGAGGAGGAATTGAATTACCTTCGCACCGCTCATGAGCTTTTCTCTCGGACGGCACAGCTTTTGGATGGCTATCATGTGGAGAATACGGCGGACGATTTGGCACTTACGATGGCCCGCGGAGGAAAGTGGGTCGATATTGTTGAGGAAATCAATGATATCTTTGCCGATGCGCCGGAGTTTCTGTTCACTTACCGCTCCGATGCAGAATCCAAGTAGTTCGTTAAGGCTTGTTAAAAGTCGCTATGCTAGAGGTGCATTTTAATGGAAGAAGGCTTCGGAGGGTCGTGCCCCGGAGCCTTGATTCTTTTCCCCGTTAACTCTTGTTTCGAGTCCTGTCTCTGCCTTACCTCTCTTTCTTTATGATCCCGAGCGGGAAGGAAATTCCATTTTTGTCATACTGTCCGGCAGGGGTTCGTAGACTGTATAGACTAGTCTATACAGATGGCATTTCTATGCCCATAAGGAGGGAAGCAGACGATGTCAGTCGATTCCAGGGAGCTTCCTCTCGGCTCGTTGCTGAAGGACCTGCTGCGGGAGCGTTCGCTCTCGATGCGGAAATTGAGTGAACGGACCGGTATTCATACAGCGACCATTTCACGGATTATCAATGGCAAACAGCAGGCCAAGCCGGACCATCTGCGCAAGCTGTCCGATCATTTGCAGGTGCCGGCGGAGCAGTTGTTTCGGGCGGCAGGCTATGCGGTCGGGGAGCCGCTGGAGGAAAATCCGTCTCAGATCGATGAAATCGTCTCGATTATTTATGAGGTGCTGGCCTCTTCCCAATGGTTCCACGAGCATTTTACGGTAGAGCGGATCGAACAGGAGCTGAACAAATACGAGCAATATGCCCGGACCAAGGAAGGGCAGCAGGTCATCCATAGCGATTTTCGGGCCAAGCTGGATCAGGTAAGCGGGGCGGGGCCTTTCATAAATCAATTAAGCGATATGTACCGAATCTATGAAGAGGGGCAGGCGTCGCCGGAGGAGCGGGCCGTTCTCGGCAGCGGGCTGCTTTATTTTATTTTATCGACCGATATTATACCGGATTATATCTTTCCGTTCGGCTATTTGGACGATGCCATAGCCGTTCATCTTGTACAGCGGAGGCTGAAGGAGATCACGGAATCCCGACTCCGTTCCGAAGGCTGAATGTTATGGAACAGGTTCGCTGCTTGAAGCGATGTTTGTTTGCTCGCACCGTGCATCTGAATGGGCGGAAAGTCCGTCCGATGCACTTTGTATTGCTTTCGAAAGCATAACCAAGAACGAACCCAATAAGAGGTCTGTATCGAGAACATCATCCGTAATTGGGACCCAATAAAGGCAGCAATCACTTATTTCTAACCGATAATCTCGGGAATAGGAAATAAATGGGGATCACTTGTTTGACGCTATCTAATGGTCCACAATAAAAACAGCAGCCGGACCTCCTATGGAAAGAAGGCCTCGGCTGCTGCTTCCCGGGGCTGATTTTGACAGGTGAATCATCCAACCAAGCTAGAAAGCGCCGGCACCGCCCCCACCCCCGGAATCGCCTCCGCCTCCACCACCTCCAGAGCTGCTGCCTCCCCCGGAGCTATACGAGCCCCCCCACGTACTCCAGGAATCATAGGTGTGATTGAAAGATTTCGTTGTACTATGCGGAATGGAGATTAGAGGGAACGCCTTCTCCAGCTCCTTGTAGCTCTCGAAGCTCGCATGATGCTTGGCGAACGGCTTGGAGATGTTGAGAATAAGAGCATACTGCATCAGCCGTTCCAACCGGGCAGCTTCTGTCCCTGCGGGGTACCTTTTACGTTTCAGCGCTCTTCTCCATTTGGCCACGGCTGCTTTGTAGGGGGCACCTTCCGAAGTAGGGACTCGCAGCGGCAGCAGCAGCCGCAGAATCATGGACAGAAGGATCGTTCCTACAAACAGAAATATAGCATGGCTAAAGGTGACCATGGCGACGGTAAAGAAGCATATGACACCGTAGATCATAAAAGTCCGGGTCGACCGCCATAATGCTACAGTGACTGCGGCAGCCGCCCCAAGAATAACGCCGGCCCAGCCCATAGCGGTCCACGAGCTTACCTCCGCATAGTAGAGAAATAGGGTCATGGCATAGAGGAAGACGGTTAGTATCGGCACTACCCATGCAACCGCCTTATTATTCTTGAAGAACGGAGCGAACCGTTCATGATGCAGCACCTTTTGTTTCCAGGCCTCGAATCTCTCATCGAATTTCTTCTTTCTTTTGCGGTAAGCTTCCATCGCTTTGCCATTGTTGCGTTCCTCTTTGGACGGTCCGCAGATGGATTCCAAAGAGAAGGAACGATTTCTTCCGGGTATATTCTTAAACAGCCAACCGACGAAATCCCGTTCATATTCATTAAGCAGGCGTTGGTCGCCGATGAATGTAAATCGGAACGTTTCATTCGGTGCCTTCGGATCTTGTCTATAATGTAGACTGGCAGGAATTTTCTTGATTTCTATCCAGCCCTTTTGGTATAAGGAAAACAGGCCGGCGGTAATGTCCTTTGGAATCAGTTTGCCGTTACGGTGTATATAAGCGACGAACAAAGGATCGAGGGCTTCCAGCTCATCCCGTGAAATATGCCTGCCGGCTAAGCCCGTCAGCTTGTAGGGAGTCAGCAGGGCGAGATAAAGAATGCCCAGCAGAATCATGCCGGAAGCTATTTTTATTATGTCTTCCGCGTAGGAGAGTTTTTCCCCGCGCTGCTCGTATCTGCTCTGCAGCTTCTGCTCCCGGGCGAGAATGGACTCCTTGCGGTTCTCTTCTGCCGTAAATGGGGAATCCGGCAGCCATTCTGTAGGGAACAACAGGCGGAACTCCGACTTCTGTCCGGCCGGCATCAGCTCCGTCTCGTAATGGATGGAACGGCCGGAAGTCCCGGTAATGAGCCCTCCTGTCTTATCATGCAAAAAATAGCTTACTTCCCCCGAGTCGACCGGTTGGGGCAGCATGATCTCGACGGACATGTTATGCAAGTCGGTCTCATTATCCGAATCGAAGAAAGCCCAGTAGAATTCGGCGGTATCCGAATATTTCCAAACGGCATGATCCAGGCGGTACCGGTAGTAGACCTGCTTGATTTCGTCATTCGACTTGGTATGGATCCGATAAGTATTATCTCTCAGCTCCGTTGTCAATCGATCGGCTTCCTTATAAGAAAAGCCGCCCAGCTTCGCGTTCGCAGGCGGGAGATAAGCTTCGAAAAACTCGACCCCATCATGACCGCCGCTCTTGAGCTTCCGCGTAGTACCGTTGAACTCTCCCTTGAATTGGTAAGTGTACAGTTCTTCGACGTACAGATCCCCATCTTCCAGGAGCTGCGCCCGAATATCCACCTTGTCGATGGTAAAGGAACGGCCTTCTTTGCATCCCGCCAACAGAGCCAAGATAACCACAAAGAAAACCAAGCCGACGGCCCTTCTCATCTCACCACTCCCCTAATCTATGTATTATGTATAAAGATGTATAGCAATATATCTTGTCATGGAAAGGTGATTCGCTGCCTGGTTGTATTTTATACGCAAGGGGAAGGGTTAGGATTCGATTCCTGGGCGGAAATGGTACTTTAGAATTAAGAAAAAAATCCATTTTGTGGGAAATTGGAGAATGTTGGATTGTAAGAGGAAGAATATAAGCCATAGTAATATTTAATCATACTAAGCATTAGCTGTCTGAGAACGGCTTGCTTGTCCGTCCCTCGGTGACTCCTTTAACGCCATTATAGCGGGCCCGAATTCCTGCGATTATACATCAATTTTGAGTCGATTTGGAACACTTCAGCGAAAAGCCTGCGATAGTACATCAATTTCAGTAAAAAATCACCCGAACACCCTCGGAACGAGAAAAAAGATGTATTTTCGCAGGCTTTGCTACGGACGCGGGGTCCAACGGCCAAAAGGATGCAGAATTGCAGGCTTTCCCCCCACTATAGCGTAAGCATGGCGTGAACAAATGGTTGTTGGTTGAAAAGCCGCCTTATTGCAGGCTTGCCGCTGGAAGGCCGTAGTAAATGAATTTGGCACAACGTTTAAGGAGGGCTTGCTCGGAAGCCCTCCGAATGATACAGCATTTCAGCAGATACCGCCGCTCCCAGCCCTAGGCATATTTTTCAGAATAATCTCCGCTGCGCGCAGCCTGTTCTCCGGTTTGCCGTTGTTCAGCATGTCCTCCAGCACTCTCATTGCTTTCCGTTGAAGAGACTCGTAGGAAGAGACATCGGCTCCGATAGTGGAAGGGGAGCAGGCATCCGTCATTTCCTTCCAACGGTGGCGGGCCTCTCTCTCGGTTTCCCGTTGTCTTTCCTCGGCGAATTTCTCTTTCGCCCAATAATCCATGAACATGGTTCCAGCCTCCTTATTGCTCTATAAAATTTACTGCTTATCAAGATTTTCTTTATTCGGCGGGTCTATCTTCTCGCTGTTCTCATCGAAGGAGAGCCCTCCTTGATTTTCGTCTTCGATATTGAACCAAGGTTCGTCAATTTCAAAAGCGACCGTAGAAATATAGTACAAATTTCCTTCATCCCCGCATTCTATTTCGGCTAGCTCAGCGACCAGCTTCCTGAATTTGCGCAGCCATTCTACGAATTGTTCTTCCGTTGCTCTTACCTCGGCTTGCATTGAAGTCCGGGGCCAGGAGTTCTTGTCGGGGGAAGTATGCTGAAAAGCTCGTTCGGGAGCGGAAAGAGCCCTTAACTTGGCACGGTCCAAGCTGGAGATCGTACTCTCCCGGAAGTAATCACTGACTTCTGTGGCATGGGGGAGCAGGTCGGGAGATGGAAAGAAGCCTCTGGCGACAGAACGGTAAAATTTCTGGATGATTCCGTTCTTCACTTCGGTCCGGTTGACCCGAATCAATTCGTTCTTTTCCAATTCATTGAGATGATAATGGATTTTCGAACGGGGGATTTCCAGTTGCTGCGCCAGTTGTTGCCCGGTATAGGAGTTTTCAATCAACAGCATGACGATTCGGGCCCGGAACGGATCACTCAACGCTTTAAGCTGATCGAATTTATCGATCATTAGATAGGGTAGTTGATTCAATACTGTCACACATCCTCTTTAAATTACTCGGTCAAATATATTTACTCGTATTGTAATATATGACGGAATATTTTGTAAATAGGCAAAAAGAAAATAAATGGAAACAAAATAAAGAGGCACCTTGTTTAAGGTGCCCCGCTTTTTTTGAACAGGATTAGTCTCCTGTACCCTCTTTGCTATCGCCGATATCGCTGCCGGGAGCTTCTTTATCCGTATCTCCCAGAGAATCGTTGAGCTTCCCGCCGGTTCCGAGATCTGTGCTTCCATTTTCAGAAGGAGTCGTTCCGGAATCTACAGGGCTGCCGCCTCCGTCTCCGCATCCGGTCAACACCAACATTACCGCCATGACTACCGACAACAACAAAAATCCGGTTTTCTTCACGTATTTCTCCTCCTTATCCATTCGAGGCATTCTGTTTGATTTGCCTTCATGAAGTTAATAAACATCAACAGGAGGATTGAAACTACAAAATGTTGAGAAATTTATCCAAAGGATGCTTTGCCAATTGGGTGACAATTCATTACACTATAAACAGAAGTTAGGCGAAGGGAGCTGGAGAATAGGAATGCAAGCAAAAGATGGGATGAATTACGCGCCGACCGGCAAGGCGAATGCCGTTTGCGGCAAAGGGGAATTTCAAATCGCCGCCATCGGTCTGGATCACGGACATATTTACGGGATGTGCAACGGCTTGCTGGAGGCAGGAGCCGAGTTGAAATGGGTATATGATCCGGACCCGGTGAAATGCGCCAATTTTCAAAAGCGCTATCCTCAGGTGCAGATTGCCGATAGCGAAGAAAGAATACTGAATGATCCGGAGATCAAGCTGGTGGCCGGGGCCAAAATTCCTTCCGAACGCTGTGCGTTGGGATTGCGGGTTATGGACCACGGCAAAGACTATTTCACCGACAAAGCTCCGTTCACTACATTGGAGCAGCTGGAGTCCGCCAGGGTGAAGGTTCGCGAAACCGGGCGCAAATATGCGGTGTACTACAGCGAGCGGCTGCATGTCGAAAGCTCCGTGTATGCCGAGCAGCTCATTCGTGAAGGAAGAATCGGCCGGGTTCTGCAGGTGCTGGGTCTCGGTCCGCACCGGTTGAATGCTTCATCGCGTCCGGATTGGTTTTTTCGGAAGGAGCAGTACGGGGGCATTCTATGTGATATCGGAAGCCATCAGATCGAACAGTTCCTTACCTTTGCCGGCGTGAAGGAAGCAGAGGTGGTCAGCAGCAAGGTAGCAAACTATCATAATAAACAGTATCCCGAGCTTGAGGATTTCGGAGACGCCACTCTGATAGGAGATAACGGAGCAACCCATTACTTCAGGGTAGACTGGTTTACTCCGGATGGCCTTGGGGTGTGGGGAGACGGGAGAACGATCATTCTGGGCACGGAAGGAACGATCGAGCTTCGCAAGTATACGGATGTGGCCAGAGATCCGCAAGGGGACCATGTTTATTTGGTTAACCGGGACGGGGAACAGCATATATCCGTCCGCGGCAAAGTCGGCTTCCCTTACTTCGGCCGGCTTATTCTGGACTGTCTGAACAGGACGGAGGAGGCCATGACTCAGGAGCATGCCTTCAAGGCCGCCGAGCTTTGTTTAATAGCCCAGAAGAAGGCCGTACGAGTAGAATAACCAGGAGGATGCAATCAACCAACGGTTATTAGGGAATGTTTTGCGTTACAATAGTACATTAGGATCCTGGTTTAAACTTAAGTCATGAATGTAAATTTGAAGTCATTCGAGTGTAGTGAAGGAGTTGTACCCTATGCGCCCGGAACCCAGGCACAAGATAGATATTCGCGCCTTGACCGTCTGGAGATGGGAGGGCGCCATTACGTCATTTCTGATGGCGGCGGCCGGCGGAGTTCTGCTGTTCTTGACCATTAAATTTGATTGGCCCTACTGGATTTCCGCCATAGTATGGGCATTGATTGCCATAGGGACGGTGTGGTTTGTCGTAATCGTTCCCAAGTGGAGCTGGCACCGCTGGCGCTATGAGATCCGCGAGGAAGAAATCGATTTGCAGAGAGGCATCATCTTCCGGACCCGAACGATTATTCCGATGGTCCGGGTGCAGCATGTCGATACGAATCAAGGACCGATTATGCGTAAATTCGGGCTGTCCACCGTAACTTTCTCCACGGCGGCAGGGGGCCATGAAATTCCCGCATTGGCCAATGAAACTGCTGATCAGGTCCGGGATCGGATTGCCGAGTTAGCGAGGGTTTCCAATGAAGACGTCTGAAGGAAAACGGCTTCATCCACTGAGTTCGGTTTTGCTGGCTCTGCGTGCGCTTAAAGATTTTCTTCTTCCTCTTCTGATCATTTTTGTTTCCCAGTTTTTCAGGGGGCAAAGCGCAACGGGAGAATATTCCTACAGAATCCTGTTCGGGGCCGTGTTCCTCGTTCTGGCTATCGTTTCGGGGATATGGTCATGGGCAGTATTTCGTTATGGGACCAAAGACGGCAAATTGTTTGTCTATCAAGGTGTATTTTTTAAGAAAAGGCAGTACATTCCTTATGAACGGATACAAAGCATTGATCTCACGGAAGGCCTGCTGCACAGATTGTTCGGCCTGGTCCGGGTGCAGGTTCAGACTGCGGGGGGCCAGAAGCCGGAAGCCGTCCTGACGGCGGTGACCAAGGAGGCTGCGGCTGATCTGCAGCTTGAACTGCGGGGCCGGAAGAGGGCTGAAGCGGTTCGGGACACGCAGGAATTGGGCGACGAACGGGAGAGAGAAGATGCGGATAGCGGTCCGGAGGAGAGGGTCGACTCACCCGCCGAGGTGCTCGAGCCTGCCAAGGACAATGTTATTATGCCTAAACCCAGCCGAAGGCTGCCGTTCGGGCAATTGTTCATTGCCGGACTTACTTCGGGGAGTCTGGGTGTCGCGTTTTCCCTTATATTTGCCGCCTTTACACAGCTGGATGAATGGTTCCCGAACTTATTTCTTTACAGCAATGTGGCCCGTTGGGGTTGGCGAATGCTGATCCTCGCGGTATTATGTATTTTATTGCTGGCTGTACTGGTCGCTATTCTGTCCGCTATGATCCGGTTCGCCAATTTTACCGTCACGCGGGACGGAGATGAGCTGCTTATCGAGCGGGGGCTGCTCGAAATCAAGAGGGTGACGCTGCCGATCAGAAGAATTCAGGCGATAGTGATTGTCGAGGAACCGGTTTGGCAGCCGTTCGGCCTGGCCTCCATTCAGGTGGAGAGTGTCGGGTATGGCAATGAGAAAGGGGAGTCCACCCTGTTGTTTCCTTTGCTGCGCAAAGATGAGGTCAGAGAATTTCTTAAGGAATTTGCCCCCGTGTTTGTGCAGGAAGAGGATAAAGCTTATACTCCGGTATCCCGTAAAGCATTGCCCGGTTATTTGTTTCCCGTACCGGCCGTACTCGCCGTCCTTACATTAATTATAGGCTATTTTACAAAATGGGGGGCAATCGGCTGGGGATTGGTCGTTCTGTTCCTGCTGCTTGGCTGGTGGAAATATAAAACGGCAGGCTGGATCGTCGATGCGGATAAGGTTATTTTCCGATATCGGCGAATCAGCCGGATGACGGCCATCATTCCTAGAGGAAGGATCCAGTCTTACAGCGTCGGCCGCCATCCCTTCCAATTAAGGAAAGGGCTGTGCACGGCCAAAGCGACAGTCGCCTCAGGCGGGGGAGGCACCGAGTTTCGGATTAAAGGAATGCCGGCGGAGGAAGGGCTTGCCATTCTTGCCTGGTACCGAAGATGGAACGTCGGGCCCGGCCGTTCTGCCGATAACCGAGGAGGGTAAGCAATGAAAGCTTTGATTGTCATCGATTATACTTATGATTTTGTGGAAGGAAAGCTGCCCTGCGGCGAACCGGCCATAGCGATTGAAGGACGCATGGCGGAGTTGACGCGGGAATTTACAGAACGGGGAGACTTTGTCGTGATGGCGGTCGATTTGCACGAAGAGAATGACCCGGATCATCCGGAGACGCTCCTCTTTCCGCCGCACAATATCAGAGGAACCAGCGGCCGGGAATTATATGGTCAATTGAAAGAAGTGTACGACAAATACAAGGATCGCATTTACTGGATGGATAAAACAAGATACAGCGCTTTTCACGGTACGGATCTGGAGGCTCAGCTCAAGGAACGGGGAATTAAAGAGGTGCATCTTGTTGGAGTATGTACGGATATTTGTGTCCTGCATACTGCTGTTGAGGCTTATAACAAAGGCTTTCAAATCTTTATTCATCAGGATGCGGTGGCCAGCTTCAATCCGGCAGGACATGACTGGGCGCTTTCTCATTTCAGAGGAACATTGGGCGCTACGATTGTCAACGCCGGATCGGTCGTTAAGGAATAGGAGGACCCGCATTGGATTTAGCAAACTTAGCCTTGCATACGGATAAATATCAAATCAACATGATGTATGCGCATTGGTATAACGGAACCCACAACTGTAAAACCGTCTTTGACGCTTATTTTCGCAAGCTGCCCTTCGGCAATGGATTCGCGGTTTTCGCAGGGTTGGAAAGAATTGTTAATTATTTAAATGAATTGAAATTCGATGAAGCCGCGATTCAATATTTGGCCGGACAAGAGGAGCGGTACGATCCGAGATTTCTCGAGGAGCTTCGGAATTTCCGGTTTACCGGTAATCTTTATTCCATGGAAGAGGGGACTCTCGCGTTCCCGAATGAGCCTCTCATAAGAGTGGAAGCCAGGGTGTTCGAAGCTCAATTGATAGAGACGGCCATGCTTAACTTCATGAATTATCAGACGCTGCTGGCGACCAAAGCGGCAAGAATTAAGCAAGTGGCCGGCGACGATCAGCTGCTGGAGTTCGGAACACGACGTGCCCAGGAAGCCGATGCAGCGTTATGGGGGGCGCGGGCAGCTTATATTGCGGGCTTCGACGGTACCTCCAATGTGCTTGCGGGGATGAGGTTCGGCATCCCGACCAAAGGGACCCATGCTCACGCCTGGGTCCAGAGCCACGAATCCGAAGAGGAGGCATTCGAGCGTTTTGCCGCTGCACTGCCGGGACAGGTAATTCTGCTGGTAGATACCTATGATACGCTTAAGTCCGGAGTTCCGAACGCCATCAAGGTAGGCTTGAAGCTGAAGGAGCAGGGGAAGAAGCTGCTCGGAATTCGTCTGGACAGCGGAGATCTCGCTTACCTGTCCATAAGGGCAAGGCAAATGCTCGATGAAGCAGGGCTTAACGAGGTCAAGATTACCGCATCCAACGATTTGGACGAGAATACGATATTCAATCTGAAGGCCCAGGGAGCCAAGATTGATGTATGGGGAGTCGGGACGCAGCTGATTACAGCCGGAGACCAGCCCTCGCTGGGAGGGATTTACAAGCTGGTGGCCAGGGAGGTCGATGGGGAGTATGTTCCCGCGATCAAAATATCCGGAAATCCCGAGAAAATTACGACCCCGGGCATTAAAGAGGTTTATCGGATAGTCAACCGCACAACGGGCAAGGCGGAAGGGGACTATATCGCTCTCCAGGGGGAGGAGGATGCCGTTCAGGGGCAGAGCCTCAAGCTGTTCAATCCGACCCATACGTTCATTCGCAAGACGGTTGCCAATTATGATGCCTATCCGATACTTAAGCCGATTTATATAGAAGGGAAACAGGTTTATTCTCTTCCCGGTTTGGAACAAATCCGTCAGCATCACAAGGAGCAGCTAAAATTATTCTGGCCGGAATATTTGCGCAAGCTTAATCCGGAGCTGTATCCCGTATCATTGAGCCAGAAATTATGGAATATGAAGATGGAGCTGATAGACAAGCATCTGGGGCAACGGCCGTAAACTTGGAGCAGACCGGGACGCAATTCAGCGCCCCGAACGATTATGAGCAAGGGCGAAGATTGGCGGAACAGGCTCAATGACATTAGAAGGACCGGTCGGTTGACCGGTCCCCGTTGAGAGAAAAAGGATAATTTACATTTACTCTCTAATCCCGATTGCGGTTCGTCATCTGCTGCCATACTGATCCGAGAGCAGCCTCCCCGCCCTCGATCCGCTCTATGGCCATGTTAATCTGCATGCTTACTTCAAACTCGGGATCGTCCTTTGCTGCTTTCAAGGCCGGCAGGGCTGTCTCATCGCCGGTTTCATACAGAAACCGGGCCGCTCTCCAGCGGACAAGCTTGTTCGTATCCTTCAGGGCGTCTGCCATTGGACCAATAGCAGCGGGATCGCCAAGGTCGGACAGCGTATCTCCTGCCGTTCTGCGCACGGCCACGGTCTTGTCCTTCAAAGCCTTGAAGAGCAAGGGCAGCACTTCCGGAGTTTTAATATCGCCCAGGTATACGGTCGCCAACCGGCGGATGGACATCTGCGGATCATCCAGTGCCCGGGAGAGCAGGGGGATAGCTTCTTCGGTCGGCTCTATTCTTTCCAGAGCAGCATAGCGGGTCCGCCAATCGCTGCTCTCCATTGCCGAAGCCAGCTCATCGAGCGACGCGGCTTCTTCTACGACGGTTTCGCCGGGCGCTTGCTGGGCGGCCTGCTCGATCATAGCTTCCAGACGTTGCTGGTCGTAGGCTGCATCGTATTCGCGGATTACCTCTTCCAGAACGTCCTTAAGCTCTCCATAGCGGACGCCCTGCTCCTCCAATTTGCGTTCCTTGATCAAATTGGGGGAGGCCAGGCCGGCGGTCATGGCCGCTTGAGAGAAACGCTCAGGGAGAGCGGCACGCTGTTCCTCCGTTCCGTTGCTCACCCGAATTTGCATGGGGATTCCGCGGAACGTCTGGACCAGCACCTTCACTTCACCGAAGGCTGCCGGGGCTTCCGCTTCAGGAGCCGGCCCGGCAGCCGAGCCGGCCACCGCCTGATCGCTCTCGCCGAGGATTTCCCTTGCCTCGGTGAGAATCCGCTGCCAGTCCCCTCTCGGGTGACGGTCAATGGCGATAAAATCGGCGGCGTGATAAATACCGGTCACGCCTTCAATGTCCAGAAGCCGCTGCAGGCTCTCGGGGGCTTGATCTTTATTAGTAGTGCTATATTCCTTGCGGACGCCGTCAGGAAGCTTCTCGTCCAGATTGATTTTCATCGAATTCGGACTAGGCGTCGGCTCGATAGATATGATTTTCATTAAAGCGCAACCTCCTTGCGTAATAAGGATTCATATTAAGGATACCATATTTTGCGCTAAAATCTGGTCTATAAAGTTTAACTAAAGGAATACCTACTACTTTAATATGTAGATTTTCCGGACAGGCTCGGGCAAAGAACGCGGCCCAAGGCCGCAGCCTTCCCGGCTTATCCCGGGATCGGGGGCCGGGGGGAAGGCTGCAGAGCTTACCGGACGGGTTTATTGTCGGAACGACTGAATAGCTGGCGGACGGTCCGGTTGAAATCTTCTACATAACCGTCTAGAGGGTATCCCTTCCAGCTTTCCTGTGCGTAGGTGTTCATTTGGTTAATGAAATCCCGGTTAGCGGAAATATACACCTGCTGGACAGAGGGATAGGCGGCTTTAATCCGCTCGGCAATAGACTGCTTGAAGCCGTGAGCCAGGCGGTCGGGGTCCTCGACGGTATCGTAGTTGTTAATTCCTGTTGCGAGATCCTCCGGATTTGCGTACTGGTTAAAGGTAAACGGGTTGTATCGGCCGAGTGAGGTGCCGGAATTGTTCGTTTCTTTGCGTGCAGATGTACTGCCTGTCGTTCCGGTGGCGGAGCTGTCAACGAGAATGGCACAGTAAGCATTGCGATCCGTCAGCATGACAATAGCGCTGTTGACGCCGTCCAATTCCTCCACTTCCCGGGACAAGCTTTGGCTGAACGCTAATGTCTTATTATCGTGGAAAGAAGCGCTCTGCTGCTTAATGCCGTAAGTTCTGTTGCCCTGCTCCTCCGCAGGGACCTCGATGCGGCTCCCATAATTGTTGGCGTTTCGGCGGTCGGCCTTCAGATCGTAACAGCCGCTTGTAATCAGAAGCATAATCGAGATGAAAACGAAACAGGCCGTACGATTTAAACGAGTATGCATGTTTTTCCTCCTTGTTGCGAATAATCGTTGTATAGATAGCATGGGTCAGGAAGTTCAAATTATGCCCATTCCCAGAAGGCAAAACCTGCATTTTCGAGATGGAAATGACAAAAACGGATGGCTCTAAACCGAGTCGTGGCAAGGATTTAGAACATTGTGTGAACTTTCCTAGGAAGATTGACAAACCTGTATAACGAATTTATAGTTAATACGTGATTAGGTTTCTTGACACGGTGCGCATCCATGGTGATAGCGGTTAAAACAGAAAATTGGGGTTGATAAAAGATGAATCGTTGGAAATTTGTATGGCGTCTAATGCCCCTGCTGGCGGTATTGGCGTTTTTGCTGACCGGGTGTGGCGAACCTAACCTTTCCGCGCTTGATCCCAAAGGGCCTGTAGCTAGGGAACAACTGTTCATGATAAAGCTCAGCATAGGGATCATGATTTTTGTGTTTGTGGTCGTAATATCCATCTACACCTACGTTCTTCTGCGTTTCACGAAACGTAAGGGAGATAAGGATATCATTCCGAAGCAGGTGGAAGGCAGCCACTTGCTGGAAGTGATCTGGACCGTCATTCCGATCATTCTGTTGATCATTCTTGCGGTTCCTACTGTTACGTATACATTTAAGCACTCAGAGGACTACACTCAGAACGACGATATTCTCCAGGTGAAGGTAACCGCGCATCAATTCTGGTGGCAGTTCGAGTATCCTCAATATGGAATTATCACCGCTCAAGACCTTGTAATTCCTGCGGGACAGCAAGTTTCGTTCCAAGTCACAGCTTCCGATGTTAACCACTCCTTCTGGATTCCTGCTCTTGGAGGGAAGATTGACACCAACCCCGGTATGATGAACGTCAGCCATCTGGAGGCAGACGAACCGGGAGTTTACCGTGGTAAATGTGCAGAGCTTTGCGGAGCTTCCCACGCCTTGATGGACTTCAAAGTAGTGGCGAAGACGGAGGCTGAATTCCAAGAATGGATCGACAAGATGAAGACACCTGCAACGATTACCGCTGAAGCATCTCAGGGAGAGCAAATTTTCAAAGACAACTGTCTGTCCTGCCATGCGGTCGGAGCAGAAGGCTTAAGCATGGGGCCTAACCTGACCGGATTCGCTGACCGTGAATTGGTCGCTGGCATCCTGGAACATAACGATGAGAACATAAAGAAATGGATTCGGGACCCGCAAGCCGTCAAGCCGGGCAATAAGATGCCTAAGATCAATTTGACGGAAGAGCAGCTGGATCAGCTTGTTAAATACTTAAATCAATTATCGTTGCAATAACGGACAGCTTTGAAAAAAGGAGGTAACCACGTTGGCTCAATCTCATGCGGTAAAACGTTACACCGGCTTAATGGATTGGTTAACTACGATTGACCATAAGAAAATAGGGATTCTATATTTCCTTGCAGGGGGAATGTTCTTCCTCATCGGGGGATTGGAAGCCCTCCTGATCCGGATTCAGCTTCTCTACCCCAACCTGGAAATTTTCGTTGGAGGCACGTTTAACCAGTTAATAACTATGCATGGTACGACCATGATCTTCTTGGCGGCCATGCCGATGCTTTTAGGTTTTATGAACGCTATCGTTCCTTTACAGATCGGTGCACGTGACGTAGCGTTCCCGTTCCTGAACTCTCTCGGATTTTGGCTGTTCTTCTTCGGCGGTCTGCTGCTGAACCTGAGCTGGTTCATGGGTGGGGCCCCGGACGCCGGATGGACCGCATACGTTCCGTTGTCTACAGATACCAGCTTGTTCGGAGTGGATTTCTACGTAGTCGGTTTGCAGATTTCCGGTTTGGGTACTCTGATTGGAGGAATTAACTTCCTCGTTACGATCGTAAATATGCGTGCTCCTGGAATGACTTACATGCGTATGCCGTTGTTTACGTGGACTGCATTTATTACTTCGGCATTGATTCTGTTTGCTTTCCCTGCGGTAACCGTAGGTTTGGTCCAGCTAATGTTCGACCGTCTGTTCGACGGAAACTTCTTTAATGTAGCCAAGGGTGGAAATATCGTTCTTTGGCAGCATATTTTCTGGATTTTCGGACACCCTGAGGTGTATATTCTGATCCTGCCGGCATTCGGGATCATCTCTGAAGTCGTCAGCACATTCTCCAAGAAGAGATTGTTCGGATACAGCTCCATGGTGTTCGCGACTATCCTGATTGGGTTCCTGGGCTTCATGGTTTGGGTTCACCATATGTATACGGTAGGAATGGGGCCTGTAGCTAACTCGATCTTTGCTGTAGCAACCATGGCTATCGCCGTACCGACCGGGATTAAAATCTTTAACTGGCTGTTCACGATGTGGGGAGGACAAATCCGCTTCACCGCCGCTAACCTGTGGGCGGTCGGATTCATTCCAACCTTCTTGATCGGCGGTATGACCGGGGTTATGTTATCTGTTCCTCCGGCTGACTTCCAATACCATGACTCTTACTTCGTTGTTGCTCACTTCCACTACACTATCGTAGGCGGAATGATGTTCGGTATCTTCGCAGGCTTCTACTACTGGTGGCCTAAGATGTTCGGACGTATGCTTAACGAAGGCCTGGGCAAGCTGCACTTCTGGACATTCTTTATCGGATTCCATCTTACATTCTTCCCGCAGCACTTCTTGGGCTTGATGGGAATGCCGCGCCGGGTATATACGTTCCTGCCGGGACAACAGCTCGAGCTGGGCAACTTCTTGAGTACTATAGGCGCAGCATTGATGGGAGTCGGTGTAGTCGTATTCGTTCTTAACATTATTATTGCAGCTATGAAACCGGCAGACGCTCCTGCGGATCCGTGGGATGGACGTACATTGGAGTGGACGATTCCTTCTCCTGCTCCGGAATATAACTTTAAGCAGCTTCCGCTCGTTCGCGGATTGGATGCTCTGTTCAAAGAGAAGATGGCAGGTAACAAAGAGATGACTCCGGCGGAGCCTCTCGGGCCGATTCATATGCCGTCTCCATCGATTCTGCCATTCATCATGTCGCTTGCGCTGTTTATTTCCGGGTTCGGCTTCATGTTTGCCCGATATGATTTCGGCAGCAGCCTGATGAATACATTGTTCGGTGACCATATTATCGCGATTTTCGGCCTTGCAATCTTCTTCCTGTGCATGATTATCCGTTCGTTCAAGGACGATCCGGGTTGGCATATCGAACTGGAGGAACTGCAAGGAAAGGGAGGTAAGGCTTAAATGGCAAATGCAAATCACATGAACGGCACACTTCCTGCCCAACCGGAAAAAGCGACACTTGAAGGTAAAAATAAACTTTTGGCGTTTTGGTTTTTTCTAGGCGGCGAGACCGTCCTCTTCGGAACTCTGTTCGCGGGCTTTATCGCCCTTCGGAATCAGGTTCCGGAGGGCCCGACGGCCGATGAAATATTCAAGCTCGGCATGGTCGGTACGGCAACATTGATTCTTCTCACAAGCTCCTTGACGAGCGTGCTGGCAATGATCGCCATGCATAAGCACAAGGTCCAGGCTATGCTCGGATGGCTGATCGCAACCGTTGTTCTCGGTTTATCCTTCCTGGGTCTTGAGATTTATGAATTTGTGGAGTACGTTCATGAAGGCCATACATTTACAAGCAGCGCCTTCGGTACATCCTTCTACACCTTGGTCGGTTTCCACGGTGCGCACGTTGTATTCGGAACGATTTGGATCACAATGCTGATTATTCAAGGTTACAGAAAAGGATTAACGGTAGTGACCGCGCCTAAATTTTACGTAGCCAGCTTGTACTGGCACTATGTCGACGTAATTTGGGTATTTATCTTCACCGTAGTTTACTTAATGGGAAAGGTGGGTTAAACGGATGAGTTCAGAACAGCAATCTTCTGCGCCAAATGTACGTCATCGCGTTGAAGGCCCGAAAAACCATTATATTACGTATCTTGTCTCGATTTTGTTGACGATGTTTGCTTTTGCCGCTGTAATCTACGGCGGCTTGAGCAAAGCATTTCTGGTAGCGTTCCTGATTCTGCTGGCCATCGTCCAGGCGGTTTTCCAATTGGCGGTGTGGATGCATATGAAGGAAAAGGATCACACCTTCCCGATTATCGGCATTTTCTTCGGAGCTATCTTCGGAATGTGTGGAGTCGTAGCGGCACTATTTTGGATTTGGTGGTAAGTATTTATAGGGGGAGAGGCGGGATTAGATTAGACTGGTACCGCCTCTCTTTCTTTAAAATATAAGAAAGTATAAGTTTTGCATGCTTATTCAGTTCTTATATTTCATCGAGAAACTGTACTCCTTGGACAAGGATGGCCGCCGTTTCTTCTTGGATAAAATGATGCTTTGGCTTTGTTAAACAGGAAAATAAGGGGGTAAAACCCGTGCCAAATACAGGACATATCCATCAAAACCCGGATTTCTTCGCTCTATGGAGACCTGACATTCTGCTGCTGGTGATTCTGGCCGGTGTCGTCTATTTTTATTTGATGGGCCCCGGGCGCAAATTTTTTGCAGAGTCGGGACCGGTAAGCGGAGGCACCAAGGCATTAATGATTACGGCGCTTGGCGTCTATTATCTGGCTCAGGGAACGCCGATCAATTATTACGGACACAGCCATTTGTTCAGTTCTCATATGCTGCAGATGTCTTTGATTTACCTCGTCTTCCCGCCTTTATTTTATTTGGGGCTGCCACATTGGCTTATAAAATCGATAATTGAGATTAAGTGGATCAAACCGTGGCTGTACCGGATTACTCATCCGCTTATTAGCGTGATTGTCTTTAACGCTTTATTTTCTTTCTACCACATTCCGACAATTTTTAACTATATTATGGAAGTTCATTATCTCCATCTAATCTATCATTGGGTTCTGATGCTGACGGCTTTCCAAATGTGGTTTCCGATTTTTGTCAAAGATCCGAAATGGAGCAGACTCAACGGTCTTCAGAAGATGGTGTATATGTTTGCCAACGGCGTCCTGTTGACTCCGGCTTGCGCTCTGTTAATTTTTACTCAAGTGTTGGTTTACGACGTGTATATGGGGGCACCGCAAACATTATTCTTCCTTCCTTCGTTAGATGACCAACAGATGGGCGGAGTCGTCATGAAGATTATGCAGGAGATTGTCTATGGAATTGTTCTGGCCTACAGCTTCTTCGAATGGTTCCGTTCGGAAAGGAAGAAGGAAGAGCAGATGGATCGGGATCTCCTGGAATCACTGCAGCCGATGAAGCGCAGCGAATCGGGGGAAACGCGGGATTCTGTATTAAATCCTAAACAAGTACCATCATCATAAATTAATGGGACGGGATGGCATTGAACTACTTACTTCCAACGATCAGCACCTCTTTTATCGTCATTAGCGCTGTTCTGGTAGCGATTGGCTGGTATCATATTCGTCAGAAAAACCGGATAGCGCACGAACGGTTTATGGTAGCCGGAGCGATATTTGCCGTTGCTTTTTTTATCGTATATGTATCGAGAACCATCTTTGCGGGAAATACCGCTATAGCCGAGAGTGCTCCTGATGCGGTAAGATCGTTTTATTATGTCTTCTTATTATTTCACATTGTGCTGGCAACGGTATCTGCGGTATTCGGAATTGTGACTTTAACTCTCGCTTATAAGAAAAGCTTTGCCAAGCACCGAAAACTCGGCCGTTGGACGGCTGTCATGTGGTTGATAACAGCTCCGACGGGAGTTATTGTTTATACTTTGCTCTATGTCCTCTATCCTGGGGGAGATACCAAGCCGGTCATTGACGCTATTTTTGGCTGGTAACCTTCTATACGCTAAATCAAATCTGCACTTAAAGGTGCAGATTTTTTTATGTTTGGCTTAGACTCATTAAGAAACGAGATATATAAATATAGCAAAAAGAACTGGCAACCAAGTATTTTACAGGCAGGAAGATTAGGAGAGCGTAGATAGATTTGGAGAGTATAAAGAAAATCGATGAATAGTATTGCATTACAGAATTCAAATCTGTATACTGTATATAACAATATATACAGTAATCACAGCATAAATATGGATTGGAAAACGGATAGAGAACAGAGGAGAAGGTGATCGTCGGTGGACAGGATGTTCATGTGGAAGAATGTCCGGTTTTTAATAAAATACGAAAGTGTTCGAACCGGTTGGGGATGGTTATGGACAACGATATTTTACTTTTTCTTTTCCCTGACGACTGTTTCTTTACTATACAGTCAGAGCTACACACTGTTTACTCGCTTTGCTGCCGATATATTCTTCTTGGCCGTTACGGGAACGATTGGGTTTACTTTCATGTCCAGAGATTATGGGAGCAATTGGTGGAAATCCCATGCTCTGTCCAAGAAACTGACGCTGCTTAAGAGCCTTCCCGTTACTACCTTTGAGATTGTTTTCAGCCGTTACATTGCATACTTACTGGTTTTTGTAATCATGAGTCTAGTTTATTTTGTCCCTCTATATTTTATAAGTCAATGGGAACTTCTTCCTCTCACGAGAGAGCAGTACATTTCCTTCGTGTTTATTTGGCTCGGATATTCATTGGCTTGCGGCGGCTTATATCTTCCGATGGAGCTCTCTCTTAAAGAGAGAACGTATTTTATATGCTGCGTGATTCATATGTTCCTTCTAATCTTTGTCGTGGCGGGACTGCAGTTGGCTGGAATTCATCTCGTGGAGGAAAGTATGGAACTGGCCGGCAAGAGCAGCATTCTGGCCCCCTTAATCAGTATAGCGGTTGGTGGGGTGATCCAAGCAGTCTGCTTGCGCATTTCCGTTCGACGGTTAGACTGGCGGGATGCAAGTTAGATTGTGCGGCAAGAGAATGGAGTGGAGGTGGGGATGATGCGCATTCCGGTCACAATTACTAATGATAGCGGTAAGCCTCTATATCATCAGATCAAGGAGCAGTTGAGAGCCATGATTCTAAGCAGACATTTGCCGGAAGGCATGCTACTGCCCTCTATTCGGGAATTCGCAGCGGATCTGTCCTGCAGTGTCATTACCATCCGCAGAGTGTATCAGGATTTGGAGCAGGAGGGATTGCTTTATACAAGACAAGGCACCGGCACATTTGTGGCCAGAGTGGGCGAAGAGGAACGGGAACGGTTCCGTAATGTGGCAGTCTATGAAGCTTTCCGTCAAGCAGTAGAGACAGGAAGACAGGTACAGTGCTCCTCCGATGAAATGAGATCCATTCTGGACGAGCTGCTGCAGGATACAGAACCGAATTAATGGGCGCTTGCGTCTTGTAGGACTATGAATAACCGAAGCGCTTCAAAATCTAGAAAGCATAGCCGTGTCCATGAGGCCGACTTAGAACATGATGGGCCTTTTTGCATGAAGGGTTGGAGAGCAAGCGTGTACCGAATTTTAAAGAAAAAAGGGGAGAGACTATGGAACCGGTATTGACCGTTTCAGATGTACGCAAGCATTACGATAATCGGTTTGTTCTCGGCCCGTTGAATTTCAGCCTGGAGCCGGGCTATATAACCGCCGTAGTAGGACCGAACGGCTCCGGCAAGAGCACGCTCTTCCGGATGCTGATGAGCCTGGCTTATCCCGACGAAGGCTCGATCCGTCTATTCGGCCGTTCCTACCCCGAGAATGGGGTGGAGATCAAGCGGAGGACAGGATATGTTCCTGAGCTTTCAGAATGGGACGATAGCTGGAGAACAGTTAAGGATGCTGTCCGCTTCTACTCGCATTGGTATCCAAACTGGCAGAAGGACCGATTCCAGGAATTGATGCAGCTTTATTCCTTGGATCCCAAGCTCCGTTTCAAAGGGATGTCCAAGGGGGTACGGAGAAAATTGTCCATTGCCCTGGCCATGGCCCATGACCCGGATCTGCTGCTTCTGGATGAACCTTCCTCCGGGCTGGATCCATTTGCTTCCCGGGCGATGGTGGAGGACATTCACCGCTTTATGGAAAGCGGCAGTAAATCGGTACTTATGGCTACGCATATCATGGACGAAGTTAAGAAGCTGGCCGACTATGTTATTTTTATATGTTACGGGCAGCAGTTAGGCATGTATGAGAAGGATGTCTTGCTGGATGAGTGGAAGGCGGTATGGGTGGAGCGCTCTTCCGACCGTTCGAAACAGTTTCCCGGCGTAATGGAAAGCTCGGGTTCGGGGCCTGTTCGAATCGTAACCAGTTCCTTCGAGGAAACGAGACAGGCTCTGGCCGAGGAAGGAAACCCGATTATTAAAACAGAGTCGCTTGAGCTGGACGAAATTTTTTATCATTTAATGAATAAACACGGGGTATCTGCAGGAAAGGAAAGGGGAGCTGGATAATGGCAGGATTAGAAGTACACGAAATCATCAAGCGGTTCGGAGAGCATACGGCTGTCAATGGAGTCAGTCTGGAGGTCAAGGAAGGGGAAATCTTCGGGCTCCTGGGCGGTAATGGTGCCGGGAAGACGACGACGATGCGGATGGTCTTGGGGCTCATTGTCCCGGATAGCGGCAGAATCCTGTGGAAGGGACAGCCTTATAACGAGAGCTTGCGGAAGACGATGGGCTATTTGCCGGAGGAGCGGGGGCTGTATCCGAAGATCAAAGTGAGCGAACAAATCGTTTATCTGGCCGAACTACGGGGAGTGTCCCGCAAAACCGCGGATAAACATTTGAAGGAATGGCTCGATAAATTCGGAGTTCCGGAATATTACAATAAAAAGGTGGAAGAGCTGTCCAAAGGAAACCAGCAGAAAATCCAGTTTATCGCCTCGGTGATTCATAATCCGGATATTCTGATTCTGGATGAAGCTTTCAGCGGATTGGACCCGGTTAACGTGGAATTGCTCAAAAAGACGGTGTTGGAGCTAAGGGACCAAGGCAAGACGATCCTCTTCTCCAGCCACCGGATGGATCACGTGGAGGAGCTCTGCCAAAATATTTGCATCCTTCATAAATCGAATGTGGTGCTGAAAGGCAATCTGAAGGAGATCAAGAGCTCGTTTCCTAAAGAACGCATTATTTTGGAGACGGACTCCAAGGTTACCGGCCTGGAGAAAATTGACGGCGTGAAGGCGGTTCTGCCACGGGAGAACGGTGTGGAGATTCGTATTTCCAAGATCGAATGCGCACAGCATATTTTGAAAACGGCCATGGAGCAGACCAGTGTTTCCAGATTCCAGGTGTTGGAGCCTACCTTGAACGAAATCTTCATTAAGAAAGTAGGTAGCGGACATGAGTAATATGATGAGCGTTATCCGGTTCACATTCAGAAACCGGTTTTTATCAAAAACGTCTTTAGTAACCACCATCATTTTTGCAGTAATCATAAGTATAGTCATTAATTTGCCTTACATTATTTCGTTATTTTCCTCCAATGAGGTGAAAGCGGTCGGGATAGCGAAGGGAAGCCGTTACTCTCAGGACATAGCTGCGTCTCTCAATCAACAGGAAGATGGAGAGCTGAAGATCGTGCTGCTGCCGGATGTCGGATCTCCGGAAGCCAATCTGCAGCAAGCGAAGGGCAAGATTGACAGCGGAGAAATATCAGGTTACCTGGAGCTGGTGGAAGAGAGAGGAACATTAGTTCAGGCGATCTACCATTCCGATGGCAGCCTGGGAACGGGTGAACAGTCGATTCTGACGACGGTTATGCAGTCCGTTAAGACAGAAGCGGTCGTTAAAGAGCTTGGATTGAGTCAGGAGCAGCTGGTCCGGCTGAATACACCGGTAGAGCTTAAAACGATGGAGATAAGTCCTCAAGAAGGGGGAATGGCAGAGAAGGACCCTGGGGAAAGGGCGATTGCTATGGGGCTTGTCTATGTCCTTGTATTCCTGCTGTTCATGTCCGTCATGATGTACGGCAACCTGGTATCCACCGAAGTGACGGCGGAGAAGAGCTCTCGGGTGATGGAAATATTGATTTCCAGCATTTCGCCCATGACGCAAATGTTCGGGAAAGTGATCGGGATGCTGCTGCTCGGGCTGGCACAAATCGCCATCTTCGCTGTAGTGGCGGCCATTAATCTACTGCTTCCGCATAATATAGAGATTCTAAGCTCCATGGGGATTCAGTTGAGTCAAATTCCGCTGCCGTTGATCGCAGGCTTTTTCTTCTTCTATCTGGCAGGGTTTCTGCTCTATGCGTTCCTGTTTGCGGCAGTCGGTTCTCTGGTCAGCCGGACGGAGGATCTCGGTCAGGCGGTCACCCCGCTTACGTTTATTCTGTTGGCCGGATTTTATATCGGCATGTTTGGCTTAAGCAGCCCGGACAGCACCTTCGTCACCGTGACGTCCTATATTCCTTTCTTTACGCCGATGATTATGTTCCTGCGTATAGGGGTCGGTGATCCGGCCCTGTGGGAGGTTGGGCTGTCCATAGTCATACTGATTGTATCCATCGGTTTCTTCGGATGGCTGTCGGCGAAGATTTACAGAGTAGGCGTTCTGATGTACGGCAAACGCCCTTCCTTGAAGGAAGTCCGCAAAGCGATGAAAGCCTATAAGGTTTAACGCTGCAAAAAGAAGACTGGAGCTTGTCCGAAGTTTACGGAATGGGCCACAGCAAGGAAGCCTCCAACCCGTTGTAAAGTGGGAATGGAGGCTTCTTTTTCTTGGAAATGATTGGCATTGGCAGCATGAAAAAAAGGCCAGACGGAAACTCCGTTGACCTAATCATTATGAAAGAACCCCGGGTTCTTTTTGAGTCCCCTAACGGATTTGGGCACAAGCTGTGGCCGCCGCTTCTGCGGACTCGAGCCCGAGCCAGAACAAAGCAAACTCGGATTTGAGTTCAGCGATCTCGGCCTCGTTGAACAAATCATGAATAAAGAAGTTGTTGTTCATTAACGGGTCCTCAATATTAAGCGCGCGCAGGTAGCTTTCGGTACATGCCGCTTGATTGACTTCCCGGATAACCGATAGGAAGGACGAGCGCTCATACATGGCCTGCTGTACGCCGGGATCCAGGGCCACTCGAATGAATTCGCGGGCCAGCTCGGGGGAGCTGGCCTCGGCAGGTATCATCAGCGCATTGGCCTGCAGCAGCGTAGCCTTCAACGGGCCGAACGGCAGCGGAGCGACTTCAGGCGTAAAGCTGAGGCTCCGGTCCTTCCATCCGGACATTTCGAATGTTGTCGTTAGCGTCATGGCTGCTTTCTCGTACAGGAAAGGATTCGCGTCAGACTCGGGGTACATCGTGGCGATGCGCCGCCGGTACAGCATGTCCTGCAGCAGCGTCAGGGCTGTCCGCAGGCTGTTCTCCTTCAAGCCGCCCCCCTCCTTGGCTCCGCCGTTCTGCAGGGCAAGCACCGGCCAGCGGGAAATATAGGGGTAGACGGAAAAGCCGTAGCGAACGGGCATCCCGTTGCTGACATGAGTCAATCCCTCGGCGGCATTGAGAAAATCGTCCAGCGTCCAGGCTTCTGTCGGCCGGGAAATGTTATCATTCGCAAAAAGCTGTGGGTTGTATGCCAAAAATACCGGCGTGAAGGTTAACGGCGCCGCGATCAGTTGGCCTTCATGACGAAACCGGTTTAGCAATTTCGGGTAAATGGTGTGCAGGCGATCTTCCAAAGCGGTCGTCACATCGGAAAAGGGAGCAAGGACGTCGCTGTCGGCAAGCTGCAAATCCGATACCATGACGATATCGGGACTGAGCCCCATCTCGGAGCTCGATTGGAACGATTTCCAGAAGTTCAAGGCCGGCAGACTCAGCACCTTGACATCTACATGGGGATATCTCTTGGAGAATGCGTCGATGATGGCGGGCAGCCCGTTATCGACGAAGTGAGCCGGGTATGGAGTCAGAATTCGCAGTACATTGCGGTCTGATGGCGAGATGACGAGATCGGCGGGGACCATCGTGCCGAGCCCCGGCCGTTTGATAACAAGTCCGTCATTCTGAAGCTGTTCCAGAGCTTTGCGTACCGAATTACGGCTCATTTTGTAAAATTCGCACAGTTCGTTCTCCGGCAGCAGATAATCACCAGGCTTCACCAAGCCGGTCATAATCTGTTCTTTCAAAGTATGGTACAGCCTCATGTACAGAAATTCGTTTTCCCTGCGCAAAATGATCCCTTCCCATCCTCGTAATATTCAAGTATAATGGTATATGTATGGTACATGTCCCAAATTGTCGTTACCTATCGAATCGTCCTTTGGACAAATAACAGTACGGCAAGCTTCGCAGATTACACCGCTTAAACAACCATTAATTGTATCATTGTTCCACCGAAAAGAGAATGGATAACGCGAAAACAATAAAGAGAAAAACTGCTGAATGGCTGGAGGAGAGAGAAGCGGGGGGATTATAAAGAGGGGAGTAGAGGGATGTGACGGCTGAGAGGAAAATGAGAGGAACGGAAACGGTTAGAGATGTGCAAAGCCATGGATCAACCGGTGAGGAAGGGGATTCCATCCGGAACGGGACGGCGACCCCGGTTTCTCTGCAATGGAACAATCGCTTAAACAAGGTCATTCCTTGGGGATCAAGCACTTGCTCCAAGGCCCCGGGGCTTCTGCCCGAAGAACCGGGAGTTATCGTGAGAGGAGACGGCTGCCGGGTATGGGATGCGGATGGCAAGGAATATATCGACTTCCGCAATGGTTTGGGACCGGTTACACTCGGCTATCGATTCCCGGCTGTGGATGAAGCATTGCGCAGACAGCTAGACAGCGGGATTTCGTTCGGCCATCCGCATCCTTTGGAAGCTGAAGTGGCGGAAATGCTGTGTGAGCTCATCCCGTGCGCCGATCAGGTCCGCTTCCTGAAGACCGGCGGGGAGGCCGTGGCTGCCGCGATTCGCATAGCCCGCCATTACACCGGGAGGGATCATATCGTCCAGGTCGGTTATAACGGCTGGCTGAACAGTCTGGCGCCCGGCGGTTCCCAACTGCCTGGAAGGGCGGCTGCCCAAGTGCCGGGAGTTCCGCGGGAGCTCAGCTCGCTCCATCATGCAGCCGCATGGAACGACCTTCCGGCCATGGAGCGGCTGTTCGCCGACTACGGCGGACAGATAGCCGCTGTTGTCGTGGCCGCGGATTATGCGGCTATGCAGGAAGGGGCAGCCTATTACCCGGCACTTCGCGAGCTGGCCGGGAAGCATGGTGCGCTTCTTATTTTCGATGAAATCGTGACCGGATTCCGAATCGCTATAGGCGGGGTTCAGGAGTATTTCGGCGTCGTTCCTGATCTGGCCGTGTTCAGCAAAGGAATCGCGAACGGAATGCCGTTATCGGTCATAGCCGGGCGGAAGGAAGTCATGGGGTGCTGTGACCGCGGCGGCGTGATTATCACCTCCACCTTCGGCGGAGAAACTCTATCGTTGGCTGCTGCCAAAGCGTGCATTAACACTTATGTCGAGCAAGACGTTGTTACCGGCTTATGGAAGCGCGGGGAGAGGATGTGGAAGAGGCTGAACGGTCTCTTTGAGCAATTGGATATTCCACTCTCTGTACAAGGCTTCTGGCCTTGTCCGGCATTCGTTAATCGTCCGGGCACGGAAGAGAAGGCAGACGGGGGGCCGGACGAAGGAATCAGAGAAAGCTTCTTCCGGCTGGCCTATCGCCACGGGGTGTCGCTTTACAACATTTCGTATGTCAATTTCAGCCATGGCGGGCCGGATATCGATGAAGCCCTGACGAGGCTGGAAAAGGCGTGCGAGGAATTGAACCGGTGGAGGGAAAGCCGATGATCGACGCGCATATTCACCTGGATGGCTCCGAGCTTCATCCGGCTACACTGGAGGAAGGGGACCGGCTTGGCGTCCGGCTCTTCGTCGGCAGCTCGATCTGCAATTATGAACACTATCCTACATGGGAACAGGTGCGACTAGCGAATGACGATATGGTCGCGGTCACCCGCCGCTACCCGGACCGGGTGGCTGGGTACTGCTATGTGAATCCGCGGCACGGGGAGAAAGCACTTGCGGATTTTCGCCGCCGTATCGAGGATCAGGGAATGATCGGTCTGAAGCTATGGGTTGCGACGCTGTGCAATGATCCGTTGGCCTTTCCCTTCATCGAACAGGCTATTGCCTATCGCGCGCCCATTCTTGTTCATTCCTGGCGCAAAGCGGTCGGACAGCTTCCGTACGAATCGACGGCCGGTCATGTGGCGGATCTCGCGCGCCGATATCCGGAGGCTCGTATCATTATGGCCCACATGGGAGGGCAAGTGGAAAGCGCGATGAATGTTATAGCTCCATATCCGAATGTAAGTACGGATACGTCCGGCACTCCGATCGGCGCGTATGAGGTTGCCTTGGCGGTCGAACGGCTCGGAGCGGATCGCGTCATTTTCGGCTCGGATCTGCCGGGCGCCTGTCTCGCCAGCAATCTCGGCAAGGTGCTCTGCGCAGGTTTATCGCCGGAGGCAGTGAAGCAGATTACCGAAGGGAACATGAGCAGATTGCTTGAGGAGGTGGCTAGATAATGAGAGATGGCTTGTCTTTCGAATCCTTCGTCAATGGTCGCGGGGTAGACGTCACTGCCTTCATTGGGCAATGGCCGTTTCGCTACCGGTCGCAGGCTTCGGCAGAAGACTTAATGATGATGGCTGACCGACTTGGACTTGTCGGGCTGTGCGTCAGCCATCTGGCCTCCGTTTTCGGCCATGATACCCGTTCCGGCAACGAGGCTTTGTTCGCGCAAGCGGCTGCCGATGAGCGGCTGTGGCCATTCGTCGTGCTGAATCCGGCCGAGCCCGGCTGGGAAGCCGAGCTCGATTACGCCGCGCGGAATGGGGCGAGGGGCGTCCGGCTGCTCCCGGGCTATCACGGGTATGCGATCAATGGCCAACACGCCGCAGAGCTCATCGCCGCTTTGCGTGAGCGGGGGCTTCCGCTCTCGGTCATCGCCCGTCTGCAGGACGAGCGGCTGCAGCACCCGCGCTACCCGGCGGAAACCGTCCCCGTGCATGCACTAGCCGAGTTGATAGGAACGTGCGGAGGTCACCCGCTGTTAATCAGTGGTCTCCGCGATTATGAGTGGGATGCCGTTATGCGCTTCAGGACGCCCGATTGGCGGATGGATCGCGTAATCTTCGATCTGTGGTATATCAACGGCCCGCTCGCGGTTATCGCCCAACTGTGTCAACGGGGGGGAGCCAGAGCATTCGCTTATAGCTCATGCGCTCCTCTGCAGGAAATGGGAGCGACGGCACTTCAGCTAGCGGCGGCTAATATCAGCGAAGCGGATCGTCTGGCCTTATGCAGAGACAACGCTCTGCGGTTTCTTGGGATGAACGATTGCCCGGTAGGTTGAAGTAGAATAAGGAAACGCTAAGTTGAAATCCGGCTGTCAGGCCGGATTTTATGTTTTTAAAATATAGGCAAGTATAAGTTTCACCTGTTTCTATATTTCATCGGTAAATGCGCCTGTCCAAAGGATGGCGATAGCCGTTTATCCTTCCTTCGGCCCCATTGCTTCGGGACGAGGCTTGGGTCTTATCTATCTTGACAGGATATGAACCAGAGGATATGATTCTTTCAAATACAGGACATGAGTATAGACGGGTGGTTAGGAAGGTTATGACGAGCAGCAAGCCAAGCCGCACGACATTTCGTGCACGGCTGGATGTTATGATCAACACGTTACGCAGCGATATTGTATCCGGCAAGCTTCCCATCGGCCAGTATTTGCCCTCCGAAAGAGCGCTGGCTTCCGAATTTCAACTGAGTAAAAACTCGGTCCGTCAGGGCCTGGAGCTTCTCGTTGCCGAAGGACTCGTTGAGAAAGTGCCCAGGATCGGCAACCGGGTTACTCAGCCTTATGCAGGGGATAGAATTACCCTTACATTCGGATACTACCCTTCCGTCGTTCGGGAAGCCGATCTGCACGGATTGTTGGATGATTTCCACAGGGAGCATCCGCATATCCGGGTCCGGCCTGTTCCGTTGACCTATGGTGAATATGATGATTTGAGCATGGTTTATATGGGCAATGATGTGCTGGACGTTCTTACCTTAAACCATACCGATTATCAGCGGATTTGTGAAAAGGAGAAGCTATCCCATCTGGAGCCGCTAGAAGCGGAGGATTCTGAAATTTATCCTTTTTTATCGAGGCTATTCACACAGGATGGAGTCAGTTTTATTCGGCCGTTTCTTTTTACGCCTGTAATTCTGTGCTATAATCGCGGGCATTTTCGAGAGAAGCAGGTGCTTGAGCCAGACAGCAGCTGGACTTGGGACGATGTTATGCAGGCGGCCGTCAAGCTGAGCGACGGCAAGAACAGGTACGGCTTCTACTTTCATCTTCTGTCCGATAACCGATGGCCGGTGTTTCTGCTGCAGAGCGGGGAGAAATTCGAGCGTAATGAAGACGGGCGTTATGTGATCTGCCATACGAGGCTTCAGGAAAGCATGGTTCACTGCCGCAACCTGATCTATCACCAGGGGATTTTCCCGACATTCCTGTCCGAAAGCGATGCGGATGCGGAACAATTGTTTATTTCCGGCAAGGTGTCGATGATCATGACCACTTATTTAAGCCTCAACCATATGCGGCATGCCAATTTTGACTTCGATGTCGCCCCGCTGCCCTATATGAACGAAGCCAGGTCTTTGCTGGTTGTGATCGGGCTGGCGGTCAACCGTCATTCCAAGCAGAAGGAAGCGGCCAAGGTACTGGTCGATTATTTGCTCTCCTATTCCGCGCAGCTAAGGATTCGCAGAAATACGTTAAGCTTGCCGGCCCACAAACGGGCGGCCGAATGGACCGGCAAGGAGTCGCTGCCCCGGCCTTCCCGCTTTCATATGTACCGGGAGATCATTCCCTCGTTTCGTCTGGTATCCGAATTAAACCTGAGCTTGGACGAGCTGGCAACGTTGCGTAATGAGCTGAAATGGTTCTGGTCTAACATGGAGGACGAGAATTCTTTGTGCCAGAGGCTGGAATCATTACTTTAGAACTGGTTCGACTGCCGATCGATTCTAAGAGAAGTGAGGCGGCCGCTTAACGACGACATGCAGAGCAGGAATGAGACGAGGCTCCAATGGTGCAGAAGAGTTTGAAATAGATGGACAAAAAGGCACAGGTCTCGCTATGGCCTTAACTATGACATGGTTGGCGTGAATGGTGAGTCCTGTGTGTTTGTATGCCATTATTGTCCAGCGGTTGATTTATGCCGGCCGCCTTGCTATAATGTAATACAAGATACCTCGATGTTCTTGTTATTTTTTTAGCCAGCTATCTTGTATTGCAAGGGAGTGTGACTATGTCGACATCCACCCAGATGTTGAAGGGGGTACTGGAGGGCTGTTTGCTTGCTGTCATAGCGCGCGGCGAGACCTATGGATACGAAATGATAGAGAAGCTTGAGCGGTTTGGCTTTCACATGGTGAGCGAAGGCAGTATTTATCCCGTACTGATCCGAATGCAGAAGGAAGGTCTGGTTTCCACGGTTATGAAAGCATCGCCTACGGGGCCGAAGCGCAAATACTACTCAATCACCCCGGAAGGTCTGAAGGAATTGGCGGGTTTCGAAGCCCGGTGGAAGGAGCTCTCTCAAGCCGTCAATGCGTTATTTGAGATAGATTTTACTAAAGGAGGTTAAGGAATGTTATCTAAAAAAGCGGAGAGATTTCTATCCGACTTAAGAATATACTTGACAACGTACGGTAAGAATGAGCAAGAAATTGAAGACATTGTGTCCGAGTTGGAGGATCATTTCGTTCAAGCGGAGAAGCACGGAAAGAACATTGAGGAAATAACAGGCGGCTCGCCGAAAGCCTATATGGATCAACTGAGAGTTGAAATGAAGACCGATCAGAAGGAAATATTGTCGGCGCTGCTGCTCTTTTTCCCGCTGGCGCTGGCCTTCGTTATTCTGCCGGATGCCCTGCAAGGAAACGCAGCGTATACTCTGCTTGATATTATCGGCAACCTGACGGCTTTTGTGATCGGGTTGGGGATGTTTATTCTCTTCCTGCGGTTAGAAAGCTCCAGATCTCTCTCCAAAGCAGCCCGCATCGCGATGTACTGGGTAATAGGGTTTGTTCCTATGGGGATTTTCCTCGGCATCAAGCTGCTCAATCGGTTCATGGATCTAAGCCCCGTATTTATTGCAACGCCGTCCCAGAATTATATGATTGCCGTCGCCTGCGGATTGTTCCTGATCGGGTATTCGATCTTTGCCAAGACGTGGGTCACCATTATCGTTCCGTGTATTATCATAGTTCCCGACTTTATCGCCGATCTCTTGACAGCGTCCCCCCAGGATCGTGCTATAGTCAGTCTCGGAATCATGATTGGCCTGATTGTGCTCTACCTCGTATATTTAGTGATACAAAATAGACGAAAGGCTCAATGATTAAGCATCAATAAGACGAACCCCCGCCTTATGAGGTCCGCGAAGAACGGTCTCCAAGTGCGGGGGTTAATGCATCTCATATAAATTAACGATAAGTGCCTGTAGTAAATACTTTGTCGGCTGCAGTGAGGCCGCTCTTAAATTCCACCTTCACTTCTTTAAGGCCGCCGATGTCCAGGTCCACCTTCTGATTAGAATTGCTGCCGGAGAGCATTACATGCTTGATGACCGTATCGTTAGCCCCATACACTTTTATCTCTACGTCTTTCTGAATTTCCAAGCCGAAAAATTGCAGCTCCAGCTTCTGATATTTGCCTTCCGGTACGAGCTTGAAGGACTTCTGCACGGAATTAATGTCGTCAACGACTATCCCGGCCTTGTAATCCTGGCCTTCCTGTACCGTATATTGCTTATCGGTGGTAGCCATGACATGACTGCTGTAGCCTAAGTCTATTTTGACGTCGTTCATATGAACAGTGTCTTGTTTCTCGCCGAGAAGGACGGTCTGAGTGTCATTATCCCAGTCTACGGCGGTTCCGAGCGCTTCAGCCACCGCTCTTACAGGCAGATAGGTACTGCCGTTATAAGTGATAGGCACGAGCTTGTTGCCATCCTCATCCTTGGCAGTCCAGCTTTGTCCGTTAATTTTGAAGCTGATGCCCCAGTTGAGGTAGGCGGAGATGTTCTCCAACACTGGAGCGGCTGTTGCGCCAGCGATTAACCCGAACATTAGTGTCGCGGTGGATGCAAATACGACTGCTTTCTTCTTCACTGAAACAACCTCCCGAGTAAATGTTAGGTCCGCAATCCTTTCCCATCTTAACTAAGCAGACTGGCAATGGGCCGCGGCAAATCTCCTGAATCCCGCCCCATGGGAAAGGTATAAGAATTGCAGAAAACTCCCTTCATTCTAAGGGAAGGGAATGGAAACATCAAGGAATTGCCGATTCCTGTCAGGGAAAATGAGTCTTATCTCTCATGGCTATTCCCGATCAAATGGTATTAAAAGCCTATTGCGCGGGAAATAAGGTCTTGTTATCTCCCGTTTTCGGAGAGGGCTTACCCTATGGGGGAAAGCTGCTCCTTGGAGGTGGCCTCAATCACCTCTATAAATTTCTGGATGGAATTGGTCAGGAACGATTCCGCGGAGCGAATGAACACCGTGCGGATCTGGCCGATTTCCTCCGGCACCGAATAGGCGCCCACTTTCCCCAGCTCGCGAAAGGTGGCGGCTGCAGATTCGGGAACGAGGGTTATCCCCAAGCCGGCAGCTACGCTGCCAAGTATCGTCTCCAAAGTTCCGAATTCGATTTTTTTGACAGGTGTGATGCCCTCCAATTGCAGCCATTGCTCCAGCTTGGAACGGTAACCGCACCCCGAGCCGAATACCAGCAGCGGCTTGTTGGTCAATTCATCCAGAGGGCTGGTGGCGCTCTTGTGTGTGACCAGTACCAGCTTCTCCTCGAACGCTTCATGCTGCACAATCTGGGGGTGGATAACCGGACCTGTGACGAAAGCTCCGTCCAAGCGGTGGTTAATGACGTCCTGTACTAATTCCTCCGTGACGCCGGTAACCAGTGACAAATCTACCATGGGATAGCGATGATAATAGACTGACAGAATTTGCGGCAGCCGGAAAACCGTTTCTACCGTCCCGATTTCTACATTACCCGCCGGATGGTCGGGGTCTTGAAAAGCGCTTTGCATTTCCTTCATAGTAAAAATAATTTTATCCGAATACTCCAAAAGCCGCTTTCCTTCGGGCGTTAAAGTCATCCCCCGGCTGTGGCGGTAGAATAAGGAGGTATGCAGCTCTTTCTCCAACTGCTTGATTCTGGCGGTTACGTTCGATTGCACGTAATTCAACTGGCGGGCGGCCCCGCTTACGCTCCCTTGCTTGGCAACGCTTTGAAATATAATCAGATCGCTAATCTCCATAACCCGGCCTCCCTCCTATCTATTAATAATAATGATAGATTCGTTCATTTTCAATCGTTTTACTTGATGTAAAATACCGGATATGATGGAAAGGCAGATTTTACGGACTACACGATGGATAGGAGAACGAGAGAACAAGATGAAGAGAGACCGTATAGTAATAGGGGGATTGCTTTGCCTGCTCGCCAGTATGTCCTGGGGGGCTATGTTTCCTGTTGCTCACAGCGCACTGAAGCATGTCGATGCGCTATATTTTTCTCTGATCCGGTATTCCGCGGTCACGGTCATTTTAATCGGGCTGCTTTGGTGGAAGGAGGGGAGGGAGGCCTTTCGCCTGGGGAAGGAAGGGAAGCGTCTGTGGTTCTTCGGAACGATGGCTTTCACGGTATATAACTTTGGTATTTTTCTCGGGCAGGACATGCTTGGCACATCAGGCATTATCATCGCCTCGATTATGGAAGCTCTCATGCCGATGCTGACGGTTGTTTTTATGTGGCTGTACAAAAATGTCCGGCCCAGCCGGTTCACTCTGGTTACCGTCAGTGTGGCTTTCACAGGAGTTATTCTTATCATTACTCACGGAGATTTGCGTTCTCTGCTGCTGTCCTTCCATCAGATGCTGGCCATCGGCCTGATGCTGATAGCCGTATTGGGCTGGTTATTGTACACTGTGGGAGGGGAGAGCTATCCCCGGTGGTCGGCCCTGCGCTACTCCACCTTAAGCTGTCTGCTCGGTACAGGCACCTCGGCAGTCATTGTCGCGGTATTGACATGGTTAGGTATTCTGAAGGCGCCGAGTATGGAGACAATCATGCTCATTGGCCCGGAGATGGGCTTTATGATCCTGTTTCCCGGAGTCATTGCTCTACTGAGCTGGAATTTGGGAGTCAAGCATCTTACTCCGATGAACGGAATTTTATTTATTAATTTTATCCCGGTGACCACGTTCGTAGTGAGTGCGGCCCAAGGCTACCAAATGACTCCGTACGATCTGAGCGGAACCCTGCTCGTCATGGGAGCGTTGATCGCCAACAATCTGTACCAACGGAGGCTATCGAGGCCCGACGGGACACTGCGTCCCGAAAGTGTGGGTGCCGGTCTGACGTCCGCCAAGGCCGAGGCTTCAGCAAGCTAAGGCCTGACCAGACCAGGCTAAAGGCCGCGGTCTTGTGTCCAGGGCACAACTGCACTTCATACCTGCGGGTTTGGAATGAAACTGACGTAACTATCTTGAAAATTAAATCCGCTGGCTTGTTTTCACCATCTGGTGGTGCGGCCAAGCGGCATGAATGGGCGCCTAACTGTATTTCATGCAGGTAAATTCGTTGCAAGCGGAGCGGCACGTCTAACTGTATTTTGTACAGGTAGATTCAAGCGAATGGGCGAAAATGATCAAACTAACTGGATAAACTACAGTTAAAATGGGCAACTTTGGGCGAAACGGCTGTTTTGGCGCAAACTAGCTGTAGGTTTTCCAGTTAGTTTCCATATTTCTTCCGAATATAGAAATCTAACTGTATGAAATCCATTTAGTTTTCAAATTTCACCCCAGATTCGGAGCAAGCTAGCTGCAAACCGCATGGAATAATTCCCCACATGCCATGAAAAGCGTCTGGTAAGGAACAATTTTACAACATCCCCGAAATTGCTTCATATAGAAGCTTTTCTTACCACATAGGATCGAATAATTTTCCACCCGGCAAAAAAAGCTGCCTCTAATACCGGGTTGTTCATCTTCTGTGCCGGGCTTCAATAGAAACTCCTTTTTATCCGGCCTGCTATCCTTGAGCCTCCCGAGATGCCTAACCCCTTACTTCACCGGGGGTAACTCCCCAATATTTGCGGAATACTTTAGTAAAATAGCTGACATCCTTATAACCGAGCGAGCGCGCCGTCTCCAAAACCTTCGTTCCCTCGTTCAGCCTTTCCATGGCCAGCTTCATTTTCTTGTCCAGCACATAGTGGGAGAATGACTGTCCGGTTTCCTGTTTAAACAATCGCGACAGGTAGAACGAATTGACATATAATCTCTGCGCTATCGTATGCAGGTTGATCGGCTGGTCGAGTTCGGCCTCGACGAATTTCATAATTTCCTCGACAATCTGGTGGCTGTTCGAGCTGCTGAGCTGTTTGGCATAGCGGGTTATGCTGCGGACCGTACTGTACAGCCATTGGACAATCTTCTCCTTCGTCTGCAGAGAATGCAGGTTTTGGAAATAAACATAATTGTCCCCGACGACTTCCTGCATCGCCCAGCCTTGGGAATGTACCGTCCTGACGAACAGGCTGCTGAAATACAGAGCGATCTCCCGCACCTGCTCTACAGATTGCGCCCGATGGATTCCCAGCCGGACCAGTTCATCGACGACTTCAATAGCTTTGTCCTCATTTCCGGCTTTCAATGCATTGGAGAGCATCTTTTCCAATGGCGGATTATACGGAATTTCCGCCATTCTGTCTTTCTGCCCGCGATAGGGGATGGCCAAATCATGCCCGTAAATGACTCTTTCCTGAAGCGCCCGGCGGGCTTGCTGATAGGACTCGAAGATGGATTCCTTGGAGGCGACCGCATTGCCGATTCCCGCACTGGCCGTTACCTTTAAGTATTCCTTCACGAGGACCAGCAGGCGGGAGGTAAGCCGGTGAATCTCCGTCATGAAATCACTGGATTTCCTCTCGTTCTTCTCCATAAACAGCAGGATGGTGGAATCATCGTAATCCTTCAGGACTTGGCAGGGAATGTCGTGTAAGTATTCCTTGGCCATCTGATTCAGGGAGAACCGGAGCAAGGAATTGTCTCTTTCGGTAAAGCGTGTCTCCGTTTCCTCCAAAGGGTCCATATCTACAATGATAACGGCGTAGTACTGGACCGAAGACAGATCGATCATAAGGTCCTGGCTGCGCTTTTCCAGCTCCCATCCGGTATATTGCCCCAGCACCCAGTTTAAATAAAAGTTGCTGCGCAATTCCGGCAGATGATCCTCCCAAGCTTTCTGCAGCTGCTCCTGCTTGTACAGAGCATCCAACTCCTGCTTGATCAATCGCTTGGCTTCCAGAACCGCATTCGTAATTTCCTTGAAGCCGGCCGGCTTTAACAAGTATTTCACGACATTAATTTCCACCGCTTTCTGGGCGTAGGAGAAGTCGTCATAACCGCTGAGGATAATAATCTTGACGCGGGGATTGGCCGCCGTAATCTGCTGGGCTACTGTCAGGCCGTCGACCTCCGGCATCTGGATATCCAGCAGGACGATATCCGGCTTGGTGATCTGGAAGAGCTCCAAGGCTTCGGCGCCGTTTTCCGCTGTTGCGACAACCTCGATGCCATGCTCATCCCACGGGATGTTGCGGGCCATATTGTCCAGCAATTGAATTTCATCATCGACGATCATCAAATCCACGGGCTCTAGTCCTCCTCTTGTCCTTTTCCGATCTCATAGCAGCTTTCCAAGGGAATGGTAATCGTAATGGCCGTTCCGACATTCAGTGTGCTTTCAATCTCCAAATCAGCCTGTTCCTTGTAGAACAGCTTCAAGCGTGCCTTCACATTCCTCAGACCGAAAAATTCATAGTAAACCGGCTGAATCCCGCTAAATTTCGCATAGTCATTATAAGAGACTTTATCCAACTGCCGACGAATGGCCGAGAGCTTCTCGCTGTCGATTCCTTTACCGTTATCTTCCACCGTTAGAATAAGGAGGCCATCCCGTATCCGGCTGGAAATCTTCAGTTCTCCCCCTTCCGGCTTCTTCTCCAGCCCATGAAGGATGGCATTCTCCACTAAAGGCTGCAGAATCAGCTTGAGAAGCGGAACCGGTTTACTCTCTTCTTCGATATCGAAGCGTACGCTGAAATGATCTGCATAGCGCAGCCGCTGAACCGTCAAATAATAGGTTAAATGCTCCACCGTCTCCTCAATGGTAAAGACATCCTTCCCTTTGCTTAGACTGGTCCGGAAAAATTTCGAAAGATTCAGTACCATTTCGCTGATTTCTTCAGCCTCGTAATTTTCCGCCTTCCAATAAATGGAGTCCAACGTATTGTACAGAAAATGCGGGTTAATCTGAGATTGCAGCAATCTCAATTCCGTTTTTGCCATCAATAGCTGCTGTTCATAATTATTTTTGATCAAGTCCCGATGCTCCTTTACCATATCATTGAATGAGCGGGTGACCTTGCCGAAATCGTCCTTTCGGTCCATAGGCAGGCGGGTATTCAAATTTCCCTGCCTCATTTGTTTCATGCCGTAGGCCAGAGAGGCAAGAGGGGACGATATTCCGCGATAGATGACCCATGCAATAATAACGGCTAGAACAATACTGACAGCAACTATATAGTAAGTGTATTGGCTTAAATGATTCGAAGACTGGTGAATGGCATGAATCGGCTGCAGCAGAATAAGAGACCACCCGGTTTCCTTGGAATTAATCCGCCGGATAAACAGCTCATTGTCATGATCCGTCGCCGTTTCGACCATTCCGTTCTTGGTGGTCAGAGTATCGGCCATAGAGGGCAGAGGCTCCTCCGTGGTGGACACTATCAACTGCATATTCTCATTGAACAGATAGACGTTCTCCTGCTCGGAGCCTGACAGATTGCTGATCATCTGCAGCAGCTTCTGCTTGTTGATCGTAAGCATCAGGACATTATTGGCGTCGGGGCTGAAATAATCCATCAACCGCATCAGAGTGACGCTCTTCGGACTGAAGATAGATTCCAGCTCTATATCGTAGCCGGGTTCATTGTGGCGTGGGACTAACCAGATGCCGGCCCCTTTATTATGGCTAATGACCGCCTGATACCACATCTGGGCTTCCAGATCCTCGATGCGCTTTCCTCCGAAACGGGTGGACAGGATAGTACCGGATTTGGCATGCAGAATCGATATTTGAGACAGTAAAGGATTAATCGTATTAATGTTGGATATGCTGGCCAATACTTGACCGAAGTCGAAGTTGGACTGCGGAAGCGTCTTCGTATCCAGTTGGGTCAGCTTCTGATTGATATTGCCGTCCATGGCGACAATCATGGAGAGCTCTTCTACATTTTGTATGGTGAGATCAATGTATTCCATCGCTCCCGACATGGCGTTCTGTATGCGCTCGCTTACTTGCTGGTCGAGGATCGATTTCGATTTGAAGTTGGCATACAAACTAATGAAGACGAGTGGAATCAGAATGAGCAGAAAGTAAACCGTGAGACGAAGCTGGAGGGACTCAACCCACCGATTTGCAAACCAATGCAGTAATTTCATGGCAGACCTCCCAACCGGGAATGAAGTTGATATCTATTCATTCGATCAGAAGGCCGGGAAACCCTTTAATATCACCCTTTAACCGCACCGATCAGCATTCCTCTGACAAAATACTTTTGCAAAAACGGATAAACCGCAAGGATCGGCAGAATCGCTACAACGACCGTGGCCATCTTGATCGTTTCCGGAGGAAGCTGCTGCATAAGCTGGCTGTTCATCAATTGCAGCTCCTGGCTGACGTTCGGATTCTGGATCATATTCCGCAGTACAAGCTGGATAGGATAGAGGGATTTATCACTTATATACAGAATGGCCTTAAAAAAATCATTCCAATGTCCGACGGCGTAGAAGAGTCCTATCGTTGCAATGATCGGCATGGAGAGGGGCAGCACGATGCGAAACATGGTCTGAAAGTCGCCGCAGCCGTCCACCTTCGCCGCATCTTCTATTTCGTCGGGGAGGTTCTGGAAGTAAGTCTTGACAATCAGCATATTAAAAGCGGAGACCAGTCCCGGGATAATCAACGCCCAGATCGTATTGGTCAATCCGACTCCACGGACGACGAGATAGGTAGGGATCAGTCCGCCGTTAAAAAGCATCGTAAACACGATGGCCAGCAGGAAGAAATTGCGTCCCGGAACGAATTTCTTGGATAGCGGGTAGGCTAGCAGAATGGTCGTGGCAAGGTTCAAGGCGGTTCCTACCACGGTAACGAATACGGTAATCTTCAATGCCTGCGGAATGCGCTGGCTGGAGAAAATCTCCTTGTAGGCATCGAAGGTAACGGAATTCGGTATGATGACGAAGCCGCCCCGGCTCAACACCTCCGAGAATGGCGTAATGGACATTATGAATACATAATAGATTGGAAACAAGCAGGCGAGGGCGAACAAGCCGAGAATAATATACAGAATGGCGTCAACGACACGATCTGTTTTCGTTTTATGCAGTACTAATGACATAACTATGCCTCCTAACCTGATGCTAGTTAAAGTTCAACTTTTACCAAATTCCGGAGCCGCCCATTCTCTTGGATAGGTTATTGGCTCCCAGGACGAGAATAAAGCCGACTATGGATTTAAAGAAGCCTGTAGCGGACGAAATGCTGAATTCCAGCTTCTCCAGACCTTGCCGGTAAACCCAGGTATCGATGATGTCGCCGACTTCATAAACGCGGGCATTCAGGAAAATAAACACCTGCTCGAATCCGGCATCCAAAATATGTCCGATACGCAAGATAAGCAGCAGCAGGAAGACATCCCGGATCCCCGGCAGCGTAATGTGCCAGATCTGCCGCCAGCGGCTGGCCCCGTCAACGACTGCGGCTTCATACAGCTCGCTGTTAATGGAGCTTAAGGCAGCCAGGTAGATGATGGCGCCGAAGCCGGTGCTTTTCCATAAGTCCGTAATAATTAGCAGTGGGCGGAAGAAGCTTTTGTCGGTCATCAGATTGACCTCTCCCCACCCCATGTTCTGATGGAACTGGGTGTACAGCCCGGAGCCGGGAGCAAGGAAGGCGAATACAAGTCCGAATACAATGACCCAGGAGAGAAAGTGGGGGCCGTAAGTAATGGTCTGTACGATCCGCTTGAACCAGGCTACCCGGATTTCATTGAGGATCAAGGCCAGCAGAACATCGGGGAACATCCCGAAAATAATGCGATAAAAGCTTATAAGAACCGTATTGCGGAAAATGATGAAAAAATCGGGGGAGGCAAAAATTCTCCGGAAGTTATCCAGCCCCACCCATTCGCTGCCCCAAATTCCTTTGAGCAGGTTGTAATCCTTGAAGGCAATGATCAGTCCGCCCATCGGCAAATAGGAGAAGATAAGATAGTAAGCCAAACCGGGAAGCATCATCAGGTAAAACCAACGGGCCCGATAAATCGATTTCCACTGGATTTTAGGCTTCGATTTTTTCGATTTTAGCGGCATAGCGATTTCTGGTTTCATCTGCACAGACTCCTTTGTCGAGAAATTAATAGCTTGGCTGGTCTGTTGAAAAATCGGATACCGCAGAGAAAGGTAGCTTTCCCCGCGATATCCGCCAATTCATACCATCAAGCGCCATACGACAACGACTTATTTATTTGTCTCTGAAAGTAATTGTACGCCCATGAGCCTTGGACATCTGTTCCGCATAGGCTTCGAAGACGGCCCGCCCGCCGTATTTATCCATCAGCTCCTCGCGGTATGTCGGCCAGTTGGAGGCATCCTGTTCTTCGAACAAGATCTTGCTCAGAACCGAATATAACTGATTACGGAAATCGGCCAGATTATACCCTTCCGGCGGAGCTACGTTCGTTCCGATAGAAGGAAGGTATTTATAAGTTCTCAGTTTCTCCAGGATGGCGCGGTCGCGATCTGTCTCCGTGGGACGGACCACCTCAAGCCCGAACACCTGTGGCTCATCCGCCGCAGCGAAGAACTGGTATATGTTCAGGAAATCCCCCTGGTCGACGACATCCCGCTTGTAGGCATCCGCATCCAGCGTAATGGTATTGCCGTCTCTCTTGTAGTGAACGCCCTCTTGCCCGTAGCGGACCAGCAGGAACCCTTCCTCGCTGGCCATCCAGTCCAGAATTTGCAGAGTTCTTTCTACATTCTCTGCCGGTGCATCTTTACCGAACATAAAGGGGGCACCGGGCAAGGCTTCTGTCGCAACACCAGTGTCCGCAAAGGGATGAAACGGCTGCCAATCAACCTTTTCCGCATCCTCGGTTTTCCCGGCGGATTTCAGAATCTCTTTTGTTTTGAACTGGACGCTGTTCGGATCGTTGTCGAGTCCAGCGAATCGAGCGGATCCCCAGAAAATTCCGGCCTTTCCTTGTGCAGCTTTATTGAGTTCTTCGCCAGATTTTTGCAAATACCAATCTTCGTCCACAACCTTCATATCGATGACCTTGCGAATATCATCCAGCACTTGCCCGACCTTCAGGTCGGAATATCCGTCGACCAATTGATCGTCCACAAGTCCCAATCCATAGAGCCCGTTTTTCAAATACTCCGGCCAATAGACATAAGGGAGAGTTCCGTTGCCGAAGGTTGTAAACCCTTTGGTATCATCCTTCCCGTTATTATCAGGATCATTGAAGGTAAACGCCTTCATGACCTCGATCATTTCATCATAATTTGTCGGGATATCGACATCGACCCCTTTGGCCTTCAGATTGTCGATCCAGTCCTTGCGAACGTAGTAGGAAACATATTGCTGTTTGGGGAACGGAACCGGGGCGCGCATAAATTTGTTCTGTACCTGATAACGCTCCAGCTCATCCTCTTTAACCCAGTATTTGAAGTAATTCGGCATTTTCTCCGGAGTTACGAGCCCGGTCATATCCAGGGTCAGCCCGTCTTTAATGTAATTGTTGGATGCGGCACCGTCCGACATGAACATATCGGGCACGTCCCGGCCGGCCATCATCAGATTCAGCTTGGTCGTGAAATCCGCACCGAGCTGCATATGTTCAATTTGCAGGTCGACATTGAATTTTTCTTCAATGGTCTTTCTTACGAAGTCTTTGTCTTTAGGGGGCAAGCTTGAATTGTTGGAGCCGTTTACGAACCATTTCAGCGTGAGCTTCTTATCGTTAGAGTTGGACTGCCCTTGCCCTTGGTCCCCATCCTTGTTGTTGTTGGTGGTGTCCGACGTCGGTGTCGGCTCGTTAGCTCCCTTATCCGAATTACAGGCGGCAAGGAATAAAATCAAGACTAGCGAACATAACAGCATGAATGTGGTACCGAATTTAACATTCTTCAATCCTTTCATCCCCTTCGTTATGATCAACTAATTGAAAACGATTACAAATAAGATTGTAAACGAAGGAGACGTTGAAATCCTATAGTATTTTTTTAACTTTCGATGGTAATCTAATTACTATTGATGACGACAACCCGCTATTAAAGCGGGTTGTTTCGTGAACCGGAACGGCTATCCGAATTGCTATTCTTTGTTTCCTATAAATAATTCCGTGCGAATGACCCGGTTATGGGCGCTAAATTGATCCACTTCCTCACGATTGTTGAACTCAGCCACACCTTGGTCATCCTGCCCGTTATCGTACCACACCGTGTATTCAATGCGGGCATCCAGCGGCTCATATCCATTCATGCTCGTCTGCATCTCCTTATCATCCGATGAAAAAAACGGCCTGAAAATCCGCCTGGATATTCAAGCCATCTTGAAGTTTGGTTCATGCCGAAGATTAACGTTGGGGATCCCGGTCTCCGTTCCGTTCGCGGTTACGGCCCGTCAAGCCGGCCAAGCCCACCAGACCCAACAAACCTAACCAGCTCCAGTTTCCGTAGTTCCCCGTTTCTCGGGTAGTGTAGGTCTGGGCTCTTGTTCCGTAAGGTCTATAGGTCACGCCCGTGCCGCGAGTCGTTCCGTCTGTGCCGGTACCTCTAGTCCCATCCATAGTGGTTGTGCCGCGGGGCGTCCCGTCTAGACCGGTACCTCTAACTCCATCTACAGTCGTATTTGGATCAGGTGAGCCTGCCGGGGGAGTCGGTACGGTCGTTTTATCCGTCGGCTCCGATACTCCGTAAGTGTGATTGGTTGTCGTAGGAGCAGGAGAAGACTCGGCGCTAGCCGTCAAAGCAAACATGAAGGACAGAGCTAAAGACATAAGGGTCAAGCTGATCTTCTTCATTATCTCACCTCCTCACTCCCCGTTAGTGTGATATGATGTTTCCCGGATTATGAGCATCAAAACCTGCCAGATTATTGGTGAACGTAGCGGCCTTGGTCCGGAATGGCCAAGCGGTCGAAATCCCGGGCCAGAGTCTCTAGCTGCCCGGCGAGATCCCGGCCGAACATCGGTTGACCGTGACCTGTATAGGCAGTGGCCGGATTTAATGCAGCGAGCTTCCGAACCGATTCTCGGGCTTGCTGCCAATCGGTTGTGAAATAGGCGGGCGGACCATGGATTTCCCTGGTCTGAGTCATGACGGACAGAGCGGATTCCTGCTTGACCGTAATAAAAGCGTCACCCGCGATGACCGTCCGGTCCTTCTCCCTGAACAGGGAAACGTGTCCGGGGGTATGCCCTGGCGTGTGAATCCATCGCCACTCCGGCAGGGAAGGAACGCTGCCGTCCGATGGCAGGGGCTCGATCCGGCCGCCCAAGTCTATCCCTTCATTGGGATAGAGGGGAGAAATTCCGGCCATCAGCCCACCTCCGACGGTAGGATCGGCAGGGGGGTAATCCTTGCGCCCCGTAAGGTAAGGAAGCTCGAGCGAATGCGCAAAGACGGGAACTTCCCAATGATCGGCCAGCTCGATAACGGTGCCTACATGGTCGAAGTGTCCGTGGGTGAGAATGATCGCCTTCGGCTTGCTGCCTACTCCGAATCGTTCTTCGGCAGCACCGATAATTTTGTTCGCAAAGCGGCCGATGCCTGTATCGACCAGCACCCAGTCTGCCGCACCGGATTCCTTCGGTTTTCCGATCATATAGAGGTTAACGATTAGTGTGGTGATCTGGTGAATATCGGAAATCTGTCCATTGTCCGTGGCTTCGACCGTGCGATCCGATTCGTTTCTTAACAAGATTGAACTCTCCCTTCCAAAAAGGATTTCCTCGTTGGTTTGCCCAAAATTTCGCCGTAAGATACGTGATTGCAGGAAAGGATTGAAAGGATTGCTGAATACAAAAAACGGAGAACCTATATCAGGTTCTCCGCTTGATTTGAAGTATAGAGGGTGATACAAGTGATACAAAAAAATCAGGCTTCCACGTCTTCCAGCCAACGAATTTCCTCCGGTGTCAGCCGGATTTGGGTCGCTTCCGCGCAGGACTCCATCTCGGCCTGATTCCGGGGCCCGATCAGGGCGGCGGTCGGGAAGGGCTGATTCAGAACGTAAGCGAGAGCGATCTGAATCGCCGTGACTCCCCGCTTGGCGGCCAGCTCTTCCGCCCGGCGCAGGCGCTCCCAATTGGCCTCGCTGTAGAACACGCGGACCGTGTCCGGATCGCTCAGGTCATCGGGGCGGTACCTTCCCGTGAAGAAGCCGCGGGCCTGCGACGACCATGACAGCAGCGGAAGCCCGCTGGCCGTATGCCAGGCGCACGTATCCGCGTCTGCGGACACGCAGCCTTCCCAATAAGGCTCCTTGGCCTTGGCCAAGCTCAGATTGGGGCTGCTGAAGGAGAAGCCCGTCAGTCCGTGCCGGGCAGCATAATCGTTGGCCTCCTGAATCCGCTGGTGCGTCCAGTTGGAGGCGCCGATGGCCCGGATTCGTCCGGCCTCGATGTGGCTGTTGAGCGCTTCCATAATCGGGCCGACGGGAACGTTCGGATCATCACGATGCAGGGCATAGAGGTCTACATAATCCGTTTGCAGTCTTTCGAGGCTTTCCAGCAAGTCTTGGCGAATGGCTTCCGCATGAACTCGCGGCCCCGCAGCATCGTGATGCGCCCCCTTGGTCAGTATCACGATATCCTCACGTTTGCCTCTTTGCTTCAACCACAGGCCGATAGCGACTTCGCTTTTGCCCCCGCAATAGATGTGGGCGGTATCGATAGTATTCCCGCCGATACGGATATAGGCCTCTAGGATTTCGCTCACTAGATCGATCTTTTCCGGCATGAAATAGTCCGAGCCCATAATGAGCTGCGATACTTTCGTCTCTAAACCATCAATGGAGATAAAATTCATCGCTTCTAACCTCCTAATGTGGAATAACAACTCTCGAACGTGTCCGGGCCGATTCCAGGCACGCATCCAGCACACGCATATTCCGAACGGAATCCTGCTGTCCGAAGGCCGGCGCGGCTTCGTCCAATACTACAGCGGCAAAATCATCCGCCTGAAGGGAATAATGGTTCATCGGCGGAAATTCGACTTCCCGTCTCTGTCCGCGTACGGTGACGTAGAAGACGCTAGGGCTGTTCGGATCGCACACATAGGCAGACGGTACTTCAATCCGGCCATCCGTGCCCAAGATCTCGAGTGTGTTACGGGAGGCGGCCCACATTCCGCAATCGAAGGTCAGAGCGATCCCGCCCGGGAACTCCAGCAGCCCGGAAGCCATCATATCGACGCCGTCATGGTGCTCGGAGAAGAAGGCATGAACAATGGCCGCTTCCGGCTCCGAACCGGTAACCAAACGAGCCGCACTGATCGGATATACCCCGATATCATATAAAGCGCCGCCTCCCATTGCTTGATTAAAACGGAAATTGCCGGTATTCGCCGAGCTGTTGAAGGTGAAAGTTCCATGGATTCCACGCAGGTCCCCAAGCTCTCCGGAGGCAATGATCTCTTGGATTTTGTTATACCGGGGATGATGACGGTACATGAATGCCTCGGCCAAGTGAACGCCCGCCCGGGAACAGGCTGCGGTCATTTCCTCCGCTTCTCCGGCATCGATGGAGAAGGGCTTCTCACACAGTACATGCTTGCCTGCTTCTGCGGCGCGGATGGTCCACTCCTTATGCAGGTGATTAGGGAGGGGGATGTATACGGCATCGACCGATTCGTCCTCCAGAAGCGCCTCGTAGCTTCCGTATGATCTGGCAATTCCGAGCTTTCCGGCGGTTTCCCGCGCCTTGGATTCGTCCCGGCTCGCAATGGCGATTACTTCTCCCCGGGAAGACTGTTGAATCCCGGGTATCACGGACCCTATGGCAATATTGGCGCATCCCATTACGCCCCAGCGAAGCTTTCTGCTCATGTCTTCAGCTCCTTGTTAAAAATTTATTGTTATTATAAACCAGCAATTTTAAAATGAATATAATAAAATATTGATGTCAATAACACGATTTTGTCCTCGAGGGGAGGGGATGGCCATGGTGATGCGGCAGAGGCATCTGCCCACCATACCGGAGCACCGCCTGCTCTGTCTTCCGGTTTCGGTAGGCTGGTATTGGGACGAGCCCGAGCACATAGTTGACCGCAGCAAAGGGGCATGGAACGATTACAGTATTCATTTTGTATTGGAGGGCAAAGGATATGTCGAACTCGATGGCGCTATCCATACTCTTGGGAGAGGGGATGCATTCCTGTATTACCCTTATGAGCGGCAGCGTTACTATTCCTCCGAAGAAGAGCCTTGGAGTATCCGCTGGGTCCATTTTTACGGGAAGAAGCTGAATGAATTTCTGATCGGAATGGGGATTCAACGCTCCACACTCTGGTCGATCAGGCAACTGGAACCGCTGGAAGAGGCCCATCAGCGGCTTATGGAGGAAGCGGAGCGACATGTATTGCTTCACGATGCGAAGCTGACGACACTTATGTATGCTTTGCTGGTCGAATTTATGTCGCAGGCGGTTCCCTTCATGCCGGCTAAAGGATCGGCCCCTTCAACGGAACGGATTGACGGGCTGCTGCCGCTTATGCAGGAGCAAGCTTGCGAGCCGTTTAACCTCGACTATTGGGCGGAGCAAGCCGGAGTGAGCACCTTCTATTTCTGCAAATTGTTCCGGCGGGCCACCCGAATGACACCGCTGGCCTTCATCACCTTGTGCAGAATCCAAGCCGGCAAGGAGCGGCTTCTGGAGCGGCCGGACTGGCCGGTTAAACGGATTGCCGAAGAGTGCGGTTATCCGAATGCAAGCTATTTCAACAAGCGCTTTCTTGAGCACGAAGGGATGACCCCGACCGAGTTCCGTGAATTGTACGGCAGGCGGATATAAAGTGATGCTGCGGAGGTTGAGGATTTGAGGATTAAAGCTCCGGTTAATTCTTCAACAAAAAAATTATTTTTTCTTTTCATGTATTTTTTGTGCGCAATAAGTTGTACAATGTCCATGGGGGCTGATCCTTCCGCATCCGAGTGGGCGGGTTCGTACCCGACAGTTTCTTTTTTAAACAATCTTAATTAAGACGTAGGAGGAGTTTTCGATATGAAGGTAGCAGTCATCGGCTGCGGAATTATGGGGAAAACTCATGCGAACGCCTATCGCGAATTGCCCGGCGCAGAATTGGTCGGAGTATGCGACTTCGTTGAAGAAGCAGCCAGGGCGACGGCAGAGCAATATGAGACGCAGCCTTACTTTTCCTTTGAAGACATGATCGAGAAGGCCAAGCCGGAGGCGGTCAGCATTTGCCTGCCCACCCACTTGCACAAGGAGTATGTGATCAAGGCGGCGGAGCGCGGCGTGCACGTTATTTGTGAAAAGCCAATGGCTCCAACTTTGTCCGAAGCCCGCGAAATGATAGAAGTCTGTAAGAACAACGGCGTCCGTTTATTCATCGCTCATGTCGTCCGGTTCTTCCCGAGCTACAAGGATATTACCCGCCAAGTCATGAATGGCGCCGTAGGAAATGTTGGAGTTGTACATACGAAGAGAATCGGCGGCCGTCCGGGACAAACCAAAGCCTGGTATAACGACAGGAGCAAGAGCGGCGGAGTCATTATGGATCTGATGATTCACGATATCGATTTTGTCCGTGGAATTGCCGGAGAGATCAAGAGCGTTTATGCCATGGAGCGCAGCACGGAAAATATGGACTATTCTTTAGTTACTTTAAGATTCGATAATGGGGCTATGGCCAATCTGGAAGCGTTCTGGGGTTACCCGGGGCCATTCACTACGGCAGTGGAAGTGGCCGGCAATAAAGGGGTGGTCCGCTTTAACAGTGAGCAGACCCATTCAGTACGCATTCATAAAACAGCAGACAGCGAAGACGGAGGCAAGACGGTTTCCCGCACTGCCAGTCCTACGCTGCGCGATCCGTATTATTATGAGTTGGAACATTTTCTGGAGTGCATTCGGACAGGAGCCGAGCCGCTTGTTACAGCGGAGGACGGATACCGGGCGGTGGAGGTTTCTCTCGCTGCGCTCGAATCTATTCGTACGGGAGCGGTCATTGATATGCGCCAGTTTCAAAGTGAAGCCGGGAGGGAGAACGTATGACAGCAGCGCTTAAAGTCGGAATGATCAGCTTTGCCCACGGCCATGCCTTCAGTTATTTCCGGGCGCTGATGAACATCCCCAATGTGGAAGTTGCCGGAATTGCCGATGAAGTGAAAAGCCGTGTTCAGGAATTAACGGAGAAGCATTCGATCCCTTATTATGAAGACTATCGTCAGCTTCTGGAAACAGATATCGATGCGGTGGTGATTTGTTCGGAGAACGTGCACCATGCGAAGTTGACGATCGATTCGGCCAATGCGGGCAAGCATGTCCTATGTGAGAAGCCTCTGGGAGTCTCGGTTGAAGAGATGGAGGAGATGATCCGCGTCTGCAAGGACAACGGAGTGCAGTTGATGACTGCGTTTCCATGTCGGTATATTACTGCAGTAACCGAAGCGAAGGCAGCGATTGAACGTGGAGAAATCGGCGAAATTCTCGCGATCAAAGGCACTAACCGCGGAACCATGCCGGGCGGCTGGTTCATTGAGCCGTCCTTGTCCGGCGGCGGAGCGGTTCTAGATCATACCGTCCATGTCATGGACTTAATGAATTGGTTCTTGGGCAGCAGGGTGAAGGAAGTTTACGCAGAAGCGGGAACCTTATTCCATGATATTGCAGTGGATGATGCCGGACTCGTTCATGTCAAGTACGAGAATGGAGTCGTGGCCGTGCTCGATACAAGCTGGTCCAGACCGAAGTCATTCCCGACCTGGGGAGACGTCACGATGGAGATTATCGGAACCCGCGGGGTCATCTCCGTAGATTCCTTCGCACAGAAGAACGAAGTGTATAATGATGAGAAGATGAAGGCTCAATGGAGCAGTTGGGCCGACGGAATGGATGAAGGCCTCGTGCGCGGCTTCCTGGATGCTATTCGTGATAATCGCGAAGTGCCGATTACCGGGGAGGACGGATTAAGATCGACCGAAGTGGCGCTTGCCGCCTATGAGTCGATCAAGAAGGGCCAGCCGGTGAAGCTCGGTTAAATGGAACAAACGGGGTGTGCTGAATAAGCGCACCTTGTTTTTTTGGGTTTTTTGTGGAGCCCCGTCGGTCCTAGTAGGCATAAAGAAAAATGAGCCTTTCTATACATATACCTTATAGGATAAAAGTACATATACGAAATTTAGAACGAATATTGTATAATGCATTCAAACGCAAAAATAATTGGAGTCGAGTTAATGGACGAGCAGAAATTCAGCAACTATGAGCTTAGTCAAAAGCAAGAGCGCTTTTCATCCGCCGGATTTATTCTGACGGCAATCGGAAGTTCTGTCGGATTAGGAAATATGTGGAAATTTCCGTATATTACGGGTGAACATGGCGGGGCCGCTTTTTTCTTGCTGTTCATCCTATGTTTGATTATTATTGGTTTGCCTGTTCTGCTGGCCGAACTGGCTATAGGAAGAAGCGGAAGGGGAAGTGCGGCAACGTCGTTCGTCAGAGCAGGCGGGGGCCGGGGCTGGAAGAGCGTCGGCTTGCTGCAGGTTATTGCTCCTTTCTTAATTTTAACCTTCTATATGATCGTCGCGGGGTGGACACTGCATTATGCGGTATTTTCCTTTAGCGGCAAGCTGTATAGCGGCGAGGATTTCAGCAGTCAATTCTCCGGATTTATTTCCGGTTATTGGCCGGTCGTATGGCAGTTGGTCGCCCTGCTTATTTCGGGAGGAATCGTGATTCTCGGGATTGCCAAAGGGATTGAGAAGTTTAACAAGCTCATCATTCCTAGTTTGGTGGTTCTTCTCCTGATTTTGATGATAAGAGCTGTTACCTTGCCTGGCGCGGACGAGGGAGTTTCTTTCTTTCTGAAGCCGGACTTCTCGCAGTTGACGGCGGAATCCGCTTTAGTAGCGCTTGGACATGCCTTCTTCTCATTGTCGCTTGGAATGGGAATTCTTCTTACGTACGGCTCTTATGTGCGCAAGGAGCAATCGCTCGGAACAGCATCGCTGGCTATCGGAGCGGGGGATCTTATCTATGCTTTCATTGCCGGGTTGATCATATTCCCGACGACGTTCTCCTTCGGCATTGCTCCAGACCAGGGCCCTTCGCTAGTCTTCATTGCGTTGCCGGCTGCCTTCTCGGCAATGCCGCTCGGCATGCTGTTTGGCGGATTGTTCTTTATACTGCTTGCTTTTGCAGCACTGACTTCGGCCGTATCCCTGCTAGAAGTTCCGGTTTCCTACGCAATGGAGCGGTTTCGCTGGGGGAGGGCCAAGGCCGTTTGCATTATAATAGCGATTCTTTTTGTCCTAGGAATTCCGTCTGTCTTATCCCTGGGCCACGTGTCCGCTCTTACGTTTGGCGGCAAATCGTTCTTTGATTGGGTTGATTTTATTACTTCCAATCTTATGCTGCCGATCGGCGGTTTCGCCATAACGGTATTTGCGGGTTATTATTGGAAGGGGGCTGCCGAGGCTTCCGGCTTGAGTGCCGGCTGGTTTCGGGTATGGCTGTTCATGCTGCGTTATGTTGCGCCTGTACTTGTATTTCTCGTATTTCTGCATTCGTCAGGCATCCTACAATTTTAATAAGCGAAAAGAGCTGTCCTGTCTAATGGACGGCTCTTTTTGCGCTTAAAGCGATGAGTGGCATCTTCTGTAATGCATGCCGGGAAAGCGCGTTGCTGCTCAGGTTCTGTCGGCTTTCTCCGTACAGTTTTTCTATCAAAGCTGCAGGATGCCTCGTATAAGTTCATAACGCACCACATGCTTGCCTGTCGAGCCGGTTACCAGCGTAAACCAGCCTTTATTGCAGAGATTTGAGCATGCGCACTGCAGTGCGCTGGTTGATGTTTAAATGAGTTCTCACATCGATGGGACGCAGAGCCCGAGCAAGCATAAAGGATGATTTCCCGTTCCGCCACGCTATCCAGGCTTCTGGATAAACTCAGTATGGGCCTCTTCGAAAATTCACATTCATTTCAGCCTGCACCTCCCCGATAAAATAAAAGAACGCCCCTCCATTCCTTGTTGGAATGGATCGGGACGTTCTTCGTCACTAAAAATTATTATAGTGTAAGGCGGATCAATTAACCAGCTTTGAAAAATGGCCTTGGGATGTAAATTGATTCTTTGCTGGACGGGCACCAACACATGAATGAAATGAACCTTTCCACTTAAAAGTTGGAGTTTTCATCTGTGATGCAAGAACAGTGGGTGATCAGACTCTCGCCACTTCAATGCTCATAATTATGAATAACCGCGACGGCCGCGCCTAGTGATTGCATGTACGGCTGTTCGTTGAACTCGATTTTAGTTTTGCTCAGAGGAATCTCCAGAGCGTTGGCCGCAAGATAATTCAGCGAGGCCTGTTTGAAATAAGCGTTCGAATTATACGGGCTGTCAATGACTATGAGGCCAGGATTCATAATGTTGATTACACTGATTAATGCCACGCCCAAATATTTACCGTATTGCTTCAGCAGATCATCCATTTGCTCCTGGGTGGGAGCCTGCTCGTGCTCGGACATCCATTGGGCGTAGGAGCGGATGCTGATCATCTGCTCCAGACAGCCGGTTTGGCCGCAGCTGCATTGCGGTCCCGCTGGCTCCACAGGAAGATGGCCGATCTCCCCCGAAGTCCAGCTGACCCCGTCCCAAATTTGTCCGTGTTGAAAGAAGGCCCCGGCGATCCCTTCACCAATGCGAATATAAAAGAAGCTGGGGTTATGGTGAAGCTCTTCCGTTAACGAAGCGCATAAGGCCGTCATTTTCACGCTGTTTTGGATAGTTAGGGAAATATGCTCGGGAAGCGCGGCGGATTGGGTGAGCAAGGAATGGAGGGGGACATCCTTCCATTCCAGCTTCGTGGAAACATACACAATGCCCTCATCCGTATTTACGATTCCGGGGATGCCTATTCCCACGCCAATCAATCCGTCATGTGCTTGCTTGGTCCTTTGAATGAGCCGGGTCAGGCAGGCAACTACTTCGCCTACCTGCCGGCTGTCCACTTTATCGGAGCCTTTATCGATGATATTGAGGCAATAATCCGTTACAACGTAATCAACGGATTCGTTGGATAGAGTAACACCGAGCGATTTGAAGGCATCGGCATTAAGCTCGATCAATATTTTGGGACGGCCCACCCTGCGGCTGTCCTTGATCCCAACTTCTTTAATCACACCTTCATGGATAAATTGATCGACGATTAAGGAGATTGTATTTTTACTGACCCCCATTAGCTTGGCCAGATCTTTTCTGGAGGTTTGCTTATGTTTCCTGAGTAAATGGATAAGCTTCTTCTGATTTTGCTCTCTTAACAAGCCAGGCCCTTTGATTGCCATAATGATCCCTCTTTTCTCTATCTATCCTCTTAGCATGAGGATATCAGTAAAGAGCTATATTTGGCTAATTCCATTCGCAGTTCAGGGGTGTGCCGCATTTATATAGCTAATTTGCCATGTCTTTGGCTAAATCTTCATCACTTTTGCTGATGGATTGCAGCAGGTCTTCAATTTCCGGCCGTACCGGTTTGCCCCGGTTAATAAGCCCCATCCAGATGAAGATAATACCGGCAGTGAAGACAGGTGCCCCGATTTCAATATATAGTGGCCATTCGACAACCACCTTGGTAAAGGCGAACATAATGAACCCGCCAAGAATGGAAGCTATTGCGGCTTTGGAATCGCTGTGTTTGAAGGCCGGCAGCAGTCCGAGCAGCATTGGAATGGAAACCGGACCTACCAGAGCGGCGAACCAAGTGATCAGCAGGCCGAGTACGCCGCCGAACACGTCGGAATAAATAGCGATCACGAGTGTAATAAATGTAAAGGTAAACGTAGTAATCCGCGCAATTTTCAACGAAAGCTTCTGATCGATGCCTCTGAACTTTTTGTTCATGACCGGCAGAATATCCCGCGTGATGACCGCCGAGATGGTATTGGCATCAGAGGAGGTCATGGACATGGTTGCCGCAAACAAGGAAGCGAGTACAAGTCCGATAAGTCCAACCGGCAGAAGCTCCTGAGTCAGCAGGGAATAGGACTGATCCGGTTGGCTGAGACCCGGCAGAATAATTGGAGCCGCCCACATCGGGAAGAACAAAATAAGCGGCCAAATAAGATAAAGAATACCCGAGAGCAAACCGGCACGCTTCGCTTCTTTGCCTGAAGGAGAAGAGATATACCGCGCTGCAAGGTTCCAAGTACCGCCGTTGTAGCTTAAGAAGACAACGAAAACGTATACAATGACATAGCCGAGAGAATAAGGCTCGTTAAACGGCTGGCTGTTGGCCGGAGGGAGCTGATCCCACATACCGGTAATGGAGCTTATGCCGCCGAGAGTTTGCACCACGACAACGAACATGACAATTCCCGCGATAATTTGTACGACAAATTGGGCAAAGTCCGTCCAGATGTCCGCCCATAATCCGCCCACGGTAATATAAATGAGCGAGACAATCCCCGAGATTAAAATTCCGTAAATAATCGGGATGCCTGTAAAGCCGTTGAGCAGGATACCGATAGCCGCCCATTTGGCACCGACATCAAACAGCTTCAGCAAAACTCCGCTCCAGGCAATTAGCTGCTGAGTCGGAATATTGAATCGCATGGCCAAATATTCGGTGGGGGATTCAATATCCAGCTTCGTTCTTAATTTGGCCCAGCGGGGAGCCATAATATAAGCACCTGCAATGACTGAAATAGCAATCGGAATAGCCCACCATACATATAAGCTGAATCCATGGGTATATGCAAGACCGGCGTAAGCTACAAACACCGCTCCACTATAACCGGAAACGTGATGAGAAATTCCGGATAACCACCACGGCAGCTTTCCTCCGGCAACGAAGAAATCTTTAGATCCTTGCACTTTCTTGAAAGCCGAAAAACCAATGAAGACCATCAATAAGAAATATAAACCGATAACGCCCCAATCTAATCCACTCAAATGTCATTCCTCCTTGGTGTATGCGTTTACATGTTATATTAGTCATAATACATGACTAATTAAAGAATAGCAATAATTTGTTCATGAATTTATTATATGAATTTGTTTGGGTTTTTTGGCAAAAAAATCTGGAGAAATTGACCGCTAGTCAATGTGTTTAATTGTAAACAATATATTTATTGAAAAAAATAATATTAAAAATAAAGTAAATTTTCTGATATCTATTGCAATATTGATCAATACAAACGATAATATTTATTAGATTAAGAAAACGCTTTCTACGTAAATTGTAACTTTCTGTTACATTCTTGCTCGAGCTATTGTAGAAACAAGCCGGGTATGAAAAATTGAATATCTTAAGTTTGGGAATAGGTATGACGGGTAGAGACGATGAGAAAACCCGGTGCTGAATACGAACAATTAGGGACTGTATTTTGTTCGCTTGGTACTGTTTTCTTATTGTCTTTTTTTGTTGCTCTTTATGAGGGACAACGACTGCCGGTCCCGCAAGGCTTCATCCAGGCTTTACATTAAATTAACGTAAACCGGGAGGTATTTTCCTTGACAGCCCACCTGTAATGAGATAATTTTATTACAAAAAAATGCACTTAATTGGAAATATTGTCACTTCCTCTTCGCGTTATTCTGCTCCTTTAGTAACACGACCACATCAAGTAAAGGATTAGCCTTAACAGGAAAGTATTGTACAGCGGAATCAAAAATAGGATGTTAAAGAACGAATTTATCTAACAATGAAGCTCCGGATATTCGAGGGGGTGAAAAATGCATTAAGGGAAGTCACTTTATGGAAAGCGCTATCATAATTATGTTATCAAATGATTGAGTAAAGCCGGCACATATTGCAATTTGATGCAAGCAAAGAATGAAAGCGCTATTATATTTCTCCGTCATAGAGAAAGAGCTTGTCTTCTTAGGAGAAACCAATGATAACATTTCCGTTACAAAAAAAGAGGTGAATGAATCGTTGCCAAATCCAACCGTTCCTAATTCAGCGCCGGCAACCCGGCCTTCTAAATTGTCCCGCTCTTTAAAGCCGTTTCGTAAAAATTGGGAGCTCTACGTCATTATTTCTCCGGTTATCCTTTATTACATCATTTTTGAGTATTTCCCAATGTACGGGGTTCAGATTGCCTTCAAAAACTTTATAGCCACGAAAGGAATATGGGGAAGTCCATGGGTCGGATTCAGACATTTTGAAAGGTTTTTCGACAGCTATTATTTTTGGAGACTGATCAAGAATACTCTCGGCATCAGCTTGTATCAGCTGGCCGTAGGTTTTCCCGCTCCGATTATTCTGGCCTTGATGATTAATGAAGTGCGCATGAAGTATTTCCGTAAATTCGTACAGACGGTGACGTACGCTCCTCACTTTCTATCCACCGTCGTGCTGGTCGGAATGCTCCTTATGTTCCTGTCGCCGCAGAGCGGTTTGGTTAATCAAATTATCGTCTTCTTCGGCGGAGAGCCGATTGCTTTCATGTCCGAGCCGAAGTGGTTCAAGACGATTTATGTGTTGTCAGGTGTCTGGCAGCAAATGGGCTGGAGCTCCATTATTTATTTGGCTGCCCTGGCCGGGATAGATCCGCAACTGCATGAAGCCGCCAAGGTGGATGGGGCGACCCGTCTGCAGCGAATCTGGCATGTGAATCTGCCGGGGATTCTGCCGACCATTGTCATTCTGCTGATCCTGAATGTGGGATCGATCATGGGAGTCGGCTTTGAGAAAGTGTTCCTGATGCAGAACTCGCTAAATATGGAAGCCTCGGATGTTATAGCGACTTATGTATATCGTAGCGGGATTCTGGGGGCGCAGTACAGCTTCTCGGCTGCGGTCGGCTTGTTCAACGCTGTGATTAACTTTATTTTGCTGGTGCTGGTCAATTTTACGGCGAGAAAGCTTAACGAAACCAGCCTATGGTGACAGGAGGGCGGAATATATGGTAGATCATTCCCGGGGAGACAAAATATTCGATTTCGTCAATACGCTGCTGCTGATCGTGCTTACTATCATTGTGCTGTATCCGCTCGTCTTTGTTCTCAGCGCATCGATAAGCAGCCCGAATGCAGTGGTTAAAGGGGAGCTTTGGCTGCTGCCCAAAGATATAACCTTCGTTGGCTATCAAAGAATTTTCGAGAATAACGACATCATTACGGGATACCGCAACACAATTTTCTATACCTTGCTGGGAACGGCAATCAATCTGGTCATGACAACGTGCGCGGCTTATCCGCTGTCACGCCGAGACTTTAAGGGGCGCAACGTGATTACGGCATTCATAGTGTTTACGATGTTCTTCAGCGGAGGTTTGATTCCGGTTTATCTGTTGGTTAAAAATCTCGGAATGCTTAATACCTTCTGGGCGCTGGTTATTCCGAATGCGGTATCCGTCTGGAACATCGTCATTATGAGAACCTTCTTCCAGAGCAGCATTCCGTACGAAATCCAGGAGGCCGCTTCGATTGACGGCTGCAATAACTTTCAGATCTTATTCAGAGTGGTGCTGCCGTTATCCATGCCTATTATAGCGGTCATGATCCTCTTCTATGCGGTTGGCCACTGGAATGCTTTCTTTAATGCGTTGATTTATTTAACGGACCGTGCCAAGTATCCCCTTCAATTGGTCCTGAGGGAAATTCTTATTCAAGGACAGATGCAGGATATGATCGATATGGCCGACGATTCGCTTGCCAAGAAGGTCATGGAGGTTGAGGCGATCAAATATGCGGTCGTCGTTGTCGCCAACTTGCCGGTTCTTGCGCTGTATCCCTTCTTGCAGAAGTATTTCGTCAAAGGGGTTATGATCGGCGCATTGAAAGGTTAGCCCGTATGAACTGCGGACAGCCGTCTTCAGATGCAGGCGGCATTCCGCTTCATAAAAATACATTTTTAAACTCTATCTCAGGGAGGTCTAGAAATGAAAGTTAAGAAGTGGGGAGCTGTTATGCTGACAGCAACTATGTCCGTATCTTTATTGGCAGCATGCGGCGGAGGCGGCGGTAACGGCAGCGGGAGCGGTACAGAGGGAGACGGAGGTGACGGAGGGACGCCCAAGGAGGAAAGCAATTTCAATGCGACCGGGTTTCCGATCATGAAAGAACCGATAAACCTGGCCTTCTTCACGGGGAAGTCGGCGACAACCGCCAATAACTGGAATGAGACGATGCTTTGGCAGGAATATGCGAAGATGACAAATATTAATGTGGATTTTCAACTGGTCCCCTTCGATAACTTGACGGAACGACGCAATTTGGTTCTGGCCGGCGGAGATTACCCGGATGCCTTCCATACCGCCCGGATTACTACTCAGGACCTGGCCAAGTACGGCTCCCAGGGGATATTTATCCCATTGAATGATCTGATAGACAAGTATGCCCCCAACCTTAAGAAATTAATGGATGAAAATCCCGATCTGCGCAAGGGAATGACCTTACCCGACGGAAATATATACGGAATGCCGACGATTTACGACCCGGATTTTACTTCCGTTCTGATGGGATCGAAGCTTTGGTATAACAAAGAATGGCTGGATGCCCTGGGCGTCAAGGAGCCGGAAACGGTGGATGAATTTTACGAGTTTCTTGTAGCCATTAAGAAGACGGATCTGAACGGGAACGGGAAACCGGATGAAATTCCGTTCGGTTCTTACAGTATCTCGGATGTGATCACCAAGCTTAGCGGATATTGGGGCTTGATGAACCGCGGGGTAGCCAATAGCAATATCGATATGAACCCGGAGACGGACAAGCTTCGCTATGTTCCGGCTGATGAACGGTACAAGGACTTGCTGCAATTTTTAAATAAGTTATATACAGAAGGCTTGTTGGAGCCGGAGATCTTTACTTTGAAGGCTAATGAGTTCTTTGCCAAAGGTGCGGAAAATACTTACGGGGTCGTACTTACGACAAGCCCGGAGACTCTGATGAATCAGAAGAGCTTCGTTGGCTTGCCGGCACTGCAAGGGCCGTTCGGAGATCGCCTTGTGCCCAGCCGTTCTTCACTTACCGGGGCTGGAGCGTTCGTCATTACCGACAAGAATAAATATCCGGAAGCCACTGTCCGCTGGATGGACTATTTCTATAGCGAGGAAGGCAACAAGATGTTCTTCATGGGCTTCAAGGACAAGAGCTATATTGAAACAGCGGATGGACAAATTGAATATACGGATGAAATTAAGAACAATCCGCAAGGACTAACCTTGGAACAGGCACTGGTTAAATATGTGACATGGCCGGGCGGCAGCTATCCGGGAATTGTCCGGCAGAAATATTTCAAAGGGGCGGAATCCTTGCCTGCTTCTATAGAAGCAACCGACAAGCTGAGGCCGTATTTGACGAAAGAGGTGTGGCCGGTATTTACCTTTACGGAGGAGGAGTCCGAGAGATATCAGTCCCTGCACCCGGATATCAATGCTTATATGGAAGAGATGAGAGCGAAATTTATTACAGGGGCAGCCCCGTTCTCGGAATGGGATACCTATGTGGATACGCTTAAAAAGATGGGGTTAGACGAGTATTTGGAAATTTATTCGACGGCTTACGAAAGATATAAATCAAGCTAATCTGCTGTATCGATGAAAGGCCCGGGATCTCTGTCCCGGGCTTTGTTTAAATATAGCCGTTTATCCTTGCGTCGCTATTTCTGCGATATTTAAGAATAGAAAAGCCCATTATTAACCATCCTAATGGAAAATATGACCGTTAGGAGGGAAACTAATGGACGATTATAATACGGAAGGACCTTCCCTATTAGGGTTTCTGTCGTTCATCGTTATTCTCAGCTATGTCATTGTGACTGTGGCTAACGGAGGGGCGTCCTCCGAGGATTCTCTCATTAAAGAGTCAACCGCCGAGTCGGAAGCCGTTGCTCCGGGCCCCCCGCGAAGTAACGTATTGCCCCTCTTTCGAGGTTAAGCCAGGGGGAGCGACCGTAGTTAGAGGCAGGTTTAGATGCTGCCCCTGATAGGATGCGGAAGAGAATACATACGTTCACTTTGCGGGATATTTCCCCTAAACGATCAAATATCCCCGTCGACAAATTCGGCAAAATCCCCGATTTCCCACTGCAAGAGCGGAGAGGGTTCCCCTTCGTACAGCACCCACAGCTCATGGAGCGCTCTCGTTGCTCCTACATACAGCAGCTTGGCATCCTGGACACCGCCGTCATAATGGAAGGAATCCACATCGAGCAGAAGTACCGCATCGAATTCCAGTCCCTTGGCCAAATACACCGGCAGAACCGATAGCCCCCCGGCGTATTCCGTCTTATCCGCTTGGATAAGTGTGGCTGGGATCCCTGCAGCCTCCAGCGCCGCATGAATTTCTGCGGATCGTTCGCCGGTTCGGGTAATCACGGCCGCTGTTTCGGAGGAGCCCTTCCGAAGCCGAATCGCCATTTTCCGGACCCAATCGACGGTTTGCCCTTCAGAGAGCCGGACCAGCTTTACTTTCTCCCCGCTGCGGAATACAGGGACCGCCGGACGGAAACTCTCGGAGTATTCCGAGAGGACGGCGTTGGCGAACCGGATGATTTCCATTGTAGATCGGTAGCTTCTGCTTAACCGGTAGAAAGCGGATTGATCTTCCGGAAACAGCTCGATGAAGGCTTCCCATTGCTCTATTCCCTGGTAGGAATGAATGCCCTGCGCTAAATCACCGAGAATAGTGAAGGAATCCCCGGGGGTATGAAGCTTCAGCAGGACGATCTGGAATGGGGAGAAATCCTGGGCTTCGTCAATGACTACATGGTCAAAGCGGAGTCCGCTTATACCGTATAAACGGTGGCGTATATAAACAAGGGGTGCCAAGTCTTCCCACATCGCTTGTTTCTTCTTTAATATTTTGGCCGTAAGCTCCGCCACAGGGCGGGGAATCCGGGCTAATAAAGCAGGGGGAAAATCAATCAACCGCTTGGCCGGGTCAAAGAGCTGGGAGTAGAAAATGAGAGGAGTCATCTCGTGCCAGCCCTTGGCGAAGGCTCTCCATTTGGCATTGGCTTTCTTCTTGTACTCTTTCTTCAGATGGGCCTCCCATATATTATCGAGCTCCATCTCCTGCCATCTTTTGATCCGGGCTAAGGTGCGTTCCCTCTTCCTGGCCAGAGGCTCATGCCGGTTATCCACGTAATACCAATGGCGGATAGTTGCGGCCGGCAGCAAGCTTCCGGGGAAAGGCTCATAGTCCTGCGAGGGGACACCATTCTCATCGTAGTATTGGAGAGCACTGTCGATCAGATCCTTGAAGGCTGTGGAGCCTTTATATAGTCCGGGGATCTGTTCATGGATTGATGGACGATCGGGACCGGGCCTGAACCAATAAGCGAGATGGGGGGAAGGGTCGGCTGGAGTCACTTCGTTATCAAGCAGTTCGAGCGCCCAATCCGTGAACGTAGTCTGTTGAATGTCCCCTACACCCAATTCGGGGAGCACACCCGAGATGTAATCCAGGAACATCCGGTTAGGGGCGAAGATGATCATGCGTTCGGCACGGATATTCTCCCGGTATTGATATAATAAATAGGCTAGACGGTGCAGGGCGACGGTCGTTTTGCCGCTTCCTGCCACTCCCTGAATGACCAGCGCCGTATTTTTGGGTGCGCGGATAATTTGATCCTGCTCGGATTGAATCGTGGAAACAATGTCTCTAAGTCGATGATCCTTGTTCTCTCCTAACCGGTAAAGGAGAAATTCATCCGTTACTCCCAGGTTGGCGCTGCCCCGGACGTAAGTGTCCACCACTCTCGACAGTTCCCGGTTTCGGATCACCAGATTGCGTTTAAGATGGACGGTTCCGGATATCGGGCCGTCGGGCGAAACATAGGTTGCAGGGCCGTCTCCGCCGGTAAAGGAATAGAACAGGCTCGCAATCGGCGCCCTCCAGTCAACCACTAGCGGATTATCGGAATCTTCATCCTCTGTTCCGGATTTGCCGATATAGAGCGTCTGCTTCTGTTCGCTGCCTTCCTCCTGGAAATCGAGACGGCCGAAGTATGGCTCCACCAGAGCCTTAGCCAGCTTCTGCCGGGCCTTCTCCCGGGCAGATTCGAGCGCCTGCTCCGTGAAGTCTGTTCCGTAATACCTTGCAATCGCTTCCAGCTCTTGGAGCCGGGACTCGAGAACGGACAGGGTCCGCTCCAGATGATGACGTTCCTCTTGATAGGCACTTTGACGGGTAGAATCCAAATCAGTTACCTCCATACGGGAAACCGGCGACCTGACGTTTCAGGCGGGTTGCGCCTAATCAGGCAAGTTCAAGTTCACCGCGCTTCGCCATCGTTTTATGGGTATTTTTTAGAGAAAGTATTAACTATATCATAAATTGTTGTGTTTTTCAAGATGCTATTTAAACTAAGAAAAAGCGCACTGGAAGCTCAAAAATTCGTCTGTTCGGCGCATGTGCTGAATGCAAATTTCTCTAAATGTTAACAAAGGTTACCGTGATTTGGTCGACAATAAAGCCTGGCCTTCATATAATTAAGATAGAGGGAAATTTTTTTTATTGAGTCGCTCGATAATGAGAATCATTATCGCTCTGTGGCGGTAGTAAGCCCTGAGGAGTAAGCGAGTATGTAAGTATGTAATTTCTTGTGTAATATCATTTTTACAGCCGTCTGCCTTCTCGATCCGGCCCGGCCGAATGGAGGAAATAAATTTATATTGGACCGGAACATAACAGCCTGTGAAGATGTCGTATATATAAAGATGGTATTGTTGGATTATTTTATTACGAGCGGATGATCGGAGGCAGGAGCTATGGGTCTTAATTCGAAGTGCAAGACCTGCGCTAAAGAAATATCGAAGACAACCAAATGGTGCCCGCATTGCGGAGACAGCCAGTTAGAGCCATATACTCAGAGAGTCATGTTTCTACTTACAGGGGCGGCTGTTTTATTCCTGCTTGCCGGTTTGGTGGGAGGTTTTGTAACCGCTATCATTAAAAAGTTCTAAAAGTCGGGCTTTTTATTTTTAATTGATGGAATTTTGGAGCGATGGGAAGAATAGAGAGTAATTCTTCTATCGCTCTTTTTGACATGCTTATGGATGATTGTAGCCCATTGGGATAAATGTTAAAGTTTCGTTAACGTCCGCTCGAACGGTGTAGAATAAAGTCAAAAAATATTTACGAAATCTCAATTTTTTATGGTATCATTTGAATGTTGTTTCATTCTCGAAACAAATGACAGACGAAAATAAGCCTCTGGCATTCCATAAATTCTGCAAAAGTTAATACTTAATAGGGGGATCCGGCGTGACTGTTATTATTATAATTGTCTTACTGGCGCTTATTTTTGATTTTATCAACGGGTTTCATGATACGGCCAATGCCATAGCTACCTCGGTATCTACCAAAGCCTTGACACCCCGAGTCGCAATTATGTACGCGGCGGTTCTCAATTTCGTCGGTGCGATCCTGTTCGAAGGAGTGGCCAAGAATGTAGGGGGGAGCATTGCCGACCCTTTCCATATCGAGAATGGTATGCAAATTGTCATTGCAGCATTAATATCCGCTATCGTCTGGAACTTGGTAACGTGGTATTTCGGTATTCCTTCTTCTTCCTCTCATACATTGATTGGATCGTTGGGAGGGGCTGTCTTCGCCGGGGCCGGGATGGATGCGATTAATTGGACCGGCTTCAACAAAATCATCATTATACTTATTCTGTCTCCGATCATCGCGTTTGCAGTCGGCTTTATCGTGCTGCATATTATTCGCTGGATTATCCTTCTGTTGGGGAATCGCTCACCCAGCAAGGTTAACCGCAATTTCCGCCTGATGCAGATCGTATCTGCCGGTGCGCAGGCCTTCTCTCATGGCGCGAACGACGCTCAGAAGGCGATGGGGATTATCGTCTTTGCCCTGGTGGCAGGAGATTTCCAACAGGAGCTGCATGTGCCTTTCTGGGTTAAGGCAGCCGCGGCTACCGCGATGGGACTTGGAACAGCCTTCGGCGGAATGAAGATTATCAAAACCGTAAGTAAGAAAATTATTAAAATCGAGCCGATGAATGGATTTGCTTCGGACTTGACATCTACCGTCGTTCTGCAGACCGCTACACATTTCGGAATGCCCTTATCGACAACACATGTCATTACGTCGGCTATTATCGGGACAGGCAGTGCCGTCCGCTACCGTTCTATCAATTGGGGAACCGTCGGACGGATGATCATGACCTGGGTCATTACGATTCCTATCTCCATGGTTCTGGCCTATGTCATTTATAAGCTGGTCAATTTATTCTAGGCCTGCAATAGATGGTGCAATAACGGATGATAACCTCCTTCCAGGCTCAGAGTGCCGATTGTCATCGGCACTCTCGCAGTTGATGCTAACTGCACCGTTATTTCGCCCGTCGTACCGTTCACGCCACGATCTGCCCGTCGCGACCACCGACGGGATCCGATATTCGTGGGCGATGATCAGCGGAATGGGATAGAATCCCGCCCGTGGTGTTATGAGTACTGTAAGCCGTTCGGCGGCATGACATTATACCATCCGCACTATCCGTTTGTAACAAGCGACAACAAGCGTTTTAGGTTTTCATCAATAAATTGATTGTCGGCACTGTGGATTCCACGACCGGCAATATGGCCCCAGACCGAATCGATCGGATTAAAAACAGCATTAGGTATAAGTTTAGCCTCGTATTCGTTATCGTCCGCTGAGCAGAAGAGATCCGTACTCCCCGGCATAATGCAGGCAAGCGCCTTAATGCTCTTGAGTGCCTTATCGAAATCTCCGTTATAGGTCGGGTTTGCACTAATATCGGCATTTTGCCCTGTCCACAACATGGCCAATACATTGTGCGGATCCATCTTCATAAAGCTATCTTCCCAGACGCCAGCCACAAAATCTTCCAAAGAGTCATATCCCAACTCACGATAAAGTTCCTCTCTGTAAAATGCCTGCGATAAGCCCCATCCCGCATAGACACGACCAACGGCACGCATATCTGCAGAAGTCAACTGATTTAGTTTGCTTAAATCGAAGCCTACTGCAGCCATGAGCGCAGCTTTCATCCCGTCCAGAACAACATACGTGTGAGGCCAGGTCTTGGCAATTCCGGCGAAAGGCGCAATTCGTTCCACCATGTCGGGATAACTTGCCCCCCACTGAAATGCTTGAATGCCTCCCATTGACCATCCAACGACGAGAGCGATTTTTTGAATGCCGAATTTTTCGGTCACCAGCCGATGCTGGAATTTAACGTTGTCATAGATGGTTACCTGCGGAAAATAAGCCCGGTCGAATGGGGGAGGCGTGTTACTGGGAGACGAAGATAATCCGTTGCCAAGCAGATTGGGAACGATAATGAAATATTTTTGCGGATCTAGTGCCATGCCGTTTCCAATCAACCATTCATTCTGAGGATGCTGGTCGCCAAAAGCGGTTGGATAGACGATGACATTATCTTTCTTTTCATTCAATCTTCCATAAGTTTTATAAGCAAGAAAAGCGCTTGGTAATGTCACTCCTGATTGCAGGGTTACGTCACCCAAATCAAAAATCTCATAATCCATCGTATTGTCTCTCCCTTCAAAATGAAACATACCTCTAGAATGTCTTTCTTGTTGTTAGTATAGATCTGTGATAGTCTCAAGAAAAGTGAATAGAATTCAATCTAATGTTCAATTATATTGAAAGTGAAAGGGGATCGTATGATGGAATTGCGCCAACTGATTACGTTCTGTACGGTTGCATCCACTTTAAATTTCAGTCGGGCTGCGGAAGTGCTGAACTATGTCCCCTCCAATGTCACGATGCAAATAAAAGCATTGGAGGATGAGCTAGGTGTTCGTCTCTTTGACCGCTTGGGCAAGCAGCTCGTTCTCACAAGCGCAGGTAAACGCTTATTACCTCATATCCAAGGCGTGCTAAACAAATTGGACGAAGCTCGCAGCGTCGTTCATGACAATGAAGATTTAAGCGGCACCCTAACGATAAGTGCCAACGAGGTTCTTTGCGCCTACCGGCTTCCTGTTGTCTTTCACCTATTTCGTTCGCGCCATCCGGGAGTGCGTCTCATCTTCCGCTCCGTTCCAAATCAAGAGCTCAAGCAAACGCTCTTTGAGGGAACTGCGGATGTCGTCTTTATGCTGGACGAATCCATTCGCTCAAGCGGACTTGCAGTGGAGCCGCTGGTGGAAGAAACTTTCCGCTTATTCGTCGCTCCAGACCATCCACTCGCGAAACTGGATGTACTGCGGCTGGAGGATTTTCACGGACAAGTGTTCCTTACGAATGAAAAGGGTTGTCCCTATCGAACCATGTTTGACCGGCAATTTGAGAAAGAGGGCATTGATAGTATTACGTATTTAGAGTTTCATAATGCCGAAGCCATTAAACAATGTGCCATTACGGGAATCGGTATCGCCTTTCTTCCTGAAGTAACAGCGGTGGCCGAAGTTGAACGGGGCGATCTTGTTGCTCTTCCTTGGCAAATTCCGGACCTGCACGTGTATACACAGATGCTATGGCATAAAGACAAATGGCTTTCACCTATCATCTTATCTTTCATAGAAGCAGCAAGGGAGGTTCTAGCTATAGAGGAGAGGAATAAAAGTGAAATGGAAATGGTGAAGCGTTAAAAACGGCCTATAGGGGCTATAATGCTATAGATATTAATTGGGAAGCTTGAAACGGATCGCATCCGGATAACGTAATAGAGTAATAAAAGAAAGCTTCTAGCGAGGCTATTATAAGCAAAACGGTTTCGGTTTATCTTGAAAGAAAGAAGGGAAGCCATGCAAACCGAACAAACATCCATATCCACACAGGAATCCGCCGGGACTTCACCACTCAATCCGGACGAACTGTTACGGGTTAACATAGAGCGGGCAGGATACGCTGAACGGGATGGAGTCATTAAAGAGATTCAATTCTCCATCCGCCCCGGGCAATTAGTTGGACTGATAGGCCCCAACGGGGCCGGTAAGAGCACGACCGTAAAAGCTATTTTAGGCCTCCTCCAGGATTTCCGCGGCGAAATTTCGATGGCTGGAACTTATTCTTATATTCCCGAGCAGCCAATTCTCTATGATCAACTGACCTTGTGGGAGCATCTGGAGCTGGCCGCCAGCGCCTGGGAGTTGGATCAGAACGTATTCGAGGCAAGGGCGGAGAGGCTGCTGGCCACCTTCAGAATGACGGAGGTCCGCCATCATCTCCCGTCCAGCTTCTCCAAAGGGATGCAGCAGAAGGTCATGCTCATCCTGGCGTTTCTGCACGAGCCCGCCCTCTATATCGTGGATGAGCCTTTCATAGGGCTGGATCCCCGGGCAATTAAAGATTTTCTCGATATGCTGAATGAGAAACGCAAGCAGGGCGCCGGTGTGTTAATGTCGACACACGTGCTGGATACGGCGGAGAGGATATGCGATTCCTTCCTGCTTATGAATGAAGGGCGATTGGCCGCCCGGGGCGATCTGGAATCGATTCAGCAGCAATGCGGGCTGCCGGGCGAAACGCTCTTTGAATGCTTCAACTCCCTATTGTGAACCCGAATCACCAATTGTTATAGATACAGGGCGGCCTAATAACCTGAAAGGGATCAGGACTGTCCGAAACAGGAGAAGATATACCATGATCACACCAAAGCTATTGGTTAGGCGGAGAATTAAAGAGAACGCCGGATTTCAGTGGAAAGCTCTAAGGCAGGCCGTGGACTGGACTGTGGCGCTGTATATTGTCATTCCCGCGCTGTTCTTCGCAGGGCTGCAATATTATACCTGGATATCGTCCCCTCCGGATTGGTTCGCCTTCATTCCTTTCCCGCTATGTGCTTTCGTACTGTTTTTATATGTCTGTTCGGGTAAGCTCCGATTTTTTCTGGAAAATGCCGACCAGTTGATTTTGCTGCAGCATCCTCACTGGATCAGGGAGCTCCGGAGAACGGGACTGATCTACAGTCTGACGAAACAGTTCCTGTTGACGGCCCTCATAATGGCTTTGCTGGCTCCTTTTTTGATACGGATTTATTCGGTTAATGTTCCGTTTGTCGTTTGGCTCGGTATCTTTACCTTTCTAAGCAAATGGAATTTGCAGCTCATTCAGAAATGGCTGGACAGCAAGTATCCGGGTTTGAGAAATCTTTGGCTGCATATCGTTTGGTTCGTCATTTCCTGCGCCGTTTATATCTCCGTCAGTTATTGGCTTCTGCCGATTCAGCCGCTGGCTCTTCTAATATCCCTTGTGCTTGTATTAACAGGACAGATCCTATGGCGGAGCAAGGTAGGGGATCTGAGGACGATCCAGCAGGATATCAAGAGTGATTACGAAGCGAAAATGCTGCTGGCGGGCTTTATTCTCGCTTACTCCGTTCCCGCACGGCCGAAATCCAGCCGCAAACGCCCTTTCTTGTTCCGTTCTTCCAACCGGCTGTTTAAGAAGAGAAACTCAGTTAACGGATTGGCCGAGGCGGGGATTAAATTATTTTTCCGGAATAGATCGTCGGTGATGCTGTACATTCAGCTGGTTTCCGTCTGTTCCTTCGCCATGCTGACCCTGCCTGACCCGATGAAATGGGTGCTTTGGCTGGCGGCGGCATTTCTGCTGGCGAGCATGGTGAAGCTTGCGGCGAAAGAGACCCGGTCCGGCCCCTTGCTCGGAATGTTCCCGTGGAAGGACGGAGTGATTCGCGAGGCGGCCCGCAAATCGGTGGGCTTGGCGGTAATTCCCGGTTTTGCGGTGATCAGCGCGGTGATGGGGGCGGCTCTATTTTCCTGGTGGGGGGCTCTGCTGCTGCTACCCGTTGGAGGGATGTTCGCTTATTGGGCAGCGGGTGTCCTGACGATGTTTGAAAAATAACCAGAAAAATCCGGATCAAGTACAGGATTAAGAACGGCCGATGCAAATGGGGGGTATTAAGCTTCTTCCTAAAGGTTAACCTATCATTAACTACGACCATGCTTAGGAGTTGATCTTAATGAAAGATACCGTTGCCTTTGAGTTCGATCAGCCCGGATCGGCCGCTCAGGCTTGTGATATGCTGAATGAGCTGGGCTATAAAAGCAAAGCGGTAGTCCATATTCAGATTGAGCAAGGAGATCTTACCTCCGCATTGGAAATTGCCCAGGCATATGGCGGCCGATTGCGGGAAACGCAGAACGGTCAAGAAGAAACGGTGCTGGCCTCGGCCTATGACATGGATGCGGTCCCTATTCCTGCTCATACCGTGAACGAGGACTGGCCGGAGCAATATCTTCATTCGGATGGGGCGCTATTATCGGATGACACTCCAGGGGACGAAGAACAAGAGCCGTTTGATCCGTCCGGGGAAGATTATAACCATTTTTCCGCAGGGGTCCATCTGTAAACCCGGGCATTGACAACGAAAATAAAACGAGGTATAACTATTATTAAATTAATTTTCTGATAAATTCGTTGAAGAGAAAGAGTAGGCTGTGATTTTGTTCCCCAGAGAGTTGGCATGCCGCTGAAAGCCAATGTTCAGAACATAGCTGAAAATCATCTCAGAGAAGTAAAGCTGAACGTTCGTAGTAAGCTTTACCGGGAGTCCGCCGTTACAAGGAACGCGTATGATGGTACGTTGCAGAGTGTCGCAGTGCTTGTTTGCGTATATTATTGGAGCAGGCACGGCGGAATTAGGGTGGTATCGCGAGCTAAAGTCTCGTCCCTTTGTTGGGGCGGGGCTTTTTTTATTTGCTGCTGCAAGTAAATTCTGTTGAACACGCTCCTCAAGCTCCGGCTCTGCAGCCCGGTTTGAAGTCCGTTGCAACATTTATTAAGTAACAATCCTTGAAAAGAAGGGGCCAAAAATAATGAACAAATCGAACACGAAAAAAGCGGTCGGCATGGAAGACATCGTTTATGCGCATCATGTGCTGAAGGAAGTGATTGTGCGAACCCCGCTGCAGAGGGACAAGATTTTGTCCGACCGCTATGAGTGCAATGTATTCTTGAAAAGAGAGGACCTGCAGGTCGTCCGGTCCTTCAAAATCCGGGGGGCTTATCATCTGATCCGTACCTTGCCGGAGGAGGATCTGGCTCGCGGAATCGTATGCGCAAGCGCAGGAAACCATGCCCAGGGGGTGGCTTATTCCTGCAATCTTCTGCAGATTCAAGGGAAAATCTTTATGCCCAGCACAACCCCAAGGCAGAAGGTCAAGCAAGTGAAGCTGTTCGGAGGCCCATACGTAGAAGTCATTCTGACCGGGGATACCTTCGATGACGCCTACTCCGAAGCGATAAAAACCTGTGAACAATTCGGCATGACCTTTATTCATCCGTTCGATGATCCCCAGATTGTAGCGGGCAACGGAACCGTCGGAATGGAAATATTGGAGAGCATGGACGGTGCCGTCGATTATCTGTTCGTTACCGTTGGCGGCGGCGGGTTGGCTTCCGGGGTAGGCACCTACGTCAAGACGATCAGCCCCGCAACCCGGGTGATCGGTGTGGAACCGAGCGGGGCTCCTTCCATGAGTCAGGCGATAGCGAATAACGAAGTGGTTACGCTGGATAACATCGATAAATTCGTCGACGGGGCTGCGGTCAAACGGGTAGGAGAGCTGACCAGCGCCATCTGTAAAGAGGTGCTGGATGATGTGCTGCTGGTGCCGGAGGGCAAGGTCTGCACCACCATTCTTGATTTGTACAATGAAAATGCCATTGTGGCCGAGCCGGCCGGCGCCCTTGCCATTGCCGCACTGGACCTGTACCGGGAGCAAATCCGAGGCAAGAATGTCGTCTGCATTGTGAGCGGGGGCAACAACGATATTGACCGGATGCAGGAGATTAAAGAACGGTCTCTGATTTACGAAGGCTTGAAGCATTACTTTACCGTCAATTTCCCGCAGCGCGCAGGGGCATTACGTGAATTTCTGGATGATGTGCTCGGTCCGAACGATGATATTACCCGCTTCGAATATACGAAGAAGCACAACAAGGATAACGGGCCGGCGCTTGTCGGAATTGAATTGAAGAGCCGGGAGGACTACAAGCCTCTTATCGACAGAATGGAGAAGAAAGGCTTCCAATACGTCGAGCTGAACAAAGACCCGGTTCTGTTCAATCTGTTGATCTGAACGGGACCTATGGATTGGAAGAAGAAAGGGGATATCGTTTATGAAACCGGTGGACGTAAAGGAAAAAGCCAGAGAACGGGAACGAAGAATCCTTAAGGAATGGGAAAAGAACGGCACGTTTGCCCAATCCGTAGAACAGGCAGCCGGCCGGCCGAATTTTGTGTTCTACGAAGGGCCCCCAACGGCCAATGGAGCGCCGCATATCGGGCATGTGCTCGGCAGGGTCATCAAAGATTTTATCGGCCGCTACAAGACGATGACGGGCTACCGGGTCGTCCGCAAGGCCGGCTGGGATACGCACGGGCTTCCGGTAGAGCTTGGAGTTGAGAAGCAGCTGGGCATCTCGGGCAAACAGGAAATCGAACGCTATGGCGTAGCGAAATTCGTGGACCGGTGCAAGGCCAGCGTTTTCGAATATGAGAAGCAGTGGCGGGATTTGACCGAGGCCATCGGATATTGGACCGATCTGGATAACCCCTACGTGACGCTGACCAATGATTACATCGAAAGTGTCTGGTATATTTTGTCCCAGATTCATGGGAAGGGGCTGCTTTACAAAGGACACCGCGTCAGCCCATACTGCCCAAGCTGTCAGACATCGCTCAGCTCCCATGAAGTCGCGCAGGGCTATGAGGATGTCAAAGATTTAAGTGCCACGGTCAAATTTGCTTCCATGACGACAGGCGACCTCTTCCTCGCATGGACGACCACCCCTTGGACCTTGCCGGCCAATACGGCACTGGCGGTTAATCCCAAGCTTTCCTATGCGAGAGTCCGGCAGGGGGATGAAGTGTTCATCGTGGCCGAGAATCGTGTCGCACAAGTTATGAACGGCGATTATGAGATTTTATCGGTACACCGGGGTTCCGAATTAATCGGGACGGCTTACCGGCCTCCCTTCGATTTCGCTTCGGTCGAACAGGGCCATATCGTTATAGGAGCCGATTTCGTCAGCGATGCGAATGGAACGGGGATTGTCCATATCGCTTCGGCACACGGGGAAGATGATTACCGGGCCTGCCAGGAGAACGGCATCAGCATGCTGCAGGTCGTGGACTCCTCCGGCCGATATGTGGAGGCTGTGCAGCCGTTCGCCGGCCGCTTCGTCAAAGATTGCGACATCGATATCGTGAAGGACCTTGCCTCCCGGAACCTGCTGTTTTCCAAGGAGCGCTACGAGCATAGCTATCCGTTCTGCTGGCGCTGCAAATCTCCGCTGCTGTATTATGCGATGGAAAGCTGGTTCATCAAGACAACAGCCGTCAAAGAGAAGCTTATCGAGAACAACAGTCAGGTCGATTGGTATCCGGGCCATATAAGGGAAGGGAGGTTCGGCAAATTTCTGGAGGAGCTGGTGGATTGGAACATCAGCCGCAACCGTTACTGGGGAACCCCTCTGAATGTATGGCTGTGCCGTGATTGCGGCTGCGAATACGCACCGGAGTCCCGGGAAGATTTGCGGCGCCGTGCAGCGGCCCCTCTGGGGACGGATATCGAGCTGCATAAGCCGTACGTGGACGAAATCAGATTGAGCTGTCCGCAATGCTCCGGGGAGATGGAGCGCACCCCCGAAGTGATCGATGTTTGGTTTGACAGCGGATCGATGCCTTTTGCCCAGTACCATTACCCGTTCGGTGACGAGCGGGTATTCGAAGAACAATATCCCGCCGATATGATCTGCGAAGGAATTGATCAGACCCGGGGATGGTTCTTCAGTCTCCTGGCCGTTTCTACTCTGTTAAATGGCCGGGCTCCCTATAAAGCCGTCATGTCTACGGGACATATCCTCGACGAGAATGGTCAGAAAATGTCCAAGAGCAAGGGCAACGTCGTGGACCCCTGGGAAGTGATCGAGGAATTCGGCGCCGATGCGTTCCGTTGGGCTCTTCTGGCTGACAGCGCTCCGTGGAACAGCAAAAGATTCTCGAAGCAGCTTGTAGCGGAAGCCAAATCGAAGGTGATCGATACACTCACCAACGCCCATTCCTTCTATGTGCTGTATGCCGGAATCGACGGGTTCCGCCATGAAGAGCACGAAGCGTTGCGGCCGGACCACCCGCTGGACCGCTGGATTCTCTCCAGACTAAACAGCACCATTCAGGCGGCGGCACGCGGATTGGAAGGCTATGATTTCCTCAATCCGGCCAAAACTATAGAAGCGTTCATAGATGAACTGAGCAATTGGTACATCCGCCGCTCCCGGGACCGCTTCTGGGGAAGTGGCCTGATCAGGGACAAAATTTCCGCTTACCAGACATTGCGGACCGTTCTTCTGACGGTTAGCCGGCTGATTGCTCCGTATGCCCCGTTTATCGCGGAAGATTTGTACCTCAATCTGGGAGGGGAGAAGTCCAGCGTCCATCTGGCGCCATTCCCCGTATATGATGAAGCGCAGATCGACCCTGGTCTGGAGCAGGGGATGGGAACCGCCCGCAAGATTGTAGAGTTGGCCCGTAGTGTTCGCAACGATACCGGGATCAAAACGAGACAGCCATTATCCGGACTTACGGTGACACTGGCCGACGACTTCGATCTTGCTGCCTATGAGGAAACCATTGCGGAAGAAATCAATGTGAAGACCGTTCAACGATCCGATGATCTGGAGCGCTTCGTAGACTATACCGTCAAGCTGAATTGGAAACTGGCCGGTCCCAAATTCGGCAAGGCGGCCTCGGCAATACAACGGCGTCTGCAGGACTTAAGCCCCGACGAGATTCGGGAGGGACTGAGTAAGGGCTTCTTCGAATGGATGGAAAACGGGGAAGCGATGAGGGTTGAATTGGATGAGCTGCTGGTGGATCAGCTTCCCAAAGAAGGCTTTGCTTCCGCATCCGGAGCGGGGATCACCGTTACCCTCGATACCCGCCTCACCGTTGAGCTTGTGCAGGAGGGAGCTGTACGCGAGCTGGTAAGGGCGGTTCAGGATCAGCGGAAAAAAATGAAGCTGCCCATCGACAAGCGGATTCGACTGGTTATTGATGGGGATGACGAAGGAAAACAGGCTGTTCGCCGTTTTGAGCAAGTGTTAAGGGAAGGCGTCCTTATATCCGATTTGGAGTTTCGCCGCGCCGAGGGGATGGAGGAAGTTCCAACGGACCATGGGAGAATTGCCTTTTCCATTGAATAAAGAGAACGGTCTGCCGGCAAACTAAATCTCTGAAAAGCACATCTTGGCGAGCAGGGAAAGAAAGGAGCCGGTGGCCGTGGATCATTCGCTGTTTCCGACAGGGGATCATCAGGCGCAGCATAATACGTTCGGAATGCCTAACGGGTTCATGAGCGAAGCTTCAAGCGTACTTCATGAGAACGGACCCCCAAATGGAAAGACCCAGGAAGCGTCTTCTGCGATGGGACTGCCCGCTCCAATGCTGTTCGGGCCGTCGGCAGCCCCCTTCCTGGAGGGCGAATATACACCAAACATAAACTCCTTATGGTTTAAGCTGCGTTTATTTTCGGAATGCGAGCAGGTGAGGCTCGCTAAAGATGCCCGAGGCAAATTTACTCCCCATTACGAGCGGAGGGATATCGTTCACTGCAAATTTTCGGGTGTCGGATCGGAATATAGCGGGGGGCATTATGCTGTGGTCTGGGAGGATAATCCGTATTTTGAGGATATTACCGTCATCCCGGCCACCAGCCAGCGCAAGACGGAATATGCCAACGTCTTTACGGTGGGGAAGCTTCGCGGACTTCCGCAAGGCCAAACCACCCTGCTGGTGTCGGATTTGACGAGAATTTCCCGCAGAAGAATTACTTCCCGGCACGGGAAGCTTCATCCGGCCTGGGAAACACGCATATGCCAGGCGATTGCGGTGACCTTCGAGAATGAGCGGACGCTGGAGGCACTTGTCCGGGATGAGTGCGGTCCGGCCATGCCCGAGAATCTGCCGTTATTTGCCGGGCTGCGCTTCCGTCCATCCCGTCTGATCCGGTATGACCGCAATGCGGAAGTATTGATCTATCGGCTATGGAACGATGTCAAGGAAGAGGAGCTTCCGCTGCTGCAGCCCCGAAAGCCATTTTCCATTAAAAGGAAGAAGGCTCTGCTTAAAAACCTATTTTACGGCAATGATGAAGAGAGAGCGGAAGCGTTGGAGCTCTATGAGCGCTATTATGGGCGTTAAGCAAGAATAGGGCTCGCTCTGCCAATGGAAGCACCCGACGTCTGATGCCCGCTTGCTGCTTTGCTATATAAGCTTTTATACGGACACATTAAAAAAATGCCGCGAATTCGCGGCATTTTCCGGTTTAAAGAAGCGATTCGGCGCCATCAATGAATATTTCCGTACCGGTTATATGGCTGGATTCGTTAGAGGCGAGGAACAGGACCAGATCGGCGACCTGCTCCGGCTGCCCCGGCCCATGCTCCAACGGCTGATTGCCTTGCGGATAGTTAACCGGAATTTTAATAGCTTCTACGGCCGGTGTCGGATGGGTATTTTCCTGTATATTCGTCTGAATGGCTCCCGGACAAATGACGTTTACCCGGATCTTATAACGCGCCAATTCCAGAGCGGCCATCTTGGCAAAGGCGAGCTGTCCCGCTTTCGACGTGCTGTAAGCGGACATGCCGAAGCCGGAGAACTTGCGGCTGCCGTTAATGGAGCTTGTAATGATGATGCTGCCCCCGTTCTGTTTCATATGCGGAATGGCATATTTGACCGTTAAGAAAGTACCCTTCAGATTCGTCGCTAGCGTCTGATCCCAATCTTCGGGGGTCAGGTCTTCGATAGGGGACAGGGTCCCGTTAATTCCCGCATTGGCGAAGACGATGTCAATCCTCCCCCATTGGTCGGCTGCTGCCCGGATGGCTTGTTGGACCCGCTGAGGGTCGGAAATGTCCGTATCGACGAAGACCGCTTCGCCCCCCGCCTGTTTAATCTGCTGCTCGACGGCTTCGCTGCGGTTGTTCTTCAAATCGACAAGACATATTTTTGCCCCATGCTCCGCCAACTTTAATGCCGCGGCACGACCGATTCCGGAGCCGGCTCCTGTAACGACAGCAATTTGATCCTTGAGCCGGGGCGGCGCGGCCGCTGCCTGGTTTATGGCTTCAGTAACCGCCATGAAATCCCTCCTCCATTGAATATGAAATCCGTTTTTAATATTCCTTGGATGGATGGATTTATTCTTGGACGGCGGCTAACGATTATTCCAGTTCCATAAGCGGACTTCGCCCAGTTGTATCGAAGCGATCCAGTCTTCGTCCCGCAGCTTTAACAGTTCTTTGGTCGGCCCGGTAACAGCAACTCCATACAATTGGATTCCGTTCTCTTCAAGGTAGGAAATCCGTGCATCTAAATTCAGATCAAACGCCACATAATTCGCAATCCTTTTATACTTCTGCAGCAAGTACAGTGTCTTTATAAAATTTTCGTTCCGAATCTTGCCGTCCAATGAATCGACCGGAGGGGCGGAATACCCCCGTGAGACAGTTTTTCCGAACAGACCGCGTTTCTCTACCGTTTGACCGGTCATGGTCCAATCGTCATGGTGCCACATCGGATAATAGGGAAAGCCAATCGGACTCATGGTTCCGGAATCATCTCCGGTATAGACGGCGAACCATTCCGGAGACATATTTTTGCCATCGAACATCTTCAGAAGCTCCTCAGTCGAATAAAATCGGTCCAGGGAAAGAAAAGCTTCCGCCACCGTACCTTCAGGCAGCTTATCCAGAGTCGCCCATTCTCCCGCAAACCCCGATTCCGCACTCTTCTTCTTTTCCCCCTGATACAGTTTAGTCCGGTTCGGGTCGGCAAATACGAAACGCTGCGGTTCCGTTTCCGTTCGCCATACAACGTCTTTGCTGCGGGGCAGGCCAAGAAACATATTCATGGAAAAATCGCCGATATTGATGCGCGCATCGCCGATCTGTTTGTTCAATTGGCCTTTAAAATCGACGTTGTAATATGCGTTGGTATTAAAGCTTAAATTTAACGAAATATTAGGTTGAGTAACCGCTACAGCCGAACGAATAACGTCTCGATATAGTTCACCCCGGTTCGGAGAGCCTGTGCCGAAATACAGAGCAGTAATGAGGGAGCTGACGATCGAGAAGACTATAAAAATCGCCAGTACCGTGAATGCATTGCTGATCCGGGCGCGCCATTTCCCTTTCTGAATGATCCTTCTTTCTCTTTTGGCCGCTTGGGGATCACTCTCATCTTGCTGGAGTTCTTGCCCGGCCACCCGGTTTTCTTCGCCCATGACTTCATCTAAATAGGCTTGATAAGTCTCCATCTTCTCCAGCTCTTTCTCCACTTCCACCTTTTCTTCGGCTGAAAGCTTGCCTTCGGCGTAATCTTTCAGTTGTTGTTTAAAGCGCTCGCTCAATCGACATCATTCCTTTCTCGATTTAGCCGCAGTTTTTGCCTCGCCCGGAACAGCAATATTTTAAAATGGGACAAACTGACTCCCATAATGCCGGCGGCTTCTTTATAGGACAACTGGTGAAAATCGTACAGCAATATTGCTTGCTTCTGATGGTCGGGCAGACCGGCAATCGTCCGTTCAATGCCTCCCCAATATTCCCGGCGCATGATTTCCGTTTCCGGGGTGCCGGCATCGGAAAGCTGTTCAAAATAACCGGCTTCTTTTGCATCGCTTCGTTTTTCTTTTCTCTTGAAATCAACAAATGCGTTATAAGCCACCTTAAAAAGCCAGGGTTTGATTTTGTCTTCCCGGCACTGCTCCAAGAACAAATACGCCCGGTAGAAGGTTTCCTGGACCAAATCTTCAGCCGTATGATGGTCGCAGGAAAGGGAGAGCAAATAACGGTACACGTCTTTCATGTATAGTTGATAGATTTCGTCCAACGATTTTCGTTTCATTGACTCCCCCCTTCACCCAATACACGTTTAAGATTGGTAAAAGTTACAGCCCGTTTAACCAATTTGCAACCGCCTTTAGAATATCGTCGGCCGGAAGGAGTGACGGTGTCTTTAACCAAACTATTGTGAAAAAGCTCTGACTACGATATTCTGTATAAGTACAAACTTTTGAAAAGCTGCAAAAAACTTAAAGAAATCGCCGAATGTGCCGAAAATCTTAAAAACTTAATAAATTTTTAAGAAAATGTGTACTTTTTAGTCACATTTTTTTAATTTCAAATTAAGGTAAGCAATGTATCCTTATAAGAAATCAGTTGAAATTGTCTTTGGCATTTTCAATGCAAGGGAGGAAAGGATGATGATCACCACACCACAAACCGTCAAATCCTGGCTGGATAAATTTAATGTAAAATCTGCGGCAAAGCCTCAGGAAGCGAAAGCATCCACAAGATCCAGAAGAAGGAAACAGAAGCAAGAGGCTAAGAAATGTCCGGTTTGCCAGAAAACACATAACGTTAATTTCATCTCATCGATTAAGCATTGGTACTGCGTTCAATGTGATACCGAGTTTGACCGCAACAACGTGATCTTCGTATATGATGATAACGGGGAACTCATTGAGGTCATTTCGGACAAGCCCGGCATTTGGAATCATTTGAAGCTGGGCAAGACGAAGAAAGGTATCATAATGACGCTTACCGTATAAGATTGGATGAAAGATAATCATAATGATAATCCATCAGCCTGGAACAAGGCGCGATTGACAAGAAGGCCGAACCGGCATATCCCGGTTTGGCTCTTTGTTTTGCCATTAAAAGTTCATGATTATAGCCCTAATGGGCCATACCGTTCGTGGGCGTCAATCGATATGGTGAAGAGATAGGCGTAAGACATGCACTTTTCTCCAATATAAAATCGTTGTGCATTTAGCCGAATTTATTGTAACATTCAGACTAGATAAAGGCAGGAAGGGGACCGAAGCAATTGCTTAAAGCAAGGCATTGGTTAATTATAGCGCTGCTGATGCTGTTTATATGGCCTCAGCAGGTATCGGCACATGCATCCTTGATCCAGGCAGTTCCCGGAGAGGATAGCCAGCTGGAGGAATCTCCGGAAAGGATTGTGCTTACGTTTAATCAGGCGCTGGAGCCTAACGTGCAGATCAAAGTGGTGGATTACCGCAAGAACGAAGTCACCCGGGAGAAAGCAGTTTTGAGCGAGGACAGGCAGGAGCTTAGTGTCGGGCTGCCCAAGCTTCAGAATGGTACGTACACCGTCACGTACCGCGTTTCTTCCGCGGATGGTCATACCGTCGCCGGATCTTACGTATTCACCATCGGAGAGCCGGATCCCGCCCAATTGGCGGCCCAGAGATCGGCATTAAGCGGCTCCGGCAAGCTTTCCTGGAAGATGGGGCTGTTAGAATATGCTGCTTATCTCATCAGAATACTTTATTACATTAGCTTGCTTTGCTTGACCGGATGGGTGTTCTGGAGATTGTTTTATCGCAGGACACCCGAATCGGTCGCCCAGATTGACCGGAAGTGGTCGTTAGGCTTGCAGCGGGCCTATCTTCTGGTGCTTATCCTGCTCGTCGCAGTGGAGCTGCCGTCCGCATTGGGAGAATGGACGACGGAGAACCTCACTTCATTCATCGGGACCTCCAAGGCCATTTCATGGATGGTATCCATCGGCTTGTCCCTGCTCGGATTTGTTATTCTGCATCGTTCCAGGCTGGCCGATGCGGCCTGGCTTGTGCTGCTATTGGCAGCCAAGAGCTTCACCGGCCACGCCAATGGCCTGGTAGACGGCAAGAATGCGGTGCTGATCGATCTGATCCATCTGTTGGCTGCGGCCGTCTGGGTCGGGGGACTGCTATACCTTACGGCGCATTGGCGCAGGAACAGAGAGCATGCTCTGCAGTTTCTGCCGCAATTTTCTTTCCTGGCACTGGACAGCATGATATTGCTCGTTCTGTCAGGCGTGTTTATTCTGCTCCTGTTCCTTCCGAACCCTGCTTATTTGCTGTATACCCAGTGGGGAACCGCGCTGCTGATCAAGATAAGTCTGGTGCTCATCGTGATTGGAGCCGGGATTATCGTCAGACGCTTTATTAAGAAGAAGAAATTCAGTTCTTTAATGACGGCCGTCAAAATCGAAATCGGACTTATGGTAGCGATAGTTTCCATTGTCGGAGTGCTGACTGCTCTGAATCCGCTGCCCCCCAACAAGCCATTGAACTGGCATGAGATGGGGGAAGAGCTCCATATGACGGCCAAGATTGCTCCGAATATACCTGGAGCGCGCAACACGTTCACCCTTCAAGTCTGGGTTCCTAAGGAAGAGGAGGAGCCGCAGAAGGTTCAGATGATTCTTAAGCATATTAACGAAGACGGAATTGAACCGATCCCGATTCCGCTGCAGCCGGCTTCCGCCAATAAGGAACAGGGCTGGTTTCCCGGATATACACAGTATGTATATAGTTACGAGGGCTCCTCGCTGGCATTCTCCGGGGAATGGACCGTAGAGGTACGAGTCACTTTGGCGAATGGGGAGAAGAAGGAGTACGAGAAATCGATGAAAGTTTATTAAGGTTAGATTAAAAAATGGCCCGAACCGCTCATTGGCGAGCTCGGGCTGTTTTCAAAATATAAGAAAGTTTAAGTTTTACTTTATACCTGTTCTTATATTTCATCGGTAAACGCGCCTGTCCAAAGGACGGCGAAAGCCGTTTATCCTTGTTTTGCTTGATGTGGTATATGATTAGCGCCATAAGGAATTTTGGCGAGTTTTTTTAGGAATGGGGGAAGTAGGGTGGAGCATCACCGAGGCCGCAGGAAAACCAGGCAGCCCGCCTGGGCTTCGATATGGGAAATAACTAAAGTCTCGGCCAAGCTGGGACTGACCTCCTTCGGGGGACCGGTTGCCCATTTGGGCTATTTCCGCAATGAGTATGTTGAGCGCAGACAATGGCTGGATGACCGCAGCTATGCGGATCTGGTCGCGTTATGCCAGTTTCTGCCCGGACCTGCAAGCTCACAGGTCGGCATTGGAATCGGCCTGATGAGGGGAGGCTGGACCGGGGCTGTGGCGGCATGGCTGGGCTTTACTCTGCCCTCTGTCCTGCTTATGATTCTGTTCGCTTATGCGGTTGAAGGCTTGGGATGGGCCGATACAGGCTGGGTTCACGGGTTGAAAATTGCAGCCGTTGCGGTGGTGGCGCAGGCGGTGCTCGGGATGGGAAAAAGTCTGGCACCGGGCCGCGGTCGCATAGCCATATTGTTCGGGGCTGCGATCACTTCTCTGCTGTGGCCCTCCGCCTGGACCCAGCTCCTTCTGCTGGCCGCCGCGGGCGGACTAGGCTGGGTGCTGTACAGGCAGAATAACGGGGAGCCCGGTCCCTTCTCCCGTGTACCGATCAGCAGAACTGCCGGGGCGGTAGCGCTGGCTATGTTTGGCTTGCTGCTCGTCCTGCTGCCCGTGCTGCGGGCGCTGCTTGCCTGGGACACGCTCGCTCTGTTCGACAGCTTCTACCGCTCGGGCTCGCTCGTGTTTGGGGGCGGGCACGTAGTCCTTCCGCTTCTGGAGAGGGAAGTAGTTCCCGCAGGCTGGATCACGCAGGAGCAGTTTATCGCCGGTTACGGGGCTGCACAGGCTGTGCCCGGTCCGCTGTTTACCTTCGCGGCATATCTGGGGACGGTAGCGAATGGCTGGTGGGGAGCGATAGTGGCTACTCTCGCTATCTTCCTGCCCGCCTTTTTGCTCGTGATCGGGGTGCTGCCGTATTGGGAACGCATCCGCCGTCATGCCGCAGCCAGAGGAATGCTTGCAGCGGTGAACGCGGCGGTGGTAGGCATACTGCTGGCTGCCCTTTATAACCCGGTATGGACGAGCTCGATTCATACTTCCGCTGATTTCAGCCTGGCTCTGGCTTCTTTCGCTCTCCTGGTATACGGGAAGCTTCCGCCCTGGATGGTGGTAGCGTTCGCCGCGCTCGCCGGTTGGGGGCTGTCCCTGCTCTAATCATCCGCTGAAAATGGTGCACTGGTGCGGCACCGGTGCTGGCGCTAGTGCTCCTGCGCCAACATTGAAGAAGACGAGCAAAAGTGCAGGTCTTTCACCGTAAAATCGCGAAATTCAAGTAAAATGGCGGAATTTACCTGCACAATTGCATGTCTTTGGCCGATTTCAAGCAAAACCATGAAAAAGACCTGCACAATTGCGGGTCTTTTTTCAACTTTAACTAATTCCTCTTGAGGAGAAGACAAGAACGGCCCTATGGCGGCGCGGTTCGGCGACTACTTATCGGATCTTAAGAAAAGGACGTTGTCCGTCCCCGTCCAAGCCTCCGCGCGACCCTAGGAGGCTACTACCGGCTGGCAGCCGCGGCGTTCTTGCCTGCGGTATAGCCTGTGGCGAAGGCCGCCGTAATGTTATAACCCCCCGTATAGCCATGGATGTCCAGCACCTCTCCGCAGAAAAATAGGCCGGGCATCTTCTTGGACTGCATCGTTCGCGGATCAACCTCTTTCAGATGGACGCCTCCCCCGGTAACGAATGCTTCTTTAAGCGACAGCGTACCATTCGCTTCGACGGGGAAGGCTTTGATCGTCCGGACAAGCTCCTCCCAAGGCTGCTTGGGAAGGTGATCATAGGTAACGTCTTCGCGAAGGCCCGCCTTCTTTAATAGAAGGGGAATCATTTTGTCCGGAAGCCTCTCTCTAAGGACATTCTTGATCGCTTTCCTGGATTCTTTCCGCGCCAGTGCCAGCAATTCATCGCTAAGCTGCCCGGCGTTTTGCTCCGGGAGGAGATCGATGGTCAGAGTGACCGTCGTCTTGTTGGAGCGTTTAAGCTCCTTGACGACGAATTGGCTGCAGCGAAGCGCTGCCGGACCGGACAGGCCGAAATGCGTGAAAATCATGTCTCCTTCATGGGTAATGATTTTTTTCCCTTTGGCATTCCAAACGGAAAGAGTAATATTACGCAGGGACAGCCCTTGAAGCTCCTTGCTCTGGATGAAGGATTCACCAGACGTTATGGGCACCTCGGTCGGATATAATTCGGTGATGGTATGCCCGGCTTCCTCCGCCCACGGATACCCGTCTCCGGTGCTTCCGGTATGCGGCACCGACTTGCCGCCTGTAGCGATAATGACGCAGGACGACCGTATTTCTTGCCCTGATGCCAGACGGATTCCGGCGGTTCTCCCATCCTTGTAGAGCACGCGCTCCACCGGTTGGTTGACGAGAATGTCGACTCCGAGGCTGCGAACCTTGCGGATCAAGGCATCCACTACGGTTTGCGCCCGGTCCGATACCGGAAACATTCGACCCCGGTCCTCTTCTTTAAGCGGAATTCCCAAGCCTTCGAAGAAGGCAATAATATCCTTGTTGCTGAACTCGGCGAAGGCACTGTACAAAAACCGCCCGTTCCCCGGAATATTAAGAATGATCTCATCTATGTCTTTCGCATTCGTTACATTGCATCGGCCGCCTCCGGAAATTCCAAGCTTGCGGCCAAGCTTGTTTCCCTTATCCGCAACGAGCACCCGCGCCCCGTGAGAGGCGGCGGCAATACTGGCCATTAAGCCGGAAGGACCTCCTCCAATGACGATTACATCATAGTCCATTCCATTACGAACCTCATTTCACTTCAGAACTTGTAGACCTTTATATTGTACCTTAAAGGCCTTAGGAATAGAAATGAATCTTCTGCAAGCGGCTGATAAATCGAATAGGGTTGGCACATAATACTGGCAGAAAGGAGCGATGACGATGAAGAACCGATCCAACAACTCCAAGGAACAGCAGCTGCAGGAAAAGCAGAACGAGCGGCGCAGTAAGGAGCAGGAGATGGAGATGGCTCGCGGCAAGAAGCTGGACGGACCTAACCGCCCATCTACCTAGGAGGTTGGTAAGAAGATGGATGAACGTAAACAGGAGATGGACGAGGGATCGATAAGGGATCAGACAGGACAAGAAGACCTCGATCCATTCGAAATAAACTTTCTGCCGGAATTCCGTAAGGGTCGCGGTCCTCGGAAGCCATTCGTCAATTCGTTCGGAGTGGTTATCGGAGACCATGATTATGAATCCGAGAATTCTCCGCTGGAGCAGTGGACAACAGACACCGATCCGGCAGTGATGGCAGGGGATCAATGGGTCCATCCGTTCAAAGATACCGGGTTTCATTCGAATGAGAATCGCGATTACTTTGAGAAAGGCATTCCTCCGCAAAGCGGGATTTTCATGCATCCGGACAAAAACTCCTCCTACAAGTTCAATCTGGGCAGGGGGGAGCCGGAAGAGGATTCAGGGAAGCGAAAAAACGGGCAAGAACAAGAATAAGGAAGGATGGGCCGAGCAAAGCCCGGGCTTCCTGCAAAGACTGCCTTTGCATTCACTCCCCGGGGCGGTATAATAAATAAAGATTATACACTAGAATATAGGGAGTGAACGATATGTCAATGTCCTTTGACGCATATATGAGAGATATGGTTCAGCCGATGCGGGATGAACTGACCCGAATCGGTGTGAAGGAGCTGCGGACCCCGGAAGAAGTGGTCGAGAACTTGGAGAACGCCAAGGGAACCGCGCTGCTTGTCGTCAATTCGGTGTGCGGCTGTGCCGCGGGCCAATGCCGTCCGGGAGTGGCTAGAGCTCTTGAGCACGATGCCAAGCCGGACCATCTCTTCACCGTATTTGCCGGGCAGGATAAGGAAGCGACGGCTAAAGCCCGCGAATATATTACCGGGTATCCGCCTTCATCTCCTTCCATTGCCTTGTTTAAAGACGGGGAACTGGTCCATTTCATCCAGCGCCATCAGATTGAAGACCGTTCCGCAGAGATGATCGCGAACGATCTGACTCAAGCCTTCGATAAATATTGCCGGTGATACTGCAGACTCTATATTGAGGGTAACTGAGGGTAACAAATAATCCTGTTAGGCGATTAAGCCGTAACAGGATTTTTGTTTGCTTGCCCGTCATCGGGGATGATTTGATTCATTCGCTCGATGATTTCATGTTTCCTGGCTTCCCCGGCATGCTCGACGATGATTCGGTAGCCTTCTCCGACATTAGGCTTGCGCCGGACGTTATGGGCATCGGAAGCCAGTGTGTGAACGAGGTCATTCTCAAGCAGCCACAGAGCGAATTTCCTGGCATCTTCATTGTTGCGGCCGGCAAGGCTGTCTGCCGATACCTGAGTCCAGGCTCCCCGTTCGATGAGACCCGTTAATAAGGCCGGCTTCTCCCTAAAGAATACATGTCTTTCCGGATGGGGAACGATCGGAGTCACTCCCTTGGAGATCAGGTAGTCGATGACCTCAATGGAATCCGGCATGTAATTCGCCCAGGGCTGCTCCAGCAGAATAAAGGTTTTATCACTGTCCAAGTGCCAGTATTCTTCATTCTCCGTCTGCTGATAGAACTGCTCGGCGCTCTTAAGCGTCACTTCGTGGCCGCAGGATACGGTGATCGGAAGGCCCGCTTTCTCCAGGGCATCCTGAAGCTGTCTTACTTTATGATAAGTCACGGATTTAGGGACATGATACACTGTATTGAAATGGGGAGTGGCCACGATATGGCGGACACCGTCTACATAAGCTACTTGGGCCATGGCGACAGATTCCTTCAGGTCGCTCGCCCCGTCGTCTACGCCGTCTAAGATGTGGCAATGGATATCAATCATCCTGATTCTCCTCTCTATTATGGAATGTTATCCATTGGCTCTATGCAACCAGGGTCTTTTCTGTCATCCTAACAAAAGTACAGGCAAAAATCCACTTGATTTTGGCGGGCGCTTTCCGCAAACTAAGGTTAAACTGATAGCAGAGAAACAAAAGCAAGCCGATAAATTCGGTGCTTGAATCCATTTATTGAAATGAAAGGGAAAGGGTGAAGTGGCCATGTCGTTGCAGCGTCAAATTATTGAAGCACTCGGAGTACAGCCGGTCATTGATGTGGATGCGGAAATCCGCAAGAGAGTCGATTTTCTTAAGAGGTATGTTAAGGACAGCGGGACCTCCGGTTTGCTCATAGCCATCAGCGGAGGATTGGACAGCGCGGTAGCCGCCGGTCTGTGCAAGCAGGCAACGGACGAATTATCGCAGGAGGAGGGTAAGGAATATATGACCCTCGGAGTTTTCCAGCCGTATGGCCGGCAGGAGGATATTGAGGACAGCTACGCGGTGGCGCAGGCGTTCGACTTGAAATATAAGGCGGAGACGAATATTGAGGAGGCGGTGGATGAAATCGCCCTGGAGGTCGAACACAGCCTGAAGGGGCTTGGAATTCACAAACATATCAGCATTCCGGGTAAAGGAAACATCAAGGCTCGTACAAGAATGGTCGTACAGTACGCCTTGGCTTTCGAGCTGAATTTGATCGTTGTCGGCACCGATCATGCTTCTGAGGCACTAACCGGATTTTTCACCAAGTATGGGGACGGTGCGGTCGACATCAATCCGCTCAGCTCGTTGAACAAGCGGCAGATCAGTCAACTGGCCGAGAAGCTCGGTGTTCCGCGCAGCGTCATCGACAAGGTGCCTACAGCCGGACTGTGGGAAGGACAGACCGACGAGAAGGAGCTGGGCGTCTCGTATGAGGATAACAGCAGCTACCTGGAAGGTAAGGAGATTGACCCGGCCAGCGCCGAGAAGCTAGAGAAGCATTACCTCCGTACGAAGCATAAACGGGAGAAGATCCCCGGCATTTAATAAGTTCGGTGGAATCAGTTCGATGAAAATCCTCTGCAGGACCTGCAAATTTGTTGGTCTTTAGCACTCAACTTTCGGTGCGACCAAGCTTGCATGGGGGACTAACTGTATTTTGTACAGTTAAATTCAAGCGAATGGGCGAAAATGATCAAACTACCTTGAAAATCTAGATACGCTTAAAGTAACTTTTAGGCAATACGAAACTAGACCCTTGCCAATTCATTTTT